>JAIEOO010000046.1 GCA_019750475.1 Acetobacteraceae bacterium | reverse complement strand
GAAGGCCGCGTCCACCGCCGCGCGCAGCTCCCGCGCCGCGTCGGCGCAGCCGCGGGCGCCGCGCTCCTCGGCCAGCCATTCCAGCATCAGCGCGGCCGAGAGGATCATCGCCGTCGGGTTGGCGATCCCCTGCCCCGCGATGTCGGGCGCCGTGCCGTGGCTCGGCTGGAACACCGCGTGCCCGTCGCCGACATCGGCCGAGGGCGCGAAGCCCATGCCCCCGATCAGCCCGGCCGCCAGGTCGGAGAGGATGTCGCCGAACATGTTCTCGGTCGGCAGCACGTCCCAGTCCCAGGGGCGGCGCACGAGGTCGAGCGCCATCGCGTCCACGTAATGCGCGTCGAACGCCACGCCCGGGTGCCGCGCCGCCTCCTCCGCGAAGATGCCGCGCAGCCAGGCGAAGGCGCGGAACACATTGGCCTTGTCCACCAGCGTCACGCGCTTCTTCGTCCCGCGCCGCTCGGCGAGGCGGAAGGCGAAGCGCGCCAGCCGCTCGGAGGTGCCGCGGGTCAGCCGCAGGGTCTCCTCGGCCCGGTCGGGCGTGACGGTGCCGCGATCCTTCGAGAAGAACAGCCCCTCGGTGCTCTCGCGCAGGATGACGAAGTCCATGCCCGCCGCCCGCGGATCGGCGAGCGGCAGGGGAACGCCGGGAATGGCGCGGATCGGCCGCACCCCGGCGTAGAGGTCGAGGCGCTGGCGCAGCGTGATCTGCGGCGCGATCTCCGTCCCGTCGGCCTTGCGGATGCCGGGCCAGCCGCAGGCGCCGAGCAGGATGGCATCGGCCGTCCGGCAGCGCTCGAAGGTCCCGTCCGACAGGTCGGTGCCCGTGTCCCGGTAGGCGAAGGCGCCGACGCGATGCGTCTCGAAGGCGAGCCCCAGCCCGTGCCGCGCATCGACCGCGCGCAGCACGGCGAGCGTCGCCTCCGTCACCTCCTCCCCGATGCCGTCCCCGGGCAGGACCGCGATGCGCAGCGCGTTGGCCGTCATGCCGCCGTCAGCACGATGCGGCCGGTCACCTGGCCCGAGCGCAGCCGGTTGAGCGCGGCATCCGCGGTCGGCAGCGGCTGGGTCGTGACCGGGATGGGCGGGATCTTGCCCTGCTGCGCGATGGCGACGAGCTCCCGCAGCTCCTTCACGTCGCCGACATAGCTGCCCTGGATGGTGAGGGCGCGGATGGGCATCAGCGGCAGCGGCACGCGCATCTCGCCGCCGAACAGCCCGACCTGCACGAGCTTGCCGCCCTTGCGCAGCGCGTCGAAGGCGAAGGCGGCCGTCTTGGTGCCGTTCACCAGGTCGATCACGGCCGCGACCGGCCCGCCCGCCGCCGCCACGATGCGGGCGGTGGTGGCCGGGCCGTCATCGTCGGCCAGCACCGTGTCCGTGGCGCCCTGGGCGGCCGCCGCCACGAGCTTGCCGGGGTCCACGTCCACCGAGACGATCCGCCGGTGGCCGAGCGCCTTCAGCACCGCGATGGCGTTGAGGCCGAGGCCCCCGGCCCCCACCAGCACCACCGGCTCCTCCGGCGGCAGGGGCAGGACCTTCCGCGCCGCCGAGAAGACCGTGACGCCGGAACACGCGTAGGTGGCGGCGAGGGCGGGATCGAGCCCGTCGATGGCGACGAGGTGCTTCCAGTGCAGCGCCAGCACATGGGTGGCGTAGCCGCCGTTGCGGTACACGCCGAGGGACTGGCCGCGCGGGCACATGTTCTCCTCGTCGCGCTGGCAGGCCGCGCAGGTGCCGCAGCCGACCCAGGGGAAGACGAGGCGGACATCGCCCGGCTTCACCTTGCCGGCGGCGCCGGGCCCGCATATCAGCACCCGGCCGACGATCTCGTGCCCCATGGCGAGGGGCAGCGTCATGCCGCGGTCCTGCATGCGCAGCTTCCCGCGGCCGCCCAGATCGTACTCACCTTCCCAGATATGGATGTCCGAGTGGCAGACGCCGGCGTGGGTGACTTCGAGCAGCACCTCGTCGCCCTGGGGCTCGGGCAGCGGCAGGTCGATCTCCTGCAGCGGCTTCCCGCATTCCACCACCGCCCAGGCTTTCATGGTCCCCATGCGTCGTTCCTCCCTCGTTTCAGTGCGGATGGTCCGGCGCGGCGGCCCTTCCCGTCAACCGGCAGCCCCGTAACATGAGCGCCGCATTTCGGACCCTTTTGACGGGGAATGGTCGCGCATGACGCGCTTGATGGTCGCCTTCTTCTGCTCGGGCTTCGCCGCCCTGCTCTGCCAGATCGTTTGGCAGCGCATGCTCGGCGTCTTCGCCGGTTCGGACACGGTCTCGGCCGCGCTCGTGGTCGGCGCCTTCCTGGCCGGGCTGGGTCTCGGCTCGATCATCGGCGCCAAGGTCGCGGACCGGCTCTCGCCCCACCGCGCCATGCTCGGCTTCGGCCTGTGCGAGGCGGGCGTCGCCCTCTTCGCCCTCGTCTCCAAGGCGTTCCTCTACGACTTCATCGCCATCGGTCTCGCCGACGACGTCGAGGCGCCCATGGCGGTCTTCGCCCTCTGCTTCGCCGGGCTGATGCTGCCCACCACCCTGATGGGCGCCTCGCTCCCGCTGCTGTCGCGCGCCGTCGCGACGGACCTGTCGAGCGTCGCCGAGCGCATCGGCAAGCTGTACGGCCTCAACACGCTCGGCGCCGGCATCGGCGCCATCGCGGGCGGGTGGTTCATCGTCGGCAATCTCGGCTATGTCGGCGCGCTCGCGCTGGCGAGCGGGCTCGACCTGGTCGCCGCCATCCTCGCCCTGACGCTGCTGCCGACCCTCTCGCGCGCGGCGCCCGCGCCCCGGGCCGCCGCGTCCGTCGCCGGCGCGGGCGAACCCTTCGGCGGGCTGCGCCTCTGGTGCCTGCTCGTCTTCCTCTCGGGCTACGTGATCGTCGCGCTCGAGATCGTCTGGGTGCGCATGCTCGGCCAGGTCGGGCAGTACCACGCCTACCTCTTCCCCACGATCCTCGGCGTCTTCCTGCTGGCGGACGGGTGGGGCATGGCCGTCGCCTCGCGGCTGCTGCGCCGCGTGAAGGACCCGCGGCCGTGGTTCTTCGCCACCCAGGCCTCGGGCTTCGTCCTCGGCGGGGTGCTGCTGCTGGGCCTGTGGTGGGCCATGCACGCCACGCCGCTGCGCGACTGGATGGCGGTGGACATGCTGCGCTTCGGCGAGACGCAGCTGTTCATCTCCGTCGTGCTGATCGCGCTCGTGGTCGGGCCGCCCTCCTTCCTGATCGGCATGACCTTCCCCTTCGTCCAACGCGCCGTCCAGCAGGACCTCGCGAGCGTCGGCGCGCGGGTGGGCTGGGTGCAGCTCGCCAACATCCTGGGCAACGCGGCGGGCTCCATCGGGACGGGGCTCGTCTCCTTCCACTTCCTCGGCACGATGGGCACGCTGAAGCTGCTCGCCGTCGCGTCCCTCGCACTCATCGCCTTCTGGTGGTGGCAGCGCACCGGCGCCCGCCGCTGGCCGGCCTTCGCCGCCGCCGCGACGGCGACGCTGCTCATCGTCATGCCGGGCAATGCCCGCTTCTGGGAGCGCATGCACAACCAGCATCCCGGATCCTTCGCGGTGTGGGGCGAGGATCGCTCGGGCGTCGCCTTCTACCGCTCCCAGGCGGAGGTGCCGGGCCGCGACCCCGGGCGCTTCTTCATCATGGGCCACGGCCAGGGGAACATCCCGTTCCTCGACATCCACATGCTCCTCGGCATGCTGGGCCCGATGATCCATCCGAACCCGGACCGGGTGCTGACCATCGGCATCGGCTCGGGCGGCACGCCCTGGGGCGCCACGGTGAACCCCGCCACGCGGGAGATCCGCGCGATCGAGCTGATCCGCCCGGTCATCGACGCCCTCGAGGACATCGCCGCGGCCCAGCCGCATTCGGCCGTTGCGGCCCTGCTCCGCGACCCGCGGGTCAAGCTGGAATACGGCGACGGACGGCGCGCGCTCACCCGCGGCGCGGGCCGCTACGAGGTGATCGAGGCGGACGCCATCCTGCCGCAATCCTCGCATTCCGGCCTGCTCTACTCCCGCGAATACCTGGAGGAGGTGCGCGACCGCCTGGCGCCCGGCGGCCTCTACGTGCAATGGGCGCCGACCTGGCGCGTGGTGGACACCTTCGCTGCGGTCTTCCCCCATGCCGTGCTGCTGAAGCCCGCCAGCATCATGATCGGCAGCGACCGGCCGATCCCGCTCGACCAGCAGGCCCTGGTCGCGGCGCTGCGCGACGGGCACGCCGTCGCCCACGCCGCCCGCGGCAACCCCCGCGCCACCGACCTGGGCGCCATGATCGCGGGGCCGATGCAGGTCTGGACACCGGCCACCCCCCGCGTCGAGGCCCCCCTCACCGACATGTTCCCGCGCGACGAGTTCTTCCTGAACCAGCCGGTGCTGGCGACGAACCAGGCCCGGCGCTGACGGCGGGTTCACCTCGTTCCGGTGGCGGCGTAGCCTCGCTGCGACACCCCACCGGATGAGGTTCCCCATGCGTCGTCGGCATCTCCTCGGCTCGGGCGCGGCGCTGCTCGCCGCGCCCGCCTTCGCGCAGCAGCACCAGCACGGGCATGGGGCGCCCGCCCTGACGCCGCGCCCGCCCTCGCCCGACCGGTTCCACAACGTCTTCCAGGGTGGCGCGCCGCACCACCTCACGCCGCAGCAGGAGGCGCAGCGCGTGACCGGGAGCCCGGCGCCCCCGGGCCCGCAGGGGCGCTGGGTGACGCGGACCGAGATGCCGATCCCGCGCAGCGAGATGGCCTGGGCCACCGCCTGGGAGGGCCGGATGCATGTCGTCGGCGGCTATGGCGAGGGGCAGTTCAACCGCGCCTACCACACCGTCTACGACCCGGCCTCGAACCGCTGGTACGACGCGGCGCCCCTGCCGCGCGGCGCGAACCATGTCGCGGTCGTCGCCGATGCCGGGCGCGTCTACGCGCTCGGCGGCTTCATCGAGCAGAACCGCCGCTGCGACGACAAGGCCTTCATCTACGAGGTCGCGCAGGACCGCTGGCGCGAGATCGCGCCCCTGCCCCGCCCGCGCGGCGCCGCGGCCGCGGTGGCGCTCAACGGCCGCATCCACCTCATCGGCGGCGCCACCGACCCGGCGCCCGAGCGCGCCAGCATCTCCTGGCACGAGGTCTACGATCCGCAGGCCGATCGGTGGGAGCTGCGACGGCCGCTGCCCGCCGGGCGCGACCATGTCGGCTGCGTCGCCCATGGCGGGGTGATCCACGTGGTCGGCGGGCGCTTCAACACCTTCCAGTACAACACCGACATGCACCACGTGTACCTGCCGGCCCGCGACAGCTGGGAGGAGCGCGCGCCGCTGCCCACGCCGCGCTCGGGCCACGGCATGGTGGTCTACCGCGACCGCTTCTTCTGCATGGGGGGCGAGGGCGGCATCATCGAGAACGGGGTCGCGCGCGACGCCAAGGTCTTCGGCCAGATGGAGAGCTACGACCCGGCCTCCGACAGCTGGCAGAGCCACGCGCCCATGCCGACGCCGCGCCACGCCGTCGCCGCCACCGCCATCGGGGACTGGATCTATGTCGCCGGCGGCGGCGCCGTGCTGGGCGGGATGGTGCAATCCGCCGTGCACGAGGCCTTCACCCTGGGGTGAGGCCCGCTCGCGCCGCGGCATGAATGTTGCGTCACCGGAGCGTCACAGCCCGCCGCCGTCCCGGTCTGCCCACCCTCTGGGCAGACGACGGCGGCCGGCCCGCCTCGGAGACCACGCGACATGCATCGCCGCACGCTTCTGGCCGCGACCCCTGCCCTCCTTGCCGCGCCCGCCCTTCGCGCCCAGCCCGCCTGGCCGAACCGCCAGCCGATCCGCCTCGTCGCGGGCTTCCCGGCCGGCGGCCTCGCTGACGCGATCGGTCGCCTCTTCGCCCAGCCGCTCGGCGAGGCGCTCGGCACCAGCGTGGTCGTCGAGAACCGCACGGGCGCTTCCGGCACGCTCGGCGCCGACGCGGTGGCGAAGGGCGCGCCCGACGGCTTCACCCTCGCCGTCTCCCACGCCATCCCCTTCGGCTTCGCCCCCGGCGTGCTGCCGAGCATGCCCTACGACCCGGTGGCGGACTTCGTGCACCTCGGCATGCTGGCCGAGGCGCCGACCGTCATGGTCGTCCGCGCCCAGAGCCCCTTCGCCAACCTGCCGTCCCTCATCGAGGCGACGCGGCGGGGCGTGGTGCGCTACGGCTCCTCAGGCGTGGGCAGCGCGGAGCACATCATGGGCGCGGTCATCGCCGCCGAGGCGCGGACGCAGAACCTCGACCACGTGCCCTATCGCGGCACGGCGCCGGCGCTGCAGGACCTCCTGGCGGGGCAGATCGAGGCGCTGAACGCGCCGATCACGACGCTGGTCGGGCAGCTGCGGGACGGCACGCTCCGCGCGCTCGCGACCTCGACCGAAGGGCGGCTCGCGGCCTTCCCGGACGTGCCGACGCTCGCGGAACTCGGCTTCGGCGCCGCGACCATGACGCAGTGGATCGGCCTCAGCGCGCCGCGCGGCCTGCCGCCCGCCATCGCCGATCGCCTGACCGCCGCCCTGCCGCCCATCCTGGCGATGCCCGCGATCCAGGCGCGGCTCGCGGAGTTCGCCTCGCCCCCGCGGGTCCCGACGCCGATGGGGCCGGATTTCGCCCGGTTCGTCGCCGCCTTCCGCGACAACTGGGTGGCTCGGGCGCGGGCGCTCAACATCGTCGCCGCCTGAGCGGGCCCGCCCCGCCCCAGCCGCGGCCACCGACGCGCCGCCGGCGGGCCGGGTGATCCGCCAGGAATCCCCCGGCTTTCGGAAATCCTTCGTGTCGCGGCCGCGACGTTCCGCTTGAACACGCATCGAACCCGTCGTGCCATGACGGGATCGGTCCGACAGTGTCAGCGTGGGCCTGGCCGTTCGCGGCCAGGATGCGGAGCGGGATGCCAGGGCTCATCGAAACGGCCTTCGGGCGGGCGCGAATCGACACCGAGCGTGGCGTCATCCGCCGCGCCGACGGCACCGGGACGCGGCTGCGCCCCAAGACGCTCGAACTGCTGACCCTTCTGCTCTCGCGGCCCGGACGCGTCATCACCCGGGCCGAGATCCTCGACGCCGTCTGGCCCGACATCCACGTCAGCGACGACAGCATCACCCAATGCGTGGTGGAGCTGCGCCGCGCCCTCGGCCCCGACGGGGAGCGGCTGCGGACGCTGCCGAAGCGCGGCTACATGCTGGAGACGCCCGAGGTGCCCGGCCTGCCCGGCCCCGCCGTGCCGGCCGCGGTCGCGACCGGCGTCGCCTCCCCCGGCGGCGCGCCGGTCGTCGCCGTCCTGCCCTTCCGCCTGCCGACCCGGGACCTGACCCTCGCGGCCGTCGCCGACGGCGTGCTCGACGGGGTGGTGGGCGCGCTCGCCACCCTGCGGGAGCCCGTCGTCATCTCCGCCAACTCCACGCGGCCGCTCGCCGGGCACCCGCTGCCGCTCGGCGAGATCGGGCGGCGGCTCGGCGCGCAATACCTGGCCTCGGGCAGCCTGCGGCCGGTCGGCGGTGTGCTGCGCCTCGGCGTCGAGCTGGCGGAGGCCGCGACCTCCGCCGTGCTGTGGCGCCGCACCTATGATCTGCCGGCCAACATCTCCCCCGAGGTGGAGGACGAGGTGGCCGCGGTGATCGCCCACACCCTCGTGCCCCGCGTGCAGGAGGCGGAGCTGCGCCGCGGCCGGCGCCAAGCGCCCTCCGACTGGAACGCGTACCAGCTGCTGCTGGAAGCGCGGCAGCTGGTCTTCCGCCTCGAGGCCTCGTCCTTCGAGGCGGCGGGCACGCTGCTGCGGCGCGCGATCGCGATGGACCCGGGCTTCGCCGGCGGGCATGCGGCGCTCGCCAACTGGTACAGCCTCCGCCTCGGCCAGGGTTGGTCCGGCGATCGCGGCGGCGACCTCACGGCGCTGGAGGCGGCGGCAACCGAGGCGATCCGCCTCGACGGGCAGAACGCCAGGGCGCTCGCGCTGCTGGCCCACAACCGGGCGATCCTGCTGAAGGACCACGCGGGCGCGTTCGAGATGTTCGCCCGCGCCCTCGACGCGGCGCCCAACGAGTCCGAGGCGTGGCTCTGGTCCTCGCCCGCCCACGCGCTGACCGGCCAGGCGCCGGAGGCGGTGCGGCGCGCCGAGCGGGCGCTGCGCCTCTCGCCCGAGGACCCGCTGGTGTTCCGGCACCAGCACTTCCTCTCGATGGCGCATTACCACGCCGGCGACTGGGAGGCCTGCGCGCATTGGGGCCTGCGCTCGCGCGAGGCAAACCCCCGCTACACCTCGAACCTCCGCACCACCCTGGCCGCCCTCGCCGCCCTCGGACGCATTCCGGAGGCACGACACCTCGCCCAGGAAGTGATGGCGATCGAACCGCGTTTCCGTGTCGGCAGCTTCATGGCGAACTACTCGAACGCCGACCGGGCCAAGGGCGAGGCTTACGCCCGCCAGCTGATCGCCGCGGGTCTGCCAGTCTGAGGAGCGGGAGGGAAGGATGAGCGGGAACTTCACCGATGGGGGCATGTCGGGCGCCAGCGATGGCGGCATGGACGGAGGGATGGACGGCGGAATGGCGTCCCTCCTCTCCGTCGGCGGCCTTTCGCTGACGGATGAGCTGCTGACCCTCGCCAAGGGCGAGCAGGACATCCTCACCGGCGCGCAGTTCAAGCCCGGCGACTTCGCCCCGAACCTCCGCGCCCAGGCGATCCTCGCCGAGTTCGGCCGCCTGGACTGGCCCGCCGCCAGGCTGCTCGACGCCGAATTGCGCCACGACACGGAGGACAACCTGCAGACCTGGGTCGGCGACCTGCTGAACCTGGTTCCGCTGCGGGCGCGGCGGCTCGGGGAAATCCGGGCCCAGGCGGCGGGCATCGACAAGGTGTTCCTCGCCGCCACCATGGGCCACCGCCGCCGCGCGGTGACGACCCTGATCGAGCTCGGCCTCGCGGTCGGACACATGGTCGGGATGTACTGGAAGTGGCAGTACAAGCACGCGCGGCCGGTGCAGATCTATCCCGGGCTGATGCCGGTGATCCCGACGCCGTCCCACGCCTCCTTCCCCAGCAACCACGCCTTCCAGTCGCACCTCATCGCCGCACTCCTGGGCAAGGCCCATGAGCAGGCAGGCGCCGGCGTCGCGGTGCGGGACCAGGTGCTGCTGCCGCTGGCGCGCCGCATGGCGCAGAACCGGGAGGTCGCGGGCGTCCACTTCGGGGTAGACACCGTCGCGGGCAGCGCCCTCGCCAGCCGCGTGTTCCCGCTGCTGACGTCGCTCCAGCACGTGCAGGACCTTCTCGGGGAGGCGGAGGCCGAGATCCGCGGCGAGAATCAGGCCGCGATCCTCGTCGCCGGGCCGCCGCAGCAGCCGGCCTGGATCCTGGCCACGCTGCCCGCGCCGGTTGCGCCGACGGGCGGCCCCGACGGCCCATGAGCGCGCTGACCGGGTCGCTGCTGCCGCCGCTCGGCCTCAACGAAGCCGAATGGGCCTTCGTCGCGCGGACGCGCGCGCGCCGGCCCGACCAGCTGCACGCCTATCTCGCCGCCACGCCGAGCCTCGCGCGCAGCGCGCCCGATGTGCGCAGGGCGTGGCTGATGGCCCAGCTCCGTCCCTTCCTCTCCGCCGCCTATCGCGCCGAGCGGACGCGCCCCGTGCCGTCCTATGGCGGCGGGTTCGCGCCGCGCGACGCGGCCGAGCGGCCGGCCGGCCCGCCCGCGGACTGGCCGGCGCTCGGCAAGCCGGTGAGCCTGAGGGACCAGCAGGACGCCGTGGACCTGCTGGGAAACTCGCGCGCGCTCTGGCCGGTGCGGGACCAGGGGGCGCGCGGCATGTGCGTGCCCTTCGCCGCGAACGCCTGCCTCGAATGGCGCAGCCTCGCGCCCGGGGCGGGCACGCGGCGCCTGTCCTCCAGCTTCCTGCACCAGCGCACGGCCGCCCTGCCCGGCGGCGCGGGGGCCACGGCGCTCGGCCTCAAGCTCGGCGGCGCAGCGGCGGCGATGGCGCAGGACGGCGTCTGCCGGGCCGCCATCTGGTCCGATTCCATGGCGCTCGATGCGCAGCCCTCCGCGGCAGCCTTCGCCGACGCGGCCCCCCGCCGCACCGCGGGCGTCGCCTACTGGGACATCGGGCCGTGGGAGAAGGCGCGGCTGCCGCAGCGCTGGAAGGGGGCGGCCCGGACGGTGCTGGCGCTGCTGCTGGCGCAGCGGCCGGTCGCCATCACCATCCCGCAATTCCGCGACCCGCTGCAGCCGGCCGACGCGCTCAACAACTGGACCGACCCGGATGCGCGGCTGACAGGCGAAGTGCTGGAGCGCCTCGACGAGTGGGACAGGTCGGGCGGTCACGCCGTGTGCCTGCTCGGCTTTCAGCCCGACCCTCTGGAGGGGCTCGGGGGCTGGTTCCTCATCCGCAACAGCTGGGGTGAGCGCTGGGCCACCGCGAAGCCCGACACCGATGACAAGGTCTTCCCCATCGTGCCGGCGCGGGGCTACGGCGTCATCTCGGCGACGCAGATCGAGGAGTGCGCTTCCGAAATCTACGCGCTGGCCTGAGCGCTCCGGCGGGATCGCCCGGCCGCCAACGCGGGCGACGAGCTCTACCGCCGCGCCCCCTGCGGCGCCCGCCGCAGCAGCTCATACGTCACCTGGCACTGGCCGCGCCCGGGATGGCTGCCGGTGAAGCGGCGCGCGCCGTTGGCGCCCTCGAAGATCTGCCCGCGGCCCGGGCCGAACAGGCCGAAGCGCGGCAGTTCCACGCTGCCATTGGCCGCGATCACCGCCTCCAGCGGCGGGTCGCCCGGCAGCCCGGGGATGGAGAGCCGCCCGCGCGAGACCTCGGCGATCACGCGCTCGCGGCTGACGACGCCGCCCGGGCGGCATTCCTGGTTGCGCGTGCCGTCATAGACGCCGTCATGCGGGCCGGGGCGCTCGCCGCGCTGCGCCTGCGCCGGCAGCGCGAGCAGCAGGGCCAGGAAGCAGAGGGCAGCGCGCGTCACTCAGTCATCCCCGAAGCGGTTGGTCCGCGGGAAGCCGTTGGGAGGAAGCTTGCCCGCTCCCGCGCGGTTACCACGCCAGGGCCGCGTGTCCATCTCGAGCCGGGTCTTCTCGCCGAGGCGCCAGCTCAAACCCTCCGATTTCGAGAAGGTCTTCACGTCCGCCAGGCCGCCCTCCTTGTAGGCCTGCAGCACGACGCCGCGGCCGCGCGTCAGCACCGGCAGCTGCTCCAGCGGGAAGAGCAGCAGCTTGCGGTTGTCGCCCAGCACCGCGACCGTGTCGCCCACCGCCTCGCGGCAGACGCGGGCGCGCGCCGCGCCGTCCAGCACCAGCACCTGCTTGCCCGTGCGCTTCTCGGCCAGCAGCTCCGCCGCCTCGCAGAGGAAGCCGCGCCCGTCGCTGGAGGCCACGATGTAGCGCGCCCCCTCCGTCGGCAGGAACAGCCCCACCACCTCGTCCTCGTTCGCGAGGTCGAGCATGAGGCGGAGCGGCTGCCCGTCGCCGCGGCCGCGCGGCAGGCTCTCCGCCTTCAGCGTGTAGGCGCGCCCGTTCGATCCGAAGGCGACGAGGCGGTCGGTCGAGAGGCAATGGAGGCGGAAGAGCGGCCCGTCGCCCTCCTTGTACTTCACCTCCTGCTCCTCCGGCAGGTGGCCCTTGAAGGCGCGCACCCAGCCCTTCTCGGAGAGCACGACCGTCAGCGGCTCCTTCTCGACGAAGGCGCTCTCGTCCACCTGCACGACGGGCAGCGCCTCGCCGGCGGCGGTGCGGCGCTTCCCGAGCTCCGTCTCCTCCCCGAAGCGCTTCCGCGTCTCCTCGATCTCGGAACCGATCGCGGCCCAGCGCTTGGCCTCGCTCGCCATCAGGCCCTGGAGCTTCTTCTGCTCCTTCGTCAGCTTGTCGTGCTCCTTGCGGATCTCCATTTCCTCGAGCCTGCGCAAGGAGCGCAGCCGCATGTTGAGGATGGCTTCCGCCTGCACCTCGGTCAGCTCGAAGCGGGCCATCAGCGGCGCCTTGGGCTCGTCCTCCTCGCGGATGATGCGGATGACCTCGTCGAGGTTGAGATAGGCGATGAGGTAGCCGGCCAGGATCTCGAGGCGCCGGGCGATGGCGGCCAGGCGATGCTCCGTGCGCCGCACCAGCACGACGTGGCGGTGATCGAGCCAGGCGAGCAGCGCCTCCCGCAGGCCCATGACGCGGGGCGTGCGCTCGGCGTCGAGGACGTTGAGGTTCAGCGGCAGCCGCGATTCCAGCGCCGTCGCGCGGAACAGCGTCTCCATCAGCACCGCGGGCTCGATGGTGCGGGCGCGCGGTTCCAGCACGATGCGGACCTTGTCGGTGCTCTCGTCCCGGATGTCGGCCAGCAGCGGAAGCTTCTTCTCCTCCAGCAGCTCGGCGATCTGCTCGATCAGGCGGGACTTCGCGACCTGGTAGGGGATCTCGGTCACGACGACGGTCCAGGTGCCGCCCTTCTGCCGCTCGACCTCCCATCTGGCGCGGACGCGGAAGCCGCCGCGCCCGGTCTCGTAGGCTTCGCGCATCGCCTCGCGGCTCTCGACCAGCACGCCGCCCGTGGGGAAGTCGGGTCCCTTCACATGGGTCAGCAGCGTCGCCGTGGTCGCGTTGCGGTCGCGCACGAGCTCGAGGGCGGCCGCGCACAGCTCGCCCGCATTGTGCGGCGGGATGGAGGTCGCCATGCCGACGGCGATGCCGTTGGCGCCGTTCGCCAGCAGATTCGGGAAGGCGGCGGGCAGGACGACCGGCTCGCGCTCCTCGCCGTCATAGGTGGCACGGAAATCGACCGCGTCCTCCTCGATGCCCTGGAGCAGCGCCTGCGCGACCTCGGTGAGGCGAGCCTCGGTGTAGCGCATCGCGGCCGCGTTGTCGCCGTCGATGTTGCCGAAGTTCCCCTGTCCCTCGACGAGGGTGTAGCGGGCGGCGAAATCCTGGGCGAGGCGGACCAGCGCCTCGTACACCGCCGCGTCGCCATGCGGGTGGTACTTGCCGATGACGTCGCCGACCACGCGGGCGCATTTCTTGAAGCCGCTCGCGGGGTCGAGCTTCAGCTGGTGCATGGCCCAGAGCAGCCGCCGATGCACGGGCTTCAGCCCGTCCCGCACGTCGGGCAGGCTGCGCGCCATGATCGTGGACATGGCATAGGCCAGGTAGCGCTCGCTCAGCGCCTCGGCGAGGCGGGTCTCCCGGATCGAATCCGGCGGCAGCTTGACGTCGTCGGGCATGATGTTCGCGCGATGTTCTCTTTCGGCCTATCTAGGCCGGCGGGCGCCCTGTTGCCAGTCCCGGGCAGGGTTCCGCAACCGCCGCCGCCGCGGTTGCCCCTCCCCCCTCCGGGCTCAACGGAACAGGTGCGGCACCACCGGGCTCGAATCCCGGATCACCGGCGAGGCGTCCTCGCGCAGGATCATCCCGGCCGGGGCCTCGTCCACGATCCAGGCGCCGATCACGGCGTGGAGGCCGCCATCGGATGGCAGCGCCGCCCGCCGCTGCCACAGCCAGCGCGCCGCGGCCCCGCCATAGGCGCCGGGCGTCTCCAGCAGCGTCCGGCCGTCGCGGCGGAGCGCGATGTTGGCGCCCTCCCGGCCGAGGCAGGGCTTGCGCACCCAGTCCCCGGCCGCGTCCGGCTCGTCCAGCCGGGCCTCCAGCAGGTTCGGATGGCCGGGGAACAGGCGCCAGAGGATGGCGAGGATCGCCTTGTCCGAGAGCAGCGCCTTCCAGGGCGGCTCCAGCACGCCGCAGCTGTCGGCGGCGAGATGCGGGCCGAAGGCGTCGGTCACCACCCACTCCCAGGGGTAGAGCTTGTGCAGGAAGCGGATCGGCCGCCCCTCGAGGTCGAGGAAGCGGGCCCCGTCCCAGCCGACCTCCGCGATGTCGAGCTGGATCGCCGCGATCCCGGCCTGCTGCGCGAGGTCGGCGAAGTAGGTCGCGTGCTGCCACTCCTCCGGCGCCGAGCGGAAGGCCATGAGGTGCAGCGGCGCGCCGGCCATGCGCGGGGCCAGCGCCTGGAAGCGCGCCAGCAGCTTCTCGTGCAGGCTGTTGAACTGGTCGGCCGCGGCCTCGCCCCGCGCCTCCAGCCAGTCCCACTGCACCAGCGCCGTCTCGATCGCGAGCGTCGGCGTGTCGGCGTTGTATTCGAGCAGCTTCACCGCCCCCGTTGCGGGATCGAAGGCCAGGTCCATCCGCCCCATCAGCGACGGGTCCCGCCGCGCCCAGCTCCGCGCCACGTGGTCGGCGAACCAGGGGGGGAGGCCGAAGCTGCCCTCCAGATGCCGGCGGCCCGCGCCGGTCAGGTGGTCGAGCGCCTGGAGCGCGAGGCGGTGCAGCTCGGCCGCGGCGTCCTCGATCGCGTCCACCTCGGTGGCGGTGAACGCCCAATGCGCGCCCTCCTCCCAGCAGAGCCCGCCGCCGGCCTCGGCCTGCGGGCGGCCGCCCGTGTGGTAGGTGAGGCCGAGCCCCTCGACCCGCGCCTCCCAACCCGCGCGGCGCGCCCCCGCGATGCGGCGCATCAGGAGCCGGCGGAGGCGACGGCGGAGCGCCCGAAGCCGCCCCGCGCGACCGAGGTCACGCCCGCCGAGCGCGCCCCGGCGCCCAGCGCGCCGTCGGCCCGCGCCAGCGGCTGGCCGCCCGAGTAGAAATAGGTCCCGGCCGGAGCGCCCGCCAGCGGCTGGCCCTGATGCACGGGCAGGACGGCGCGGCCGCCATCCGCCGGCGGGCCCACGACGAAGCCCCACATCGGCGGGTGCCAGTAGGGCCGGAAGGAGCTGCTGGCGCTGGTGGTGCCGCTCGTCGTGCTGACGGGGCGCTCCTCCTCCTGGCAGCGTTCGGCCGTGGTGTGCGTCTGGCAGGCCTCGGCCGTGACGTAGCGGGGCGCCGTGCGCGCATGCGCCTCCCGCGCGCGGCGGAAGGCGCTCTCGCACTCGGCGCGCGACTGCGGCCCGAGCACCTCGGCGCAGGCGGCGACGTCGCGGAAGACCGTGCCGTGCTCCGGCGGCTCCTCGCCGCAGCCGGCGACCGCGGCGAAGGGGGCGAGCAGCGTGAGACGGATGGCGGCGCTGCGCTTCATCGTCAGGGCCCTTCGTAGATCATGGACGCCGCGTTCAGCACGCCGGCCGAGAGCGAGACGGCGGCCAGGAACACGCCGGCGCCGAGGCACCCCTCCTCCATCCGCGCGCGCAGCGCCGCGCCGTAGACGAGCCGCGCGACCAGGAACGCCGCCACCTGCACCACCAGCCCGACGACGCTCCACACCACGAGGTCCCCGCGGGAGATCGCGTGCGCCGTGACCGAAGCGAGGACGAGGGCGTAGCCGATCAGCGCGCCGCCGAAGCTGATCGCCGCGGCGGCGTTGCCGGCGCGGATCAGCCGCAGCTCCCGCCAGGGCGTCAGCTGCAGGTAGATCGCCCCGAAGCCCGCCAGCAGCGCGGCCAGGATGGGGAACCAGGTGAGGAAGTTGCCGAGAGTGGCGAGGTAGCCCACGCAGGCGCTCCGTGATGCCGTTCCGCGCGGCAGCCTAGCGCGGCCGCGACGCCGGGGCGGCAACGATTTTCGTCGCGTCCGTCGCGGCGCGGCCGCTCGGCAGGCCGCTATGGCGCGGACCGCCCGGTTTGGTAGCTTCGGCCGCGAGGAATCACGGCAGGCTCATGGACTTCACCCTCCCCCCGCAGATCGAGGCCATCCGGCGGCAGGTGCGCGCCTTCGTCGAGGATCGGCTCATCCCGCTCGAGGCCGACCCGTCCTCCTACGACGAGCACGAGAACATCCGGCCCGAGCTGCTCCGCGCGCTCCGCGCGGAGGCCAGGGCCGCCGGCCTCTGGTGCCTCCAGATGCCGGAGTCGCGCGGCGGGCGCGGCCTGCCCTTCACCGGCATGGCCGCCTGCTACGAGGAGATGAACCGCTCGATCTTCGGGCCCGTCACCTTCAACTCGGCCGCGCCCGATGACGGGAACATGATGGTCCTCGAGCGCGTCGCGCGGGAGGACCAGAAGGCCAGGTGGATGATGCCCATCGTCCGCGGCGAGGTGCAGTCCTCCTTCGCCATGACCGAGCCCGATGGCTGCGGCTCGGACCCCGCGCTGACCTACACCCGCGCCGACCGGATCGGGAACGACCGGTGGCGGATCACCGGCCGCAAGCACTACATCACCGGCGCCGGGGAGGCCGCGCACTTCATCCTCATCGCCCGCACCTCCGAGGACGAGCGCAAAGGGCTCACCGCCTTCCTGTTCCACCGCGACAGCCCCGGCTGGGAGGTCGTCCGCCGCATTCCCATCATGGGCCCGGAGGAGCATGGCGGGCATTGCGAGCTGTCCTTCGACGGGCTGGAAATCCCCGACGAGGACCGGCTGATGGGCGTGGGCGACGGGCTCAAGCTGACGCAGATCCGCCTCGGCCCGGCCCGCCTGACCCACTGCATGCGCTGGACCGGGATGGGACGCCGCGCCCTCGAGATCGCGATGCGCCGGATCGAGGAGCGCGTGGCCTTCGGCACCAAACTCGCGGAGAAGGAGAGCGTTCAGCTCATGGTGGGGGAGGCCGCGATGCAGCTGGACATCGGGCGCATGCTGACGATGCGCGCGGCCTGGATGCTCGACCAGGGCCAGTTCGCCCGGAAGGAGATCAGCATGGCGAAGGTCGTCGTCGCCGACGCGCTGCACCGCGCCGTGGACACGGCGCTGCAGCTGCTCGGCGCGCGCGGCTATTCGAAGGACACGCCGGTCGAGTGGATGTACCGCTACGCCCGCCAGGCGCGGCTGGTGGACGGGGCGTCCGAGGTCCATCGCATGGTCCTCGCCGGCCAGCTGCGCCGCGACCCGCGCGACTTCTTCCACTGGGGAACGGCCGCCGATGGATGAGGCGCGGCTCGCCGCCTGGCTCGGGCCCGGGACGCGGATCCGGTCGCTGGCGCTGCTCTCCGGCGGCGCGATCCAGCAGAACTGGGCGCTCGCCGTCACGCATCGCGGGCGGGACGAGGACTGGGTCCTGCGGACCGACAATCCGGGGACCCTCGCCGTCTCGCTGACGCGGCCGCAGGAATACGCGCTGCTGCGCGCCGCCTGGGAGGCGGGCTGCGCCGTCGCCGAGCCGCTGCGGCTCTGCGAGGATCCGGCGGTGGTGGGCGCGCCCTTCTTCCTCATGCGGCGCCTGCCCGGCACCGCCGCGGGCCATGTGCTGGCGAAGCAGGCCCGGTCCGCGGGCGGCGACCCGGCGCTGGTGCGGGCGCTCGGCGCGGCGCTCGCGCGCATCCACCGCATCCGGCCGCCGCGCGACGGGCTCGGCTTCCTGCGCGCGCCGCCGGCGGACCCCGCCCGCGCCTTCGTGGCCTGGATGCGCCAGCGGCTCGACGCGGTCGGCATCCCGCGCCCCGTCCTCGAATGGGGGCTGGAGGCCATGGCGCGCCTCGCCCCGCCGCCCGGCCCCGTCGTCCTCTGCCACAACGACTTCCGGACCGGGAACCTGATGGTGGCCGACGGCCAGCTCAGCGGCGTGCTCGACTGGGAGTTCTGCCAGTGGGGCGACCCGCACGAGGATCTCGGCTGGTTCTGCGCGCCGTGCTGGCGCTTCGGCAACCGCGCACTGGAGGCCGGCGGCCTCGGCCCGCGGGGCGCCTTCCTCGCGGGCTACGCCGCCGAGGCCGGCTGGGCGCCCGATCCCGGCCGCGTCGCCTACTGGGAGCTGGGCGCCACCATCCGCTGGGCGGTGATCGCGGCCGACCAGGCGCAGCGCGTCCTGTCCGGCGCCGAATCCTCCCTCGAACTGGCCCTGACGGCCCACATCATCCCGGAGCTGGAGCTGGACATCCTCGAGCATTGCGAGGCGCTAGAAAGGCAGGCCGCCCATGCATGAGCGTCCCGAAGGCCCGGAGCTTCTGGCCGCGGCGCGGCGGCTCCTGCTCGACCGGCTGCTGCCCGCCCTGCCCGCGCATCTGCACTACGAGGCGCGGATGATCGCCAACGCGATGGCCATCGCCGCGCGCTCCGCCGAGGTGCCGGCCGCGGCCTTGCGGGCCCTGGCCCCCGACGAGGCGCTGCTGTGTTCGGCCATCCGGGCCGGCCGCTTCGCCCCCGGCAAGCCGCGTCATGAGGAAGCCAGGGCCGCCCTGCTCGCCCTCGCCCGCGCGCGCTGCGCGGTCAGCGCGCCGAAGGCGCTGGACAGGGCCTGACGGATGGCGGCTCTCCGCCGCTGGCTCGGGCCGCTCGCCGCCGTGGCCGCGGTGCTGGCGAGCATGCTGGCGATCTCCTGGTACGCCTACCGGGCGAACCGCGGCGGCGCGATCCAGCTCACCGAACTCATGCTCGCGAGCCTGGAGGCGCGCGTCGCCCAGGAGGTGGAGGAGTTCCTGGCCACGGCCCGCCGCGCCACCCTCCTCGCGCGCGAGGTGTACACGCTCGGCTCGGTGCGCGGCGACCAGCGCGCGACGCTCGAGCGCGTCGGCCGCGCCGTGCTGGCGCAGACGCCCCAGGTCTCGCTCTTCATGGCGGCCGATGTGCGCGGCAACTACCTCAGCGTGATGCGCCGCCCGGACGAGGGCAGCAGCACGCTCGTCCTGCGCAACGATCCGGGGCCCCGCACCCTGACGCGCCTCCTCTACGACAGCGCCGGGCGCCAGGTCGGCGAGGAGGCGGTGCCCGAGAACGACTTCCAGCCCCGCGAACGCCCCTGGTTCCGGGCCGGCCTCGCCGCCGTGGACAGCGCCGCCTGGACCGAGCTCTACATCTTCTTCACCGAGCAGGTGCCGGGCCTGACCGTCGCGACGGCGCTGCAGCTCCCGGGATCGACGGAGCCCGACGGCGTCATCGCGCTCGACGTCTCGCTGCGCGCGCTGTCCGAATTCCTGGGCCGGCTGTCCATCGGCCGGGGCGGCCGCGCCGTCATCGTGGACCGTGCCGGGCGCCTCGTCGCCCATCCGGACTACCGCGTCGCCGTCGGGCGGGGACCGGACGGCCTCATCCCCCGCCGGCTCGACGCGCTGGACGACGCGCCGCTCGCCCGCGCCTATGACCGGCTGCGGGTCCAGGGCCGCTTCCGGGCCATCGAGGAGATCGACGGGCAGCGGCACATCCTGGTCGGCGTGCCGCTCTCGGCCGAAGGGGCGAATGGCTGGCGCCTCGTCTTCACCGTGCCGGAGGAGAGCTTCGTCGGCTTCGTGTGGGACAACAACCGCCTCGTCCTCGCGCTGTATGGCGGGCTCGCGCTCGTGGCCCTCATGCTCATGTCCTGGCTGCTGCGGCGCGGCGCCCGGGCCGAGTGGGAGGCCGCCGGCCTGCGGCGCGAGGCCGCGCGGTTCGAGGCGGAGCGCGCGGCGCTCGCCGCCTTCGGGTCCGACCCCGCGCTCGCCGACCCGAACCTCCCGCTGCCGCCCGCCATGACCGAGCGCCTGGCCGAGGTCGCCGGCGCGCGCGGCGCCGCGCTCTGGCGATTGTCGGCCGATGGCCGCGCCCTCGTGCTCGAGGACGCGCATGACCGGGAGCGCGGCGGCCACACCTGCGGGACGCAGCTTCGCCGCGAGGAGCTTCCGGCCCTCTTCGCCGCGCTCAGCCACCGCGACCGCTTCTCGACCGCCGCGGAGCCCGGCGAGCGCTTCGCGCAGGAGCTGCGGCGCCTCTGGCTCGGGCCGCTCGGCGCGCGCGAGCTCGTGGGCGTGCCCGTGCGGATGGGCGACCGCGCCCTCGGCATCGCCTGGCTGGAGGACCCCGATCCGCGGGCGGAGGAGGGCGAGCGCTTCCTCCGCCTCGTCGCCGGCCTGCTGGCCACGCGCTTCGCCGGCGGGGCGGCCCGCATCGCCGCCCGCCGCCCGCCCCCCGAGCCG
>JAIEOO010000322.1 GCA_019750475.1 Acetobacteraceae bacterium | reverse complement strand
CCTCGGTCGCGCCCGGCACCAGCATCGTGGGCGGCGGCGGGGGCGGGTTGAGCGCCCAGGCGTTCGGTTCGGGGGGCTGGTTCGACGGCGCGGGGGCTTCGATCGGGAACACGGTGCTCTCCTCTGCGGATGCGGCCCCCGGGCTCGGCGGGGGGGTGGGTGGCAGCGCAGGGAGAGGACAACGGGGCTGTTGATCGCTACTTAAGGGCGAGCCAGACTTGGAAGCTCTCGCTAAGGTTGCGTTCACGCTCCAGTGGCGCCGCGGATGGCGCGGCGGCGCCGAGCGCGCTCCGCGCAAGCGCGGTCGCCGATCCGGCGGGTCATGCTCCGGGCAGCAAGCGCGGCCCGATCCCGTGGCGCGGGATCAGGCCGTCGGCCCGCGGGATCAGAGGCCGGCGGGTTGTCCGGCGACGGCGAGCGCCAGCCCGTCCGGCCGCAGAAGGCGGCGGCAGGCGGCCGCGACACCGTCCCGCGTCAGGGCCGCGAGACGGGCGGGCCGCCCGGCCAGCCATTCCGGCGTCCGCCCGACCTGCCGCAGCCCGAGCAGGAGGGAGGCGGTGCGCCGGCTGTCGGTGAATTGCAGCGGCAGCGAGCCGGAGAGGAAGGCGACGGCGTTCGCCACCTCCTCCGCGGTCGGGCCCGCCTCCGCCATCTCGGTCCAGGCGGTCCGGATCAGGTTCCAGACCTCGCCGACATTGGCGTTCTCCGTCGCAACGGAGCCGACCACGATCGAGCGGCCGAACAGCGGGTCGAGCCCGGCGCCGATCCCGTAGGTCAGCCCGCGCTCCTCGCGCACCCGGCGCGTCAGCCGCGACGAGAAATCCCCGCCCGACAGGATGCGGATCGCCACCTGGAAGGCCTCCCAGTCGGGATCGGTGGGCGGCGGGCCGTCCTGCGCGAAGAGCATGGCGGATTGCGGCGCCGCCTTCTCGGCGATGGTGCGGCCGAAATCGGCCAGCGGCGGCAGCGCCGGGGGGGCCGGGGGCGCGCCCGCCGGCAGTTCCCCGAAGAGCTGGTCGAGCAGGGCGACGAGCTCGTCGCGGCCGATGGCGCCCGACGCCGTGACCAGCAGCCCGTCGCGCCGCATCTGGCGCGACAGCAGGGCGCGCATCGCCTCGGGCCGGGCGGCGGCCAGCGATTCCGGCGTCGGCAGCCGGCCGGCGGGATGCTCGGGGAAGGCGGCCGCCCAGAAGGCCCGGCGCGCCAGGCCCGAGGGCGTCTCGAGCTGCTGCCGTGCCCCGGCGACGGCGCGGGCCCGGATGCGGTCCACCGCGTCGGCGTCGAGGCGCGGTTCCGTCATCGCCAGCCGCGCGAGGCGCGCGGCCTCGGGCAACGCGTCGGTCAGGGCCCGCAAGCCTCCCTCGAACGCCTCGCGGTTCGCCGAGAAGCCGAGGTTGATCGCGGCGTCCCGCAGCGCATCGCCGAACGCCACGGCGCGCAACGGCCCCGCGCCTTCCGTCAGCAGCGCGGCGGCGAGGTTCGCCGTGCCCTCCTGCCCGGGCGCGTCGAGCGTCGCGCCGCCCGGCCAACCCCAGGCCAGCGACACGACCGGCACCGAGCGTTCCTCGACCAGCCAGGCGGTGATGCCGCGATGGGCGATCACCTGGATGGGCACGGAGAAGCCGCGGCGCTGCGGCAGGGTCACGCCGAACAGGGTCGTCATGCGGGGAGCAGCCAGCCGGTCGTCTCGAGGTGGCGGCCGCCCAGGACGGCGCGGGCCGCTTCGTTGACCTGGTCGCGCGTGACGGCGGCCATGCGCTCCGGCCAGTGCTCGACATCCTCGAGCGGCAGTCCGATGGCGAGCGCGCCGCCGATCATGCGCGGCGCGGCGCCGAGGCCGTCGAGCGCGAGCAGCGCGCCCGCCGTCATCTGCCGGACGGAGCGCGCGACCTCGGCCTCGGTCGCGCCCTCGTCGAGCAGGCGGGCGAGGGTGGCGTCGATCGTCTCCTCCACGCGCTCGGGCGTCACGCCGGGCCGGGGGGTCGCGAAGACGCCGAAGGTGCCGACGCCGTAGGATTCGCCGTCGTAATCGGCCCCGGCCGAGACGCAGAGGCCGCTCTCGACCAGCGCCGCGTGCAGGCGGGAGCCCGGGCCGCCGCCGAGGAGATGCGCGACCGCGTCGAGCGGGTCGGCCATGACGGGCGTGCCGCCGAAGCCGGCCCAGGTGGCGGACGGGGCGGCGAGGGCGCGCACGAAGCTCGCCTCGCGCACGGTCGGGTCGCGCCGGACGATGCGCGGCTCCGCCGCCTGGGACGGCGGCGGGGCGCGGTCGCGCCCGGGCGCGGGGCGGGCGGGGACGGGCGCGTAGAACTCGTCCGCCCAGCGCCGGAGATCGGCCTCCCGCACATCGCCCGCGACGACGAGGATGGCGTTGGACGGCGCGTAATGCCGGGCGTGGAAGGCCGCCATGTCGTCGCGCGTGATGGCGCGGATCTCGTCGAGCCAGCCGATCAGCGGCCGGCCGCGCCAGTGCTGCGGGCCCCACATCGCGGCGTCGAACGCCTCGCGGAAGCGGCCGCGCGGCACGGCGTCGGTGCGCTGGCGGCGCTCCTCGACGATGACGCCGCGCTCGGGCTCGACCTCGTCGGCCGGCAGGACGGGCGCGGCGAAGCGGTCGGCCTCCATCCGCATCATCAGCGGCAGGCGCGACGCCTCGACGGTCTGGAAATAGGCCGTCACGTCGCGGCTGGTGAAGGCGTTGTCCTGTCCGCCCTCCTGCGCGACGACGCGGCTGAAGGCACCCGAGGGCACGGCCGGGCTGCCCTTGAACATGAAATGCTCGAGGAAATGCGCCACGCCGGAGCGCCCGGCCGGATCCTCCCCGGCGCCGGCGCCGAGATAGAGGTAATGCGCCGCGACCGGCGCCCGGCGGCTCTCGGCCAGCACCACGCGCAGCCCGTTCGGCAGCTGCCACTGCACCGCGCCGAAGAGCGGCCGGCGGCGCACCCGGTCCGTCAGGGTGGAGGCCTGGGCGCGCGCCACGACGGCGGGGGCGGCGGGCGAGAGCGCGAGCGGGGCAGCGACAGCGGAAGCCACGCTGATCAACGCGGCACGCCGAGGGAAAGTGTCCATGCGACCGACATGGGCCGCCCCGCCGGGTTCGACAACCGGGGTCAGCGCGCCGTCACCAGAAGCGCAGGCCGGAGAACAGGCCCTGGGGCCGCGGCGGCTGGATGACCGGCGTGGTGCCGTCGGTCGCCTCCCGGCCGAGGGCGGCGTTCTCGCGCAGGCGCTGGGATTCGCGCGCCGGGTCCACCGGGACGCCGGGCTCGGTTTGCGGGCGCCAGAACAGGATGCGGTCGGTCAGGCTGCGGTCCGTCCGCTCCAGGCGCAGGCTCTCCTCGTCCACCCGGCGCCGGATGTCGGACGGCGCGCCCCCGGGCAGCTGGGCCAGGATCGCCTGTTCCCCGGCCGTCGGCGCGCCGCCGGCGGAGCCGAGGCCGGCGCCCGGGACGAGGACGGATTCGGCCTGGCGCGCCGCCGGGATTTCCTGCGGCCGGGGCGCGCCGGGGCGCGGCGGGGGCAGGTTGCTGAGGCTCGGCGGCATGGACAGCGGCGCGCGGGTCGTGACCTGGAACTCGTCCGGCGCGTCGCGCGTCAGCCCGATCGTGCGGGCGGTATCGCCGCAGGCCACGAGGGCGGGCGCGGCCAGCAGCAGGGCGAGGAGGGTGCGACCGGCGGGAACGGAGGCTGTCATGCCGCTTCCTTGCGCTTGGTTTCGGGCCGGATCAAGGCGTCCAGCAGCAGGGCGAGGACGCCGCAGACGATGGCCGCGTCGGCGATGTTGAAGACGTACCAATGCCAGCCCCAGGCGTGGACGTCCACGAAGTCCACCACGGCGCCGAAGCGGAAGCGGTCGATGACGTTGCCGATGGCGCCGCCGATGACGGCGCCGAGGGCGTAGGTGACCATCGGCGTTTCGGCCCGGCGGAGCCAGCGCAGCAGGAAGGCGGCGATGGCGAGCGCGAGCGCGGCCAGGATGATGTGGTTCCAGGCGCCGTCGCCCGAGAACAGCCCGAAGGTGACGCCGCGGTTCCAGACCATGGTCAGGTCGAGCCCGACCGGCCCGAGGGCGAGGAGGGGGATGTTCCGCGCCTCCGGCAGCCGCACGACCTCCAGGATCCACCACTTCGACAATTGGTCGAGGACGAGGAGGATGGCCGCGAAGACGAGGCCTTGGCGGAGGGGCGTGGTCATGCCGCCTCCGATCGCCGGAGGGCGAATGCCCGGAGGCGTGAAGCGGGGGCCATCAAGCCGCCTCCACAACCGCCTCGCAGCGGCGGCAGAGGGTGGGATGGGCGCTGGACTGCCCGACCTCGGGCAGGACGCGCCAGCAGCGGTCGCATTTGGCGCCGGGGGCGTGCCGGAACTCGGCCGCGACGGCCTCACCCTGCCGCAGGTCCAGGCCGGAGGTGATGCAGATCTCCTCCCAGGCGGCCTCGGCCAGCTCCGCGTCGCCAGGCATCAGCGTGAGCACCGGCGCGGCCTGGAGGGAGGACCCGATCTGCCCCGTCCTGCGCGCCTCCTCGAGCGCCGCGGTCACCGCGCCGCGCACCTCACGGATGCGGGTCATGCGAGCCGCCAGCGCCTCGTCCCGCCATCCGGCCGGGCAGGCGAAGAAGTCGTGCAGGTGGACGCTCACGCCCTCGCCCTCGCCGAAGCGAGCGAGCCAGGCCTCCTCCGCCGTGAAGACCAGCACCGGCGCCAGCCAGGTGCAGAGCGCGCGGTGCAGCGCGTCCAGCACCGTCCGCACCGCGCGCCGGCGCGGCGCGGAGGGCGCGTCGCAGTAAAGGGCGTCCTTGCGGATGTCGAAGTAGAAGGCGCTGAGGTCGGTGGCGCAGAAATTGTGGAGCTCGGGGACGACGCCGGACCAGTCATGGTCGGCCACCGCCTTGCGGAGCCGGGCCTCCAGTTCGGTCAGCCGGTGCAGCACCCAGCGCTCGAGCTCCGGCAGCTCGGCGTGGGGCAGCGCCTCGCTCTCCGAGAAGCCGTCGAGGCCCCCCAGCACCCAGCGCAGCGTGTTGCGGATGCGCCGGTAGAGCTCCGCCTGCTGCTCCAGGATGTTCTTGCCGATGCGGAGGTCTTCCGCCGTGTCGGAGTTCATGACCCAGAGGCGCAGGATGTCCGCGCCATACTTGGTCATCACCTCCTGCGGCGCGGTGACGTTGCCGAGCGACTTCGACATCTTGCGCCCGGACTCGTCGAGGACGAAGCCGTGCGTCAGCACCGCCTTGAAGGGCGCGACGCCGCGCGTGCCGACGCTCTCCAGGAGCGACGACTGGAACCAGCCGCGATGCTGGTCCGAGCCTTCGAGGTAGAGGTCGGCCGGGAAGGGCAGGCCGCGCGGCGGCAGGACGAAGGCGTGGGTCGAGCCGCTCTCGAACCACACATCCACGATGTCCATCACCTGTTCGTAGTCGCCGGGGTTGCGGCCATTCCCCAGGAACCGCGCCGCCGCGCCCGGCTGGTACCAGGCGTCGGCGCCCTCGGTGCGGAAGGCGTCCACGATGCGCCGCATCACCTCGGGGTCGCGCAGCACCTCGCCGGTGCGCCTCTCGACGAAGACGGCGATGGGCACGCCCCAGGCGCGCTGACGGCTGATGCACCAGTCGGGCCGGTTCTGCACCATCGAGCCGATGCGATTGCGCCCGGCCTCCGGCACGAAATGCGTGGCGGCGATCGCGTCCATGGACTTCGCGCGGATCGCGTTCCCGTCATCCATCGCGATGAACCACTGGGGCGTCGCCCGGAAGATCACCGGCTTCTTCGAGCGCCAGGAATGCGGGTAGCTGTGGTTCAGCTTCCCCTTGGCGACGAGCGTGCCCGCGGCCTCCGCCAGGTCCCACACCCGGTCATGCGCCTTGAAGACGTGCAGGTCCTGGAAGCCGGTCATCTTCCCGGCATAGGTGCCGTCGTCGTTCAGGCTCTCGATCGCCGGGATGCCATGCGCGCGGCAGAGGGCGAAGTCGTCCTCGCCATGGTCGGGCGCCATGTGGACCACGCCCGTGCCGGCGTCGTCGGTCACGAAATCGCCCGCCAGGACGGGGCGCGGCGTCTCGTAGAGCGCGCTCTCGGGGAAGCGGCCGTGGAAGGGATGGCGCGTCTCCGCCCCCACCAGCTCCGCGCCCTTGAGGACGCGCACCACGTTGTGCGCCCCGAGGCCGGCATCCCGGGCGAAATCCGGCAGCAGCTTGAGGGCGACGACGAGGTTCTCGCCGACGCGGAGCAGGCTGCCCTCCGCCGCGCCGCCCACATGCACGAGGGCGTAGTCGAGCTCCGGGTTCACGGCGAGCGCCCGGTTGGCCGGGATGGTCCAGGGCGTCGTCGTCCAGATGACGAGCGACGCGCCGACGAGGTCCGGCGCCGAGGCCTGGGTGACCGGGAACCGCGCCCACAGCGTCGGGCTGACATGGTCGGCGTACTCGATCTCGGCTTCCGCCAGCGCCGTCTTCTCGACCGGGCTCCACATCACCGGCCGCAGGCCGCGGTAGAGCGAGCCGTTCATCAGGAACCGCCCGATCTCCTCGACGATCACCGCCTCGGAGGGGAAGTCCATCGTGGCGTAGCGGTCCGTCCAGTCGCCGGCGACGCCGAGCCGCTGGAACTCGCCCGACTGCACGCCGAGCCACTTCTCGGCATAGGCGCGGCACTCGGCGCGGAATTCGAGGACGGGGACCTCGTCCTTGTTCTTCTTCCGGGCCCGGTACTCCTCCTCGACCTTCCACTCGATGGGCAGGCCGTGGCAGTCCCAGCCGGGGACGTAGTCGGCGTCCTTGCCCGACATCTGGGCGGCGCGGTTCACCACGTCCTTCAGGATCTTGTTGAGCGCGTGGCCGATATGGAGCGGCCCGTTGGCATAGGGCGGCCCGTCATGGAGGACGAACTTCTCCCGCCCCTTCGACTGCGCGCGCAGGCGCTGCCACAGCCCCATCCGCTCCCAGCGCCCGAGCAGGGCGGGCTCGCGCTTCGGCAGCTCGCCGCGCATCGGGAAGGGGGTCTTCGGCAGGAAGACCGTGTGGCGGTAGTCGCGCCCCTGGGAGGCAGGGGTGGGCGTGTCGGGAACGTCGTTCATGGCCGGCCTTGTCTGGTCCGCGTGAGAGGGGCGTGCGTCGCTGTCCCGGCCCCCCGTCTGGGGGACCGGGCATCAAATTCGCGCGCGGCGGGCCATCTCCATGCCCGGGA
This sequence comes from Acetobacteraceae bacterium, assembly GCA_019750475.1. Taxonomy (GTDB): domain Bacteria; phylum Pseudomonadota; class Alphaproteobacteria; order Acetobacterales; family Acetobacteraceae; genus Roseococcus. Next base: position 12,567 of record JAIEOO010000322.1, on the reverse strand, counting down.
TATGCGGAGGCGCGGGCCGGAAGGTCAAGCGGGCGGTGGGAAGCGCCGGGGCCGGGCGGAATCCTTCAGACCCTCCATGACGCAGAAGGTCTCGATCTCGGCAGCCGCCCGTGGGACGCAGCGGGCCACGACCGGTACGAGAGGGCGCGCGGCCGGATAATCGAAATCGCCATAGATGTTGCGGTACAGATGCCGGAATGCGAGGAGCAATCGCAGGTCGTGCACCGTACCCGCGCCGAGGATCGCGCCCCGGCCGCCCTCCATGGCGCGTCCCGCCCGATCCAGCAGATCCTGATGCCAGCGGCGCCCGATGGGCAATCCGCCGTCGAGGATGACGACCAACCGCTCGACGGCGCGCTCGATCGCGCAATAGGCGTCGTGAAGATGTTTGCCTGGCGCCAACTCCACCGATAACCGGAAGGGCGCCGGCGCCTGGGCCAGCGAACCGTCAGTCTCGACAGCAAGGCTTGCGGCCGCCGTGGCTGCGGCGACGTCCCGCTCGATGTCAGGCCAACTCGGATGCACGGCGCCCGTCCCGCAGAATGCGCTCGCGCAGCGAAGGCGCTGCACGCTCGAGCAGCACGATGTCAGGCTCGAAGCCCATGCGACCGGCGGCTGAGAAGACCTCGCCCGTGGCCTCCAGCGCCTGCATCCAAGGCCCATCGAGGGCCAGGTCCAGGTCGGAACTCTCGTGCACCTCACCCGCTGCAACGGACCCGAAGACCAGCATCCGCAGCCCGTGCTTCCGCGCAGCCGCCTCCGCCGCCCGCGCGGCCGCGATCAGTTGGGCGCGCCGCTCCGCCCGGCGGCGGGCGACGATCTCCGCGTGGCTGGGATAGGGGCCGCTCATGCCCCCGAGGATAGCACGGCGCGCGCCGCCGCCGCATCGGTCGCGATCTGCGCGACGAGGGCCGGGAAGTCGGGGAATTTCCGCTCCTCCCGCAGGAAGGCGACCAGGGCCACCGCCAGCTCCTGCCCGTAGAGGTCGCCCTCGTAGTCGAACAGGTGCGCCTCCAGGCGCGAAACCGGGTCGCCGCCCAGCGTCGGCCGCCGGCCGAGATTGGCGACCCCGGGGACCACGCGCCCATCAGGCAGCGTCGCGCGCACGGCATAGACCCCGCGCGCCGGCTCCAGGTGCCGGCCGAGCGGGATGTTGGCCGTCGGGAAGCCCACGGTCCGGCCGCGCTTGTCGCCATGCGCGACCTCGCCCCGGATCGCCCAGTCCCGCCCGAGCTTCGCCGCCGCCCGCTCGGGGTAGCCATCCTGCAGCGCCCGGCGGATCCGGGTGGAACTCACCGGCCCCTCCGCGTCGGACAGGTGCGGCACCACGGTCAGCCCGATGCCCCGCGCCTCGGCCGCCTCGCGCAGGAAGGCCACGTCGCCGCCCCGGCGGTGGCCGAAGGCGAAATCGGACCCGCAGGCGAGATGCCGGGCGCCGAGGCCGCGGTGCAGCACCTCCTCGACGAAGGCCTCGGCGCTCATCGCCGCGAGCACCGCATCGAACGGCACGGCGTGGACGTGGCGGACGCCGAGCGCCTCCAGCGCGGCCGCCTTGGCCGGCAGCAGGGTCAGGCGGAAGGGCGGGTCCTCGGGGCGGAAATGCTCCCGCGGATGAGGCTCGAAGGTCAGCGCGGCGAGCGGCAGGTCGGGCCTCGCCTGGTGGGCCGCCTTCAGCACCTCCGCGTGGCCGAGGTGGACGCCGTCGAAATTGCCGAGCGCGACGGTGCCGCCCCGCGCCTCACCCGGCAGGGATCGCCAGTCCCGCCACACGCTCACGAAACCGCCCTCACGATGCAAGGCTCACGTCTGGGCCGGCCGCTCGATCCAGCGGGTGACGGAAGGCGCCGCCCAGTTCGCCAGCACGTCGAGCGCCTCGTCCGGCGACTTCGCCCGCTGGGCGAGGCCGGCATGGTGCGGCCGGACGAAGCCCTCGGCCGTCATGCGGTCGAGCATCGCGAAGAACGGGTCCCAGTAGCCATCGACGTCGAGGTAGCACAGGCCCTTGCCGTGAAGGCCGAGCTGCGCCCAGGACTGGATCTCGACGCTCTCCTCCAGCGTGCCGATCCCGCCCGGCAGCACGACGAAGCCGTCCGAGAGGTCGTTCATCTGCGCCTTGCGCTCATGCATGGAGGCGACGACGCGCAGCTCCGTCACGCCGCCATGGCCAAGCTCCCGGTCCATCAGCGCTCGGGGGATCACGCCGATCACCTCCGCCCCGCCTTCCAGCGCGGCCTCGGCGACGATGCCCATCAGCCCGACCTTGCCCCCGCCATAGACCAGGCCGAGCCCGCGCGCCGCGATGGCCGCGCCGAGCGCGTGGGCGAGCTTGGCGTGCTCGGCGTCGTGTCCGGGGGAGGCGCCGCAGAAGACGCAGACGCGGTTCATGCGCGCGCCCTCATGCGCGGTCCCTCAGCCACGGGACGGCACCATGACGGTCGCCTCGCCCTCGATCACCGCCTTGCCCTCGACCGTGCAGCTGGTGCTGAGCGTCGCGCGCTTCTTCGCGGGGTCGAGCGCCGTGATCTCGACGGTCGCGGTCACCGTCGCGCCGATGCGGACGGGCGCCTTGAACTTGAGGTTCTGGCCTAGATAGATCGTGCCCGGCCCCGGCAGCCGCGTGCCCAGCACGGTCGAGATCAGGCTGGCGGAGAGCATGCCGTGCGCGATGCGCTCCTTGAACATGGTCTTGGCCGCGGCCTCGGCGTTGATGTGCACCGGGTTGGTGTCGCCCGAGACGGCCGCGAACATCAGGATGTCGGCTTCCGTGATGGTCTTGGCGAAGCTCGCCGTCTGGCCGACCGAGAGATCCTCGAAGAAGAAGCCGTCCATCGCCCGATTCCATCCCGTCTTGCCTCCCTCTCGCTTAACGCCCGCGGAGGGGAATGGACAAGGCACGGGGGCGGTTGGACAAGGACCGCCAACAAAACACCACCGGAATGGATCCATGCCCAGCTTCGAGATCGGCACCAGTGAAACCCTCCTCGCGGAGCTGCGCCGCTGGGTCGAGCACGAGACGCCGACCACGGACGCGGCCGCGGTGAACGGGCTGATGGACCTGGCCGAGCGTGACCTGCGCGCCGTCGGCGGCGCGGTGGAGCGCCTGCCGGGCCGCGACGGCTACGGCGACACCCTGATCTGCCGCACCCCGGGGCAGGGCCGCCCCGTCGTGATCGCCGGGCACCTCGACACGGTGTGGGACCACGGGACGCTCGCCGTCTCCATGCCCTTCCGGGTGGAGGGCGACCGCGCCTACGGCCCCGGCATCTACGACATGAAGGCGGGCAGCTTCCTCGCCTTCCACGCGGTGCGGGAAATCCTGCGCCACGAGGTGCCGACCCGCGCCCCCATCACGCTGCTGCTGACCCCGGACGAGGAGGTGGGCAGCCCGACGAGCCGCGCGCCGATCGAGGCCGCCGCCCGCGACGCCTGCGCCGTGCTGATCCCGGAGCCCGCCAGCACCGCGGGCGGGGCCTGCGTCACCGCCCGCAAGGGGGTGGGGCGCTTCGTCATCCGCTGCCACGGCGTCTCCGCCCATGCCGGCGGCAACTGGCAGGACGGCCGCTCGGCCGTCGTCGCGCTGGCGCGGCTGACGCTGAAGATCCACGCCATGACCGATCTCGACGCCGGGATCACCACCAATGTCGCGCCGGTCTGGGGCGGCACCCGGCCGAACGTCGTCCCGCCCGAGGCCGGGTGCGAGGTGGACCTCCGCGTCGCCACGATCGAGCAGGGGGTCGCGATGGAGCGCGCCATCCTCGCCCTCGCCGGCGAGGTGGACGGGGTGCGGATCGAGGTGACAGGCGGGATGAACCGTCCGCCCTTCGCCGAGAACGACGCCATCCTCGGCCTCTATGGCCGGGCCGCCGCGGCCGCCCAGGCCCATGGCTACGCGCTGCCGAAGGCCCATCGCGGCGGCGGGTCGGACGGGAACTTCACCGCCGCGATGGGCGTGCCGACCCTCGACGGCCTCGGCTGCACCGGCGCCGGCGCCCACGCGCCGCACGAGCATATCCTCTGGCCCGATCTCGCCCCGCGCGGCCGGACCATCGCCCATCTGCTGGAGACGCTGGGCGACTGAGAGCCGGAGCCGGCAGGTCGGGGATTGTGCGCGGCTTCCTTCATACCGGCGCACACAACCTGACAACAGCGATCATCGTCGCGGCCGGGCCGGCTGCTACCAAGGGTTGCGGCGGGCGGTCCGCCACACCGGTCAAGAAGCCGGGTTACCGGGCGACGTCCACGCGTCGCCATGGAGTGGGCGCAGAACGGTGCTCGGCACATCGGGTGGCTGGACCATCAGGACTGCGACCCGGCGCCTCGGCGCTGCCGCCCCCTCGCTTCTCGCCGCCGTGCTCATCGCCGGGATCGCCGCCGCGAGTGTCCTCACATTGTGGAACGGGTACCTCCGGGCCCACGCCGAGGCCGGTCGCGAGTTGCGGAACCTGGCCTTCATGCTGGCCGACCACACCACGCGGACCTTCCAGGCCGTGGACGTCAAGCAGGATGCGCTGATCGAGCGCCTGCTGCACGACGGGGTGGACAGCGAGGACGGGCTCCGGGACTGGGCGCGGCGCCGGGCCGCCCATGAGGTGCTGCGCGACCGTGCCGGCGGCCTGCCCTATCTCGACGTTCTCGCGATCGCCGACGCGGCCGGCAACCTCGTGGCGTCCTCGCGCGCCTGGCCGCCGCCCACCCTGAACATCGCCGAGACCGATCTCTACGCCCTCCTCCGCCTCGGCACCGAGCGGCATGTCAGCCAGCCGCGCCTGAGCCAGTGGGCCGGGCGATGGAGCATCTACCGCGCCCGGCGCATCGCCGACGCCGAGGGCCGGTTCCTCGGCATGGTCCTCGCCGGCATCGAGGTCGAGCATTTCGAGCAGCTCTTCGGCCGGCTGGCGCTGCAGGCGGAGAGCAACATCCTCCTGATCTCGACGGATGGCGTGGCCATCGCGCGCCATCCCCCGGCCCCCAACTTCGCGGGCCGGGACTATCGTGGCCGGCCCGGCTTCGAGCGCGTCCTGGCGCTCCGCCCGAACGAGGTCGGGCAGATCCGCAGCTCCTTCGACGGGCACGCCCGGCTGATCTACGGCCAGCCCATCGAGGGGCTGCCGCTGCGCATCCATGTCGGCGTCTCGCGCGACGCCGCGCTGGCGCCCTGGCGGCAGGAAGCGATCCGCCTCGCCGTCGGCACCGTGCTGCTGATCCTCGCCATCGGCGGCGGCACCGCCCTGCTGGTCCGGCAGGCTCGCAGCCGCGCGGCGGTGGCCGAACAGCGCCTCGCGCATCAGCAGGAGATGGCGGCCCAGCACGCGGTGTTCCGCCGCGCCGTCGAGGGCATGTCGCAGGGCGTGTGGATGTTCGGCCCGGATGGAAGGCTGGTCCTGACGAACACGCGCTACGTCGGCATTCTCGACCTGCCGCCGGGGGCGGTGGAGGCCGGGGTCCGCCTGGAGGACCTCATGGCCGCCGCCGCCGGGCGCGACGCGCTGGCCGCCGTGCAGCGTCTCGGGCGCCTGGTGGAGACGCGGCGGGCCGGCGCCTTCGTGCAGGATCTGGGCGGCGGCCGCGCCGCGTCCGTCACCTGCGCGCCCCTCGCCGATGGCGGCTGGATCGCGACCTTCGAGGATGTCAGCGAGCGCCGCCGGGCCGAGGCGCGGATGGCTTACATGGCCCGCCACGACGACCTGACGGGCCTGCCCAACCGCGCCGCGCTGCAGGATCGCCTGGCGACGGCCCTGCGCGAGATGCGCGGCGGGCAGAGCTTCTCCGTCCTCTATCTCGACCTCGACCGCTTCAAGGTGGTCAACGACACGCTCGGCCACGGGGCAGGCGATGCCCTCCTGCACGAGGCGGCCGTGCGGCTCCAGCAGGGCATCCGCAGCCGCCGCGGCGACGACATGCTGGCCCGCTTCGGCGGCGACGAATTCTGCATCGTCACGACGCCCGGCCCGGCCGCCCAGGTCGCCGCCGATGCCGCCTCGCTGGCGGAGCGCCTGATCGCCCTGCTGTCGGAACCCTTCGAGCTCGAAGGGCAGCAGCTCCTCGTCGGCGCGTCGGTCGGCATCGCGCTCTGCCCGGCGCATGGGGCCTCGGCCGAGGATCTGCTCAAGCGGGCCGACCTCGCCCTCTACCGCGCGAAGCGCGAGGGCCGCGGCCGGCAGCGCATCTTCGAGCCGGCCATGGAGGCCGAGGCGCAGATGCGCCGGCAGCTCGAGCTCGACCTGCGCCGCGCCCTCACGGCGCCCGGCTGTCCGGAGCTCGAGCTGCACTACCAGCCCTTCGTCCGCGTCGCGACGGGGCAGGTCGTCGGGCTCGAGGCGCTGCTGCGCTGGCGCCATCCCGTGCGCGGCCTCGTCTCGCCCGTCGACTTCATCCCGCTGGCGGAGGAGACGGGGCTGATCGACGCCCTCGGCGAGTTCGTGATGGGCCGCGCCTGCGCGACCGCGGCGCAATGGCCGGCGGAGCTGCGCGTCGCGGTCAACCTCTCGCCCGTACAGTTCCGCGGGGCCGGGCTGGTCGAGGTGGTGGCCCGCGCCCTCGCGGCCTCGGGGCTCGACCCGCGCCGGCTCGAGCTGGAGATCACCGAAGGCGTGCTGATGGAAGGGTCGGAGCGCAACATCGCGCTGCTGCACCGGCTGCGCGCCCTCGGCGTCCGCATCGCGATGGACGATTTCGGGACCGGCTATTCGTCGCTCGGCTATCTGCGGTCCTTCCCCTTCGACAAGGTGAAGGTGGACCGCAGCTTCATCAACGAACTCGCCACCCGGGACGGCGACCTCGCCATTCTCCAGGCCATGGTTCAGCTCTGCGGGCGGCTGGACGTGACGAGCAATGCCGAGGGCGTGGAGACGGCCGAGCAGCTGGTTCTGCTCCGCCGCGAGGGCTGCGCCGAGGCGCAGGGCTTCTTCATCAGCCGCCCGGTGCCGGGCGAGGACGTTCCCGACCTGCTGGAGCGTCTCGCCGTGCCGAGAACCCTGGTCGCCATCGCGTCCTGAGCGCCGCGACGGCGGTTCCGGCCCGCCCGGAACCGGTCAGGGCGCGAAGCCGACGCTCAGCAACGCCCGCGGCGGCTCCGGCCTGAGCGGCCGTCGGGGCGAACCCGCTGCCGGGCGTCAGGCGCCGGCGGTCTGGGCGGCGCGGTCCTGGCCGGCCGCCGCACCGGCGAGGCGCGCCTTCACCTGCTCGATCCGCCACACGCCGGCACCGACGAGGAGGGCGCCGAAGACGAGCACGGCGTTGCCGATGCCCGGGTGCACGAAGGGCGACCGCTGGCCGGAAAGGCGCACGATGTCGGCGCGCACGCTGCCCCAGGCATAGACGGCCGAGATGAAGGAGGAGACGGCCGGGATGAACACCATCAGGATCGCCACGGCGGCGATCGACAGGCGCCACTTCTCGAGCTGCGGCAGGAACGCCGCGGCCATCAGCAGCGCGAGCGCGACGAGCTTCAGCTTGGTGAACCAGGGCAGGATCTGCCACGTCGTCAGGCTCATCATGCCCGAGCCGCCGCGGAACTGGACGACGGGCAGCAGCGTCGCCACCACCGCGATGACGATGCCGACGCTCAGCAGGGCGATGCCGAGGTCATCCCGGCTCTGGGGGTTGGACATGGACGCGCGCTCCTCGCTCGGGATCTGATTGCGTATCGTTAACCAATCGGCCATTCCAAAACAAGGGGGCAGATATGCGCGCCGGGAAAGGGGGCGCGATTGCCTCCACCGGCGCCGCGTTGGAGTTCCCGCAGCATGCGCCTCGTCCTGTTGCTGCTCGTCCTGCTCCTCCCCTGGCGGCCCGCGATCCCGCAGGACCTGACCGGCCATGGCGGCCCGGTGCGGGCGCTCGCCGCGCTCGGCCCCTTCGTCGTCTCGGGGGGGTTCGACCACGCGGTGATCGTCTGGAATCCGGCGAACGGGCGCGCGATCCGCGTCTCCCGCTGGCACCAGGCGGCGGTGGGCGCGCTCGTCGCCCTGCCGGATGGCCGCTTCGCGAGCGGCGGCGAGGATGGGCGGATCGCCCTCTGGCTGCCCGGCCGCGACGAGGACCCGGCCCGGGTGCTGGAGGGGCATGAGGCGCCGGTCGTGGCGCTCGCGACCGACGGCGCGCGCCTCGCCTCCGCCTCCTGGGACGGGACGGTGCGGCTGTGGAGCCTGGCCGATGGCACGGCGCAGGTGCTGCGGGGCCACCAGGGCAACGCCAACGGCGTCGCCTTCGGGCCCGGCGGGGCCCTGTTCTCGGCGGGGCAGGACGGCACGATCCGCGAATGGGCGGCCGACGGCACGCCCAAGACCGTCGCCGAGTTCGGCCTGCCGCTGAACGTGCTCGTGGCGCTGCCGGATGGGACGCTCGCGGCGGCGGGCGCCGACGGTGCGGTCCGTCTCCTCGCGGCGGACGGCACGCAGCGCGAATTCGTGACCGGCCCCCGCCCGGCCATCGCCCTGGCCGCCAGCCCGGACGGCGCGACCCTGGCCGCCGGCACGGTGGGCGGCGGCGTCGGGCTGTGGGATGTCGCCTCGGGGCGGCAACGCGCCCGGCTCGACGGGCCCGGCCTGCCCGTCTGGTCGCTCGCCTTCGCGCCCGACGGACGCACCCTCTGGTCCGGCGGGCAGGATCGCCGCGTCCGCCGGTGGGACAGCGCCACGGCCCGCGCCCTCGGTCCCCTCGCGCCCGAGGCGCAGGACGACCTGCCCGCCGGCGCCGATCCGCAGGGCGCGGTGGTCTGGCGCGCCTGCCAGGCCTGCCACGCGCTCCGCGCCGACGCGCCGCAGATGGCCGGGCCGCACCTGCAGAACCTGTTCGGCCGGCGCATGGGCAGCCTGCCCGGCTATCGCTACTCGGCCCGCCTCGCCCAGGGGGACATCGTCTGGACGCCGGAGACGGTCGCGGACCTCTTCACCCGCGGGCCGGACGTGGTGGTGCCGGGCACCACCATGCCGGTGCAGACGGTGGGGAACGCCGAGGAGATGGCCGCGCTGATCCGCTTCCTCGAACGCGCCACGCGCTGAGGCGGACCGGGCCGGTCCGCCCGCGGCGGCGCGGGGCCGACGCCGCCGTTCAGCCCTCCAGGTGGCGGACCAGCCACTCGGCGGTGCGGCCGTTGGCGATGGTCGCGGCCCGCGCGTCATAGGCGTGGCCGCCCATCCGGGCGAAGGCGTGGTCCACGTCCGGATAGACATGGACGCTGGCCTTCGGATGGCCGGCGAGGCTCTCCACCACGGCCTTCTGCGCCTCGGGCGGCACGAACTTGTCGAGCGCCGCGATGTGCATCAGCACCGGCCCGCGGATTGCCCCCTTCTCGCCCAGCAGCCCCTCGAGGCCGACCCCGTAGTAGCTGACGTTGCAGTCGGCGTCCGTCCGCGTCGCCGTCATGAAGGCGAGCCGCCCGCCGAGGCAGAAGCCCATGGTGCCGACCTTGCCGTTCGCCCCGTCGAGCCCGCGCGCGACGGCGATGGTGGCGGTCAGGTCCTCGACGCCCTTCGCCTGGTCGAACCCGTTGTAGAGCGCGAAGGCGTGGTCCCACTGGGCCTGACCCGCATCGGGGTCGAGCTGCACGCCCGGCTCCTGCCGCCAGAACAGGTCGGGCGCGACGGCGATGAAGCCCATCTCCGCCACCCAGTCCGACAGGGCGCGCATGGTGCGGTTGATGCCGAAGATCTCCTGGATCATGACCACCACCCCGCGCGGCTTCGTGCCGTCCTTCGGACGGGCCACATAGGCGGCGAACTCGCCGCTGCCGTCGCTGGCCTTGATGCGGATCTCGGTCATGGGCGTGCCCTCCCTTGGCGCTTCGTCACGACCGGGCCATTTATCCGGACATGGATCGCCGCGCCATGCTCGCCGGGATGACGATCGGCGCCCTGGCGCCGCGCGGACCCGCCTGCGCGGCGACCGAGCCCGCCCTGGCCCAGCAGGGCTGGACCCATGCGGAATACGACGGCATCCGCCCCGCCCGCTTCCGCGCGACCGCCGAAGGCGTCGCCATCGACGGCCAGGGGGCCGGCAGCTTCGTCTGGCGCCGGATCGAGGGCGCGGCCCGCTGCCTCTCCTGGCGCTGGCGCGTGGAGCTCGGGCCCCCGCCCACCGACCTGACGCGCCGCGGCGGCGACGACCGCGCCGTCTCCGTCGCGGTGGGCTTCACCGGCTGGCCGACCCGCGCCAGCCTCTGGCAGCGCACCCAGCACGCGGTGGCGCAGACGCGGGCCGGCGCCCATGTCCTGCCACGCTCGGTCCTCATCTACGCCTGGGGCGGCACGGGGCAGGAACCGCCGCATTTCTACAGCCCCTGGATGAGCGGCCTCGGCAAGGTGCGCATCCTGCGCCCCGCCAGCGCCCCCACCGGCCGCTGGTTCGAGGAGCGCGTGGATCTCGCGGCCGACTGGCGCGCGGCCTTCGGCGGGGACCCGCCGCCGCTCCAGGAAATCGCGATCGGCACCGACGCCGACGACACCCATGCGCGGATCCAGGCCGAGATCGGCCACATCCGCTTCCACGCCTGCTGAGCCCGGGGAACGCCCAATGCCGATCGAACAGAAGCCGTTCCGGGACGCCATGGCCCGCCTCGGCGCCGCGGTGAACATCGTCACGACGGGCGGCCCCGCCGGCCGCGGCGGCTTCACCGCGAGCGCCGTGTGCAGCGTCACCGACAGCCCGCCCACGCTGCTGGTCTGCATGAACCGCTCGGTCTCCTCGGCCGAGGCGTTCCGGAGCAACGGCGTGCTCTGCGTGAACACGCTCTGCTCCGCCCAGCGCGACCTCTCGGGCATCTTCGCCGGCTTCACCGGCATCGACGGCGAGGAGCGCTTCAACAGCGGCGCCTGGGGCACGCTCGTCACCGGGGCGCCGGTGCTGAGCGGCGCCCTCGTCTCCTTCGACTGCCGCATCGTCGAGACGCTGGAGAAGGGCACGCACCTCATCCTGCTGGCCGAGGTGGAAGCCGTGAACGCCGGCGCGGGCGGGGAGCAGGGCCTCGTCTGGTTCGCCCGCGACTACCACGCGATCGGCCGGGCGGCCTGACATTCCCCGCGGGACCGCTTCGCGGTTCCGCGCGGGCCCCGTCTGGCGCCCGGCTCGCGGCGGCGGCCACGCTCCCCGGCGGCTGCCTCAGCGGCGAAGGCCGGGCGCCTCGACCGGGAGGCCGTTCGCGCGGCTCGCGAGGTAGAGCTCCACGGCGAGGTACTCGGGCGACCCCAGCGGCAGGAGCTCCGCCCGGACGCCGAGCTGACAGGCGCGCAGGCGCCGGTGCAGCGAGCCCATGGTGTTCCAGTCGAGGCGATAGGCCGGCCAGCCGGTGCCGAGCCCGTTCGAGATCACGTCGCCCCGCAGCCGCCGGCCCGCATTCCCGTCGTGGCACTGCACGCAAGCGAGGTTCAGCTGGCCCTGTCGCGTCGTGTAGAAGCGCCGGCCCTCCTCGAGGAAGCGCGCCGCCGGGCCGTCCACCGCGACGGCGACGGGCATGCCGCGCGAGCGTTGCGCGACGGCCGCGGTCAGGGCCAGCAGCGGCTCGCTCTCATGGCCGAAGCCGGGCTCGCCCTGATGCTCGGTCCGGCACCGCTCGATGCGGCCTTCGAGGTTGAGCAGCGCTCCGTCCGCGGCGACCGCCGGATAGCGCGCCGCGACCCCGCGCATGGATTCGATGGCGCCGTGGCAGGAGGCGCAGCTCCGCTCGCCCCGGCTCCACAGCGCCTCGCCCTCGTCCACCCAGAGCCAGCCCGGGTGGCGCGTGGGGTCGTCCTGCTGGGCGCGAAGTTCCGGCGAGAGGTGGTCGCGCGCCGGCCGGACCTCCGACGCCGCGGCCGAGAGGACGAGCGCCGGCAGCAGCACCAGCGCCGCGCGGACTCTCACGTGACGACGAGGCGCGCCTCGCGCCGGTAGGTCGCGCCGCCATCCTCCTCCCACTCGAAGACGAGATCCCCCGTCTCGGTGGCGATCGTCGTGAACTCGACATAGGGGTTCGCCGTGATGCCGGGCGAGAGCGCCATGCGGAACACCTCCTCGCCGGCATAGGTCACGCGCAGCGTGTGCAGGATCTTGCGCGGCATGGGGGTGAGGCCGGGCGCGTCGATGGCGCGCTCCATCGCGTGGCGGACCAGGACGCGGACGGTGACGACCTCGCCGCGCCGGGCACTGGCCGGCAGGGTGATGCGCGCGGTGATGGGCAGCGCGCTCATCTCAGCCGGTCTCCAGGCAGGCGCCGAGCACGACGACGACCTCCCGGCTCGCCGCGTGCGCCGCCCCGCGGCTCGTCTCGGCGAGGACCAGGATGGTCTGGGTGGTGGCGAGGCGGATGCGCGTGGCCACCTCCGCCCGGCCGGCGCGCGGCGAGAGGCGCAGGCTCGCGATGCGGGGATAGGGGTTCTTCTCGGAGAGGATGTGGATCGCGGTAACGTGGTCCTCCGCGGTCGAAGGGCTCGCCACCTTGATCGCGATGTCCACGGAGTTGCCGTTCTCCGACAGCGTCGGCATCTCGATCGCGATGCCGGAGGGGAGCGGCGTCCGCCCGGCGAGGATCGCGCGCTCGGCCTCGGCGAAGCTCTCCGCCGGCGCGGGCTGGGCCGCCGCGGCCGGCGGCAG
>JAIEOO010000087.1 GCA_019750475.1 Acetobacteraceae bacterium | reverse complement strand
GAACGGCCGGCGCCGCCGCGGGCGGATGGTGGGCGTCGTGCTCTTCGGCGGAGGGCGCGGGCGCCTGGGCCGCGGCCGAGGCCGCCATGCCCAAGGCGAGCGCCGACGCGAGCGCGGACCGAAGGATCGGATGGGTCGTCACGGCGTTGTCCTCTCCCGTCTCGCAATCCAGGTCAGGCGGGTCCGGCTCCGCGGAGCCGGAGCCACGGCGCATGCGTCCCGTCGGCGCGCCAGCCGACCACGTCGTACGTCTCCGGCTCGCGGCCGGGGACCTCCATGCCGGGCGTCCCGATCGGCATCGCCGGGACGGAAAGGCCGACGATGCCGGCCGGCCGCTCGGCCAGCAGGCGGCGGATCGCGTAGGCCGGCACGTGGCCCTCCAGCCCGAAGCCCGCGACGCGTGCGGCATGGCAGGACAGGAGGTCGGACGGCGTGCCGAGCATCCGGCGGAAGGGCGCCACCGACGGCACGACGCGGTCGGTGACCGCGAAGCCCTCGGCCCGGAGGTGATCGACCCATCCGCCGCAGCAGCCGCAGTGGGGGTCCCGCCACACCTCCACCGCCTCGCGCCGCTGCGCCGCGGCGGGAGCGGCCAAGAGGGCGAATGCGCCAGGAAGGACGGAACGTCGGGTGAGCATGGGTGTTTCCCTCCGATGATGGCGGCAAGGCGGCGCGCGAACGCTGCCGTTGCTTCAACGCCGCGTGACGTGATGTTGCGCTGGCTCAGCCCCGCGCGACGCGGGCGTCCCACCCCTCGGCGCGAAGGGCCGCGACCAGCGCGGCCCCGTCGGAGGCCGCAACGGCGACCTCGTGGCGCTCTAGGTCGATCTGGGCGACCGCCCCTGGGGCGGCGCCGCGCAGCGTGGTGAGGATGCCCTTGGCGCACCCGCCGCAGGACATGTTGGCGACGACGATTCGGATCATGGGGACGCTCCGGGTTCGCGGTCCCGCTCATAAGGGGTCGCCCCCCATGGGAGGGTCAAGGACCTTCGATCGAGGCGTCCGCCGCGGCGCGCCGGCGATGCGGGGCGTCCACTCCTCCGCGGAAAGGCCCGCCCCCGACGTGTCCGGCCCCGTTGTCCGCTGGCGCGCTCTGCCGGGAGGCGGCGGACGCGCCACGGCAGCAGGTCGTCACGGCGCAGCCCGAACGACGCCGCGCGTTCGAGCCGCGCGCCGGAAGGAGGCAGCCGCGTCTCCGTCTCGGTGACGGTCGACGGCGTGGCCCCGCACCGCAGGGCGCCGGGATGGCGGACGCCCGATCAGGCCGTCCGCGGCAAGGCCCCCCACCATCCCGGGATCAGCCGGCGCCACCTCAACCCGGGGCCGGTCACACCGACCGCGCGTCGCGCGCGAGGACGAGGCGGTGCCGGGCGGCCGCTCAGCCGCGTCCCATGCCCAGCTCCTGTTCGACGACGCTCACCCAATAGGCGACGCCGGCCGGGATGATCTCGTCGTTGAAATCGAAATGCGGGGTGTGGAGGTTGGGAGAGGTCCCGTCCGGCCCCGTGCCGCCGCCGATGAACATGAAGGCGCCCGGGCGCTGTTCCAGCATCAGGGCGAAATCCTCGGCGCCCGTCACCGGCGCGTGCTCCACCACCGGCGCGCCCAGGGCGCCGGCGGCGGCGCGGGCGACCTCGGTCTGCTCGGCGTGGTTCACCGTGGCGGGCACGCCGCGGCGATAGACGGCCTCGGCCGTGCAGCCATAGGTCGCGGCGAGGCCGTGCGCGATCTCGCCGATGCGGCGCTCCAGCAGGTCCCGCACGGCGGGGGTGTAGCTGCGCGCGGTGCCGGTGACGGTCAGCTCGGCCGGCATGACGTTGGGCGAGATGGGCGACCCGCCCTGGATCGAGCCGACGGACAGCACCGCCGCCTCCACCGCCGGGACGTTGCGGCCGATGATCGTCTGCAGCGCGAGGACGAAATGCGCCTGCACCACCGTCACGTCGGTCGCGAGATGCGGCGTCGAGCCGCCATGGCCGCCCGTGCCGCGGAAGGTCACGATGAAGCGGTCGGAGGCCGCGAGGGCCGGGCCGCTGCGGATGGCGAAGGTGCCGGCCGGCAGGGTCGGCTTGTTGTGCAGGCCGTAGATGGCGTCGCAGGGGAAGCGCTCGAACAGCCCGTCCTCGATCATGGCGCGCGCCCCGCCGCGCCCTTCCTCCGCCGGCTGGAAGATCAGGTGCACGGTGCCGGCGAAGTCCCGATGCGTCGCGAGCCAGCGCGCCGCGCCGAGCAGCATGGTCGTGTGCCCGTCATGCCCGCAGGCATGCATGACGCCGGCGTTGCGCGAGGCATAGGGCAGCCCGGTCGCCTCCGGGATCTGCAGCGCGTCCATGTCGGCGCGCAGCCCGACGACGCGCTGGCCCGGCCGCGTGCCGGTGATGGTGCCGACGACGCCGAACTTGCCCACGCCCTCGGTGACCGCGATGCCGAGGGCCTTCAGCTCCCGCGCGACGAGGGCGGAGGTGCGCGCCTCCTCCATCCCGAGCTCGGGGTGGGCGTGGATGTCCTGCCGGATGGCGGCGAGGTCCGCCTGCCATTCGCGCACGCCCTCGATGACCGGATGGCCGCCCATGGACCCAACCTCCCTGCGATGTCGCGGGGAGATTGGGCCGGCTTCGCGCGGCCGGGAAGTGCCTATTCCGGCCGCACGCCGAGCTGCGGCAGGATCGTGCCGAAGCTCTCGTATTCCTGGCGCACCAGGCGCGCGAATTCCGCGCGGGAGCGGTGCTGCACCACCACGTTGAGGCGCCGGGCGACGTCGCGGAAGGCCTCGGTCTCGAGGCTCTCGCGGCAGGCGCGCTCGAGCGCGTTCAGCACGTTCTCGGGCGTGTTCCGCGGCGCGTACATGCCGACATAGGAGAGCTGGACCGAGCCGAGCCCGAGTTCCTGCGCGTTCGGCACATCGGGGAAGTCGGGGTGGCGCCGGTCGGAGAAGACGCCGATGAGGCGCATGGCACCGGACGCGACCTGCCCGCTGGCCGAGGCCGTGACCACCGCCGCGAAGTCGAGGCGGCCGGCCAGCACCTCCGTCATGGAGGGCGGGTCGCCGCGGAAGGGCACGTGTTCGTAGGTGCCGCCCACGGCCCGCTGCATCCGCCAGATGCCGAGGAAGGGCAGGGAGTTGGGCCCCGGGCTGCCGTAGCTGAGCGCGCGCTGCTGCGCCGCGGCGGAGAGATCGCGCAGGTTCCGCCAGGGGCTGTCGGCCCGGACGACGATGCCGAGGATGTTCTCGGCGATGCCGCAGACGGGCGCGAAGCTGTCCGGCCCGATGCCGAGGTTGCGCACCATGTGCGGCTGCACGACGACGGGCGTCATCGGCGTGATGCCGAGCGTCAGCCCATCCGGCGCGGCCTGGGCGACGCTGCGCATCCCCACCGTCCCCGAGCCGCCGTCGCGGTTCACCACCGTGACGGGCTGGCCGAAGACGCGGGTGAAATGCTCCCCCATGGCGCGGGAATAGCCATCCGCCGCGCTCCCCGGGGCGTAGGGCAGGACGATGGTGAAGGGGCGATCGGGGCGCCAGTCCTGCGCCGCGGCCGGCAGCGCGACGAGCAAGGCGGCGACGAGGACGCGCAGCATGGCCGTCACTCCTCCAGGATGGCGACGGCGCGCGTCCAGCCGGCGCTGCCGCGGTGCACCTTCACGGGGAAGCAGGCCACCATGAAGCCGTGGGGCGGAAGCTGATCGAGATTCGTCAGCTTCTCCATGTGGCAGTACCCGATCTCGCGCCCGGCGCGGTGGCCTTCCCAGATGAGGGAGGCGTCGCCGGTCTCCTCCACGCGGCGCTTCGTGTGGCTGAAGGGCGCGTCCCAGGACCAGCCATCGGTGCCGGTGACGCGCACGCCCTGCTCGAGCAGCCAGAGCGTCGCCGCCTTGCCCATGCCGCAGCCGCTGTCGATGAAGTCGTCCTCCCCGTAGCGGGAGGCGGCGCGGGTGTGGACCAGCACGATCTCCAGCGGCTTCAGCGTGTGGCCGATGCGGTCCAGCTCGCGCCTCACATCCTCGGGGGTGCAGACATGGCCGTCGGGCAGCCAGGAGAAATCGAGCCGGACGCCGGGCTGGAAGCACCAGTCGAGCGGCACCTCGTCGATCCGCCAGGAGGGCTCGCCGCCCGGCACCAAGCGCTCGTTCATGCGGGAGAAGAAATGGTAGGGCGCGTCGAGGTGGGTGCCGTTGTGCGTCGAGATCCGCACGCGCTCGACGGCGGCGTATTCGCCCTCGGGCAGCGCGTCCACCGGCACGCCCATGTAGTCCGCCATGGCGGGCGCGCTCATGTGGTGATCGACATACTCGATCTCGGGCAGCATGTGCGGCGGGTCGCTCTTGATCCCGGCCTTGAGCGCGACGGACAGGTCCACGATGCGGCGCGGCATCCACTTCCTCCCAATGGTTGGGCTCAGCCTAGCGAGCGGCGGCACCCATGCCTATTCTCCCGGCAGCAGAGGGAGGCCCGCATCATGCTGGACACAACGCAAAGGCTGCCGCTGAAGGACCTCGACCTGTTCCGCCAGTCGAACTGCATCGGTGGCGAATGGGTGCAGGCGGACAGCGGGAAGACCATCGCCGTCCGCAATCCCGCGACGGGCGAGGTGATCGGCGCGGTGCCCGCCATGGGCCGCGCCGAGACCCGCCGCGCCATCGAGGCGGCGGAGAAGGCGCAGGCCGGCTGGCGCAGGATGCTGGCGAAGGAGCGCGCGGCCATCCTGCGCAAGCTGCACGACCTGATGCACCAGCACGCGGACGACCTCGCCGCCATCATGACGGCCGAGCAGGGCAAGCCCCTGACCGAGGCCAAGGGCGAAGTCGTGTACTCCGCGAGCTTCCTCGAATGGTTCGCCGAGGAGGCGAAGCGCGTCTATGGCGACACGATCCCGCCGAACGCGCAGGGGCGCCGGATCCTCGTGATGAAGGAGCCGATCGGCGTCTTCGCCGCGATCACGCCGTGGAACTTCCCCTCCGCCATGATCACGCGGAAGGCCGGGCCCGGCTGGGCCGCGGGCTGCACCGGCGTGATCCGCCCGGCCTCGCAGACGCCCTTCTCGGCGCTGGCCCTCGCCGTCCTGGCGGAGCGCGCGGGGATGCCGCCGGGCGTGTGCAACGTCATCACCGGCCCCTCGGGCGAGACGGGGGCGGAGCTCACCTCCAACCCGGCGGTGCGGAAGCTCTCCTTCACCGGCTCGACCGAGGTCGGGCGCATCCTGCTCGCCCAGTGTGCCCCCACCATCAAGAAGACCTCGATGGAGCTGGGCGGCAACGCGCCCTTCCTGGTGTTCGACGACGCCGATCTCGACGCCGCGGTGCAGGGCGCCATGGCGTCGAAGTACCGCAACACGGGCCAGACCTGCGTCTGCGCCAACCGCATCCTGGTGCAGGACGGCGTCTACGACGCCTTCGCCCAGAAGCTGCGGGAGGCGGTGGCGAAGCTGAAGGTCGGCAACGGCATGGAAGCGGGCGTCACCCAGGGGCCGCTGATCAACGCCGACGCGGTCGCCAAGGTGGAGGAGCACATCGCCGACGCGCTGAGCCATGGCGGCAAGGTGCTGACGGGCGGCAAGCGCCACGCCCTGGGCGGCAATTTCTTCGAGCCCACGATCCTGACGGACGTGCCGCGCGAGGCCCTGATCTTCCGCGAGGAAACCTTCGGTCCCGTCGCCCCCCTCATCCGCTTCCAGACCGAGGAGGAGGGGATCGCCATGGCCAATGACAGCGAGTTCGGCCTGGCCGCCTATTTCTACGCCCGCGACGTCGGCCGCATCTTCCGCGTGGCCGAGGGGCTGGAGGCCGGGATCATCGGCATCAACGAGGGCATCATCTCGACCGAGGTCGCGCCCTTCGGCGGCGTGAAGCAATCGGGCCTCGGCCGGGAGGGGTCCAAGTACGGGATCGAGGACTATCTCGAGATCAAGTACCTGGCGCTCGGCGGTATCTGAGCCTTGGGGTGGCAGCAGGCCTGCCCTATGTTCTGGGCATGTCCGACGGCACCCCCCTGACCGTGACCCTGACCGGCGAGGCGGCCGACATCGTCCGCAGCCTCGTCGCCACCGGTGAGGCCGCCTCGGCCGAGGCGGCCGTGGCGGCGGCTTTGCGCGGCTGGGCCGGCCACGGCCTCTGTGACGAAGAGCTGGGGCGGTTGTGGGATGAGGGCATCGCCAGCGGCGTCTCTGAAACAGACGGCCACGAATTTCTTCGACGCCTTCGCGATCAGTACAAGTGAGCTGGCGCTTCAGCCGGAGGGCGGAGCGTGATGTCCGGCAAATCGCTGAAAGGATTGCGGCCGATAACCCGGCGGCAGCAGGGCGCTGGCTGGAACGCCTCGACCATCTGCTGGCCAAGGCCGCCTTCATGCCAGGAATGGGCGCGCCTCGGGACGAGGTCAGGCCGGCGCTGCGCTTCGTGACGCATGGCGACTACCTCGTCCTCTACACCCCTGAGCGCGATCACATCGTGGTCGTGCGCGTGGTGCATGGCGCGCGGCGGTGGCAAAGCCTGGTCTGAGGCCCCATAAATCCGGCGACGGCATCAGGATCCGGGGATGACCTACGATTTCGACCTCTTCGTCATCGGTGGCGGCAGCGCCGGCGTGCGCTGCGCCCGCATCGCGGCCGGTCACGGCGCGCGGGTGGCCGTGGCGGAGGAGCGCTTCTGGGGCGGCACCTGCGTCAATGTCGGCTGCGTGCCGAAGAAGATCATGGTCAACGCCGCCGAATACGGCATGTGGGCCGAGGACGCGGCCGCCTTCGGCTGGGACATCGCCGTCAACGGCCATGACTGGGCGAAGCTCGCCGCCGCGCGCGACGGGGAGGTGACGCGGCTCTCCTCCATCTACTCGCGCATGCTGCAAGGCGCGGGCTGCACCGTCTTCGACGCCCGCGCCACGCTGAAGGACGCCCACACCATCGCGGTCGGCGGCAGGACCGTGACGGCGGAGCGCATCGTCATCGCCGTCGGCGGCCGCGCCACCCGGCCCGAGATCCCGGGGGCGGAGCTCGGCCTCATCAGCGACGATCTCTTCACGCTGAAGGCGCTGCCGAAGCGCGTGGCCGTCATCGGCTCGGGCTACATCGCCCTCGAATTCGCCTGCCTGCTGCGCGGCCTCGGCGCCGAGGTCGAGGTGATCTACCGCGCCGACCTGCCGCTGCGCGGCTTCGACCGGGACATCCGCACCTCCCTCGTGGAGGCGATGCAGGCCCAGGGCATCGTCATGACGGCCGACGCCAAGCCGGTGCGCATCGCCGAGATGGGCGACTGCAAGCTCATCACCTTATCCACCGACTTCACGCGGGAGGTGGACGCGGTGTTCTTCTGCACCGGCCGCGTGCCGCACACGCAGGGCCTGGGGCTCGAGGCCGCCGGCGTCGAGACGAAGCCCAACGGGGCGATCGTGGTGGATGACGACCACGCGACCAGCCAGAACCACATCTTCGCCATCGGCGACGTGACGGACCGCCTCAACCTCACGCCCATGGCGACGGCGGTGGGCCACGCGCTGGCGGACACGCTGTTCGGCGACAACCCGCGCCGCGCGAGCTATGAAAACGTGCCGACGGCCGTCTTCACCTCGCCGCCCATCGGGACGGTCGGGCTGGCGGAGCACATCGCGGCCGAGCGCGGTCCGGTGGACGTCTACGTCACCCGCTTCACGCCCATGCGCCACACCATCAGCAAGCGCGAGGGGCGCAAGACGCTCATGAAGCTGGTGGTGGACCAGGCGACGCAGCGCGTCCTCGGCGCCCACATGATCGGGGAGGACGCGGCCGAGATCATGCAGGGCATCGGCATCGCCGTGGTGATGGGCGCGACCAAGCAGGATTTCGACCGCACCATCGGCATCCACCCCACGGCGGCCGAGGAATTCGTGACGCTCCGCACCCGGACCCGCGTGGCCGGAGTCCCGGCCGAGCCCGTCCACGGTTACGCCGCCGAATAGGGCGGCCAGACCCGCGCGACTCGCGGTTTCCCGGCCGGACGAACCCGCGCTACACTCCCGGGAACCTTATCTGGGAGTTGACCAAGTCATGGCCCGCGGCTGGAGCCCTTCCTCCTGGCGGCAGATGCCGATCCGGCAAGTGCCGGACTACCCCGACGCGGCCGCGCTGGCCGCGATGGAGGCCAAGGTCGCGACCTTCCCGCCCCTCGTTTTTGCAGGCGAGTGCGAGCGACTGAAGGCCGCGCTCGCCGAAGCTTCCACAGGCCGGGCCTTCGTCCTCCAGGGCGGCGACTGCGCCGAGAGCTTCGCCGATTTCCGCGCCGACACCATCCGCGACACCTTCAAGGTGCTGCTCCAGATGGCGGTGGTGCTGACCTTCGGCGCCGGCATGCCGGTGGTGAAGCTCGGCCGCATGGCCGGGCAGTTCGCCAAGCCCCGCTCCTCCGACGTGGAGAAGGTGGGGGACGTCACCCTGCCGTCCTACCGCGGCGACATCATCAACGGCGCGCCCTTCACGCCGGACGCCCGGGTGCCCGATCCGGGCCGGATGGAGTTCGCCTATCTCCAATCCGCGGCCACGCTGAACCTGCTCCGCGCCTTCGCCACGGGCGGCTTCGCCGACCTGCACCAGGTCCATCGCTGGAACCTCGATTTCGTCGCGCGCAGCCCGCTCTCGGCGCAGTATGAGGGCCTGGCCTCGCGCATCGACGAGACGCTGGGCTTCATGGCCGCCTGCGGCATGAACAGCGACAACGCGCCCCAGATCCGCGAGACGCAGTTCTACACCAGCCACGAGAGCCTGCTCCTCCCCTATGAGGAGGCACTGACGCGCGAGCCCTCGACGCATCGCGGCAAGCACTATGCCTGCTCGGCCCACTTCCTCTGGATCGGCGACCGCACCCGCCAGCCGGACGGCGCGCATGTCGAGTTCCTGCGGGGCGTGGCGAACCCCATCGGCATGAAGGTCGGGCCGAGCATGGATGCCGGGGAGCTGGTCCAGCTCACCGAAATCCTGAACCCGGCGAACGAGCCGGGGCGGCTGACGCTCATCTCCCGCATGGGCCACGAGAAGGTCGAGCAGAAGCTCGCCCCGCTGGTGCGCGCGGTGAAGGCGGCCGGCCGCCAGGTGGTCTGGCTGTGCGATCCCATGCACGGCAACACCACGACCGTCGGCGGCTACAAGACGCGCAGCTTCGACAGCATCCTGCAGGAGGTGCGGCGCTTCTTCGACGTGATGGCGGGCGAGGGCTCGGTCGCCGGCGGCGTCCATGTCGAGATGACGGGGCGCAACGTCACGGAATGCACGGGCGGCGCCCAGCGCCTGACGCCGGCCGACCTCGCGGAGAACTACGCCACCTTCTGCGACCCGCGCCTCAACGCCGAGCAGTCGCTCGAGCTCGCCTTCCTCATCGCCGAGGAGCTGAAGGCGCATCGCGCGAGGCCCGAACGCCAGCTCGCCGCCGCCCAGTAGCCGCATGAGCGACGACATCCCCGCCTGGACCGACACCTACTTCAACCGGACCCGGCGGATCGTGGAGCGGTTCGGCGATTCCCGCGTCACCTACGCGGTCTTCCTCCGCCGCCCGGTGATCTCCGCCCCCCGCCTCGCGGTGGACTGGCTGCGCGCCGTCTCCGAGGAGCGCGGCGCGCCCTTCAACATCGAGGTGCTGCACGAGGAGGGGCAGTGGGTCGGTGCGGGCGATCCGCTGCTCTACATCAGCGGGTCCTTCGCGGCGCTCGCCGATCTCGAGACGCTCTATCTGCAGAAGCTCGGGCCGGCCTGCGTCGCGGCCCACAACGCCTACCAGATGTGCGTGGAGCTCCCGAACGTCGCCTTCCTCGCGATGGATGCGCGGCACTGCGCCGGACCCGCCATGCAGGAGATGATGGCCTACGCCGCCGCCGTCGGCTCGCGCGCGGCGCAGAAGGAGGGTGCGAAGGGCTTCATCGGCAACGCGAACGACGCCACGGCCCACTGGTTCGGCGCGTCGGCCGGCCGCGGCACCATGCCGCACGCCCTGATCGGCTACGCCAACAGCACCGTCCGCGCCGCCGAGATGTTCTTCGAAGTCTTCCCGAACGAGCCGCTGACCGTGCTCGTGGATTACTTCGGACGCGAGATCACCGACGCGCTGGAGGTCTGCCGTCGCTTCCCGGACCTCGCGGCCGCGGGCCGACTCTCCGTCCGGCTCGACACCCATGGCGGCCGCTACCTCGAAGGGCTCGACCCGGCGGAGAGCTACACCGTGCTCGAGCGCCACGCGCCCGGCGCCATCCGGCGCTATCGCTCCGACGCCGAGCTTCGCTACCTCGTCGGCACCGGCGTCTCGGCCGCCGCGATCTGGCGGATGCGCGACGCGCTCGACCAGGCGGGCTTCCCCAAGGTGAGGATCGTCGCCTCCTCCGGCTTCGGGGTGCAGAAATGCCGCGTGATGGCGGAAGCCCGCGCGCCGATCGACGTGGTCGGCACCGGCAGCTTCCTGCCCGAGATCTGGAGCGAGACCTACGCCACCTCCGACATCGTCGAGTATGACGGCGAGCCGCGGGTGAAGATCGGGCGCGAGTTCCTGCTGCGCGGCCACGCGCGGCGCAAGAACGGCAACGGTCACGGCCATTGACCGACCGGCAGGTCGGCCTCGCCTGCGCCTTCGCCGTCCTGCTGATCTGGGCCGGATTCCTGCTGGCGTCCCGGCTTGCCGCGAAGCAGGATTTCACGCCCTGGGACGTCGCCGCGCTGCGCTACGCTGGCGCGTTCCTGACCGCGGTCCCGGTCTGCCTCTGGCGCGGCTGGCCCCGCCTGCCGATCCGCCGCGCGCTCGGCCTCGCCGCGACGGCGGGAATCGGCTTCCCCATCGCCGCCTATGCCGGCTTAGGCTTCGCCCCCGCCGCGCATGGCGCCGTGCTGCTGCCCGGCCTGCTCCCCTTCCTCGCCGCGGCGCTGTGGTGGTGGGCGTTCGGCGAGCGCTGGACGCGCGCCCGATGGCTCTCGCTCGGCCTCGTCGGCCTCGGCATCGGGCTCCTGGCGTCGGACAGCTTCGGGGACCACCCCGGCGCCTGGCGCGGGGATCTGCTGTTCGTCGCGGGCTGCGCCAGCTGGGCCGCCTATATGGGGCTGATCTGCCGCTGGGGCGTGCCGCCGCTCGATGCCACGCTCGCCATCGCGCTGCTCTGCGCGCCCATCTTCCTGCCCGTCTGGTGGCTCCTGCTGCCGAGCCGGATGGAGGCCGCGGGGCTCGGGCCGGTGCTGTTCCAGCTCGCCTACCAGGGCGCGATCGCGCTCGTGCTGGCGGGGCTGCTCTTCACGGTCGCCACGGTGAAGCTCGGCGGCCCGACCACGACGGCCATCACCTCCGTCGTGCCGGTCCTCGTGGCCCTCGCCGCCTGGCCGCTGCTGGGGGAGGCGCTGGGCCTCGCCGGACTGCTGGGCGTCGCCCTCGTCACGCTCGGGATGGTGGTGGGCGTCGGGCGGCTGCGTTGACCGGGCGGAAGGGCGCGGGCTTAGCTGCCTCCACCCTGGCCGAAGACCGCGCCTCCATGATTCCCGCGACGCAGCACCTCCAGATCGGATCGCTCCTGTTCGAGGGGCTGGACCAGATCGACCTGACCGGGCCCTTCGAGGTGCTGTCGCGCATCCCGAACGCCACCTACCGGCTCTACGGCCAGGGCACGGAGCCGGTGCGGGACATCCGCGGCCTGCGCCTGGTGGCCGATGCCGACATCGCCGAGGCGCCGCAGCTCGACGTGCTGCACATCCCGGGCGGCTTCGGCCAGGAGGCGATGATGGAGAACGCCGCCGTGCTGGACTGGGTGCGGCGCCAGGCGGCCGGTGCCGGCTGCGTCTTCTCGGTCTGCACCGGGGCGCTGATCTGCGGCGCGGCCGGGCTGCTGGTCGGGCGGCGGGCCACCACCCACTGGGCCTCCTTCCACCTGCTGCCGCTGTTCGGCGCGATCCCGGTGGATGAGCGCGTGGTGGAGGACGGCGCGTACGTCTTCGCCGCGGGCGTGACCGCGGGCATTGACGGCGCGCTGCGCGTCGCCGCCCGGCTGCGCGGGCAGGAGGCGGCGGAGGGCATCCAGCTCTATATGCAATACGCGCCCGAACCGCCCTTCAGCGCCGGCACGCCCGCATCGGCGCCGGCCCCGGTGCTGGCCCGCGCGCGGGAGGCCGTGGCCGGCATCACCGCCCAGCGCGAGGCGACCGCGCGCCGCGTGGCGGAGCGCCTCGGCATCGGCTGAGTCCATCAACGCCCGTAGAATAAATGGCCATCGATCTTCGGAAGCGCCCGGGCTTCACCAAAGCAGCCCCGGCCAGCAGGCGCCCAAACGGGGGCCCCACGAAACCGCGAAGCGGTTTCGTGGGGCATTGCCTCAGGGCCGCAGCACCACCCGCCCGGCAGAGCGGCGCTCCCGCACCTCCGCCATGGCTTCGCGGAACTGCTCCAGCGGGAAGCGCGCATGCACCTCGGGGCGCAGCTTGCCCTCCGCCCACCAAGCCGAGAGCTGGTCCCACAAAGCGCGGGCCCGCGGCGCGTGATGCTGGCGGTTGTCACCGGGGGACCAGCCGACATAGGTGCCCCAGTTCACCCCCGCGACGGCGATGTTCTTCAGCAGCAGGATGTTGACCGGCACGGTCGGGATGCCGCCGCCCGCGAAGCCGATGACGACGAGCATCCCGCCATCGCCCAGGCAGCGCAGGCTGTCCTCGAAGGCGTCGCCGCCGATGGTGTCGAGGACGGAGGCGCAGCCCGCCCCGCCCGTGATGTCCCGCACCGCGTCGCGGAAGGGCGCCGCGCTGTCGAGCACCGCGTCCGCCCCGCGTGCGCGCAGCAGGCCGTGCTTCGCCGAACCGGCGCGGGCGATGACGCGCGCGCCCATCGCCTTGGCGATCTCCACGCCCGCGAGCCCGACGCCGCCCGCCGCGCCATGCACCAGCACCCAATCCCCCGGCTGGACGCGCGCGCGCCAGAGCAGCGCCGCCCCCGCCGTGGGATAGCTGATGGGCATCGCGACCCCTGCCTCCCAATCCACCCCGTCCGGGATCGGCGTGCAGTGGATGGCGTCCACCACCGCTTCCTCGGCATAGGCGCCCCAGTCGAGCACGGCGAAGACGCGCGTGCCGCGGGGCAGGGGGCCTTCCAGCACCGTGCCGACCGCTTCCGTCCCCGGCACGAAGGGGAGCGGCGGCTTGCGCTGGTACTTCCCGGCGACGACGAGCTGCGTGGCGAAGGAGACGCCGGCGGCCTCGACCCTGAGGCGCACCGCCCCCTCCCGCATCGGCGGCGGGGGGATGTCGCGGAGTTCGAGCGCGTCGAAGTCGCGCCAGGATTCGCAGAGGATGGCCTTCATGGCCGGCAGCCTGTCACGCCCGGTTGTCGAGCGCGAGCCGCCCGGGCCCGAGCATGGCCAGCGCCAGCAGCGCCGCGGTCCAGAAGGCCGGATACTCCCAGCCGCCATTCGCCGAGGTGTAGATCCAGCCATTGGGGAACTGGTGCAGGACGATGCCCGCCATCAGCCCGGCGAGGCCGAGCGCCACCAGCCGCACCCGCCATCCGAGCAGCAGCGCGACGCCGCCCGCGATCTCCACCGCGATGACGGTCCACCCGAACCAGGCCGGATAGCCCTGGCTGACGAACCAGGCGACCACGTTGGTCCCGCCGACCTGCACCAGCTTCCAGACGATGCCGTGCGCCAGGAACAGCACGCCCATGACGAGGCGCAGCAAGGTCGGCGCGAAGGGCGCGAGGGGTGCCAGCAGCCGGTCGGGAAGCGTCGTCACGGCCGGCAGGTTGCGTCGCGCGCGCCGCCGGACAAGCCCCCGCTCACTCCGCCTGGATGTTGCCGTCCCGCACCACCCGGCCGAAGCGCGCGAACTCCTCGGCCGCGAACCGCGCAAAGGCGTCGGGCGTGCTGCCGATGGGCTCGGCGCCCATGGCGGCGAAGCGGGCGCGGGCGTCGTCGGTGCGGATCGCGCGCGCGACGCCTTGCTGCATGCGGTTCAGGATGGCGGCCGGCGTGCGGGCCGCCGCCCACATCCCGTACCAGGTGGTGATCTCGTAGCCCGCGACCCCGGCCTCGGCGACCGTCGGCAGGTCGGGGAAGGCGGGCAGGCGGGCGGCGGTGGTCACGGCCAGCGCCCTCAGCCGCCCCTCCCGCACATGCCCGGCAGAGGAGGCGAGGCTGTCGAACATCACCTGCACATTGCCGGCGATCAGGTCCTGCAACGCCGGGCCGGAGCCGCGATAGGGCACATGGGTCATGTCCGTGCCCGTCATCAGCTTGAACAGCTCGCCGGCCAGATGCGGCGCGCCGCCGATCGAGGAGGAGGCGTAGGTGACGGCGCCCGCCCGCGCGGCGGCCGCGAGATCCGCGATGGAGCGGATCGGCGACGCCGCCGGCACCACGACGATGAGCGGCACCTTGCAGATCTCCGTCACGGGCGCGAAATCGGCCAGCGCGTCGAAGGGCATGTTCCGGTTGAGGTGCGGCACGATGACATGGGCCGAGGCGTTCACCAGGAACACCGAACCGTCGGGCGCCGCCCGCGCCACCTCGCCCGCGCCGATGTTGCCGCTGGCGCCCGGCCGGTTGTCCACGATGACGGGCTGGCCGAGCTCCGCCGGCAGGCCCAGCGCCGTGACGCGGCCGGCGATATCGGTCGGGCCGCCGGGCGGATAGGGAACGACCAGGCGGACCGGCCGCGTGGGCCAGTCCTGCGCTTGCGCCGCGAGCGGAAGGGCGAGGGGCAGCGCCCAGACGGCGCGGCGGGTCAGGCTCATGGTCGTTTCCCCGTCGTCGCGGCGCGTGGCCATAGGCCCGGCCGCGGCTTTGCGCCACGATAGGCGTTCGAGGGCGGATCGCCCATGGCCCGCAGGGGCCATGGCGTGAAACCGCTCGGGATGGTGGGGCCGGCGCCGTTCGCGCGTGCGTGACGGCCTGGCGGGGAGGAGAAGCGGCCATGAAACCCTATGAAGGTCTCTTCGTGCTGGACGCGGCGCAGGGCATCGCGGGGCCGTCCTGCGGCATGTGGCTCGCGGCGCTCGGCGCCGAGGTGGTGAAGGTCGAGCCGCCCAAGGGCGACTGGTCGCGCGGGCTGACCACCCGGAACGGCAGCCACAGCGTGATGCACAGCGCGTTCAACCGGGGGAAGAAGGGCATCGTGCTCGACCTCGCGCAGGAAGCCGACCGCGCGGAGGTGGCCCGGCTCGCCGCCCGGGCCGACGTGCTGATCGAGGCGTTCCGTCCCGGCGTCGCCGCGCGCATCGGCCTCGGGCCGGAAGTGACCAAGGCCGATTGCGTCTGCGTCAGCGTCTCCGGCTTCGGGCAGCAGGGGCCCCATGCCGAGCGCCCCTGCACCGACGGCATCGCCCAGGCCTTCTCCGGCCTCACCTACGTCAATGCCGGGATGGACGGCGTGCCGCACAAGGTCGGCACGCTGGCGGTGGACATCTTCGCCGGCCTCTCCGCCTTCGCCGCCTGCCAGGCGGCGCTGGCGGAGCAGGCGCGGGACCGCGCCGCCGGGGCCGCGCCGCGGCGGCGGCACCTCGACATCTCGCTCATGCAGGCAGCGGCCAACCTGCTGGTGCTGCCGATCGCGGAGGGCGGGCTGCTCGGCCGCATGCCGGCGGAGCTGAACGTGCCGGCCGGCAGCTACCAGGGCGGGGATGGCGCCTGGCTCTCCATCGCCATGGTGCGGGAGGAGGAGTACCGCGCCTTCGCGGACGAGATCGGCCTGCCCGAGGATCCCCGCTTCGCCACCTTCCCCGAACGGGCGGCGAACAAGGACGCGCTGCTGCCGTTGATCCGCGCCCGCATCGCCGAGCGCCCGGCCGCCGAGTGGATCGCCCGCTTCCAGGCGCGACGCCTGCTGGCGGAGCGCGTGAACTCGCCCCTCGACTGGCTGGCCGACGCGCATGTGCGCGCCGTGGACGCCGCCCCTGCGGCGGCGCATCCCGGCCTCGGCGCGGTGCCCTTCCCGGCGCTGCCGGGGATCGGGGCCTGGACGGAACCCGCGCCCGCGCTCGGCGAGCACACCGGCGAGATCCTGCGGCGGGCCGGCGCATGAGCATTGTGCGGGATGGCCGCGGCCTCGAACTCACCGCATCGGGAGCCGCGACGGCCGCCGCCCATGACGGCATCGTCGAGGCCTTCCTCAAATACCGCGCCGCGACGCCGCAGCTGCTGAAGGCCGCGCTCGACGCCGACCCGGACGCGCCGATGCTGCACGCCATGCGCGGTGCCTTCACGCTGATGGCCTACAAATCCGCGCTGCTGCCCGCGGCGCGCGAGGCCATCGCCACGGCCGCGCGCCTCGCCGGCACCGAACGCGAGCGCGCCCACGCCGCCGCGCTCGACGCCTGGGCCGATGGCGCGCCGGAACGCGCGGCCGCCATCTGGCGGGACATCGTCGCGCGGCACCCGACCGACATCCTCGCCTTCCGGCTCCATCATTTCTGCGCCTTCTGGATGGGCCGCGCGCCGGAGATGCTGGCCGTCGTCGAAGCCGCGCTGCCCGCCTGGGATCCCGGCCTGCCCGGCTGGGGCTCGATGCTCGCCTGCCGCGCCTTCGCCAACGAGGAATGCGGCAACCACCGCATCGCCGAGAGCGCCGGGCGCGAAGCGGTCCGCCTCGATCCCGGGGATCTCTGGGCGGTCCACGCCGTCGCCCACGTGATGGAGATGGAAGGCCGCCGCGGCGAAGGCATCGCCTGGGTCGAGGCCGCGAAGCCGCGCCTCGCCGGGGCCAGCAACCTGGCGCACCACATCGTCTGGCACCAGGCGATGTTCCACCTCGAACGCGGCGACCACGCCGAAGTGCTGCGCCTCTACGACACCGGCTTCCGGAACCTCGACAGCCCGCTGACCCAGGCCAACCCCGACCTCTACATCGACGTGCAGAACGCGGCGTCCATGCTGTTCCGCCTCGAACGGCAGGGCGTCGACGTCGGCGACCGCTGGGAGGAACTCGCCGAGAAGGCGGAGACGCGGATCGGCGACTGCGCCTCCCCCTTCACCCTGCCGCACTGGATGATGGCGCTCTGCGCCACCGGGCGCCTCGACGCCGCGCGCCGCATGCTCGACGCGATCCGCGACGCGGGCCGCGGCAACGCGGGCGAACACGCCCGCATCCTGCGCGAGGCCGCCGCGCCGGCCTGCGAAGCCCTGCTGCGCCGCGCGGAAGGCGACTTCAGCGGCGCCGTCGCCGCCCTCCGCCCCGCCCTCGGCACCCTCCCGGAACTCGGCGGCAGCCACGCGCAGCAGGACGTGCTCGAACAGCTCTTCCTCGACTGCGCGCTGAGAGCGGACGCGGCCGAGGACATCCGAACCCTCCTCGAACGCGTCGCCGGCCGGTGGCCGACGCCGCCCGAACGCCGCGCCGGCTACCGGGCGGCGCTGGGCTGAGGCGGGGCCGCTGGTGAGGCGGGGAGGGCGCTGCCCTCCCCGCACCCCTCCCGCCAGGAACCTCAGGTTCCTGGATCTCCGGTTCCATGGTGGGGATCGGGGAGGGGGCATGGCGCGCCTATGGTCACGGGTGCTGCCGCGATGCCCCCTCCCCGATCCCCACAACGAATCGCAGGGGTCCGGGGAGCCCGTGGCTCCCCGGCAGGGAGGGTCTGGGAGGGGCGGCGCCCCTCCCAGCGACCACTGGCGTCCTCCGCTCCGCCCCGGGGCTGCCGCCGCGTGGCGTGGGCTGCTACGCCGGCGCCCATGGCGCATGAGCATCGCGTTCGGGTGTATTTCGAGGACACGGATGCCGGTGGGGTGGCGTATCACGCGACCTATCTGCGGTGGGCCGAGCGGGCGCGGACCGAGGCCTTGCGGGACATGGGTCTGCCGCACCAGGCCATGACGGAGCAGCATGGCTGCTTCCTGGTGGTGAAGCGCGTCGGGGTGGAGTATGAGCGCCCGGCGCGGCTGGACGACCTCGTGTTGATTCGCAGTCGGATCAGGCGCGTGGCCGCACTTGTGCACATCACGCAAGAAGTGTGGCGGCCGAAGGGGGATGCGGAGGAGCGACTGGCCGTGCTGGAGGTGGAGTTGGCCTGCGTGGCCGCAGCCACCTTGGCGCCGCGTCGCTTGCCGCAGCCTTGGCTCGGGGCGTTGCGATCGCGGATCGAGGCCCTGGAGGTGGAGAAGGAGTAGAGCGTGAACCCCGTGACCTCCGCGCCGCTGGCGGCCGCTGCCCACGACATGTCGCTCTGGGGCCTGTTCATGCAGGCCGACTGGGTGGTGAAGGCGGTGATGCTCGCCCTCGTCCTCGCCTCGGTCTTCGTCTGGGCGATCGTGTTCGAGAAGCTGGGGGCGCTCAAGAAGGCCCGGCGCGAGGCCGATGCCTTCGAGGACCGTTTCTGGTCCGGCGGTTCGCTGGACGAGCTGTTCCAGGCCCAGGGCAAGACGCCCTCCCATCCCATCGCGGCCGTGTTCTCCGCCGGCCTGCAGGAGTGGCGCCGCTCGACCGAGGTCGCGCCCGGCGCCATCGCCATCGCCGGCACGAAGGAGCGGGTGGAGCGCGCCATGGCCGTGACGATCCAGCGCGAGATGGAGCGGCTGGAGAAGCGCATGACCTTCCTGGCCAACACCGGTTCCGCCGCGCCCTTCATCGGGCTGTTCGGCACGGTGTGGGGCATCATGAACAGCTTCACCGCCATTGCCGGGATGCAGAACACCAACCTCGCGGTCGTCGCGCCCGGCATCGCCGAGGCGCTGTTCGCGACGGCGATCGGTCTCGTCGCCGCCATTCCGGCGGTGCTCGCCTACAACACGCTCGCTTCGCAGCTGGCGAAGTTCGCGGCCCGGATGGAGGGCTTCGCGGCCGAGTTCGGCGCGATCCTCGCCCGCCAGACCGAGGCCGCGGCCCAGCCGGCGGCCAAGCCCGTCCCGGCGGCGGAGTAGCGCGCCGTGGCGGGCCCCCTGATGGGCGGCCGGGGTCCCGGCCGCCGCTACAAGCCGATGGCCGAGATCAACGTGACGCCGTTCGTGGACGTCATGCTGGTGCTGCTGATCATCTTCATGGTGGCCGCGCCGATGATGACGTCGGGCGTGCCGGTGGATCTGCCGCGGACCAGCGCGCAGCCCCTCAACCAGGAGCAGGAGCCGCTCACCATCACCGTGGATCCGCAGGGCCGCATCTTCCTGCAGGAGACGGAGGTGCCGCTGGAGGGCCTGGTCGCGCAGCTCCAGGCCATCGCGCGGAACCAGCAGCCCGGCGCGCCGGAGCGCCGCATCTTCGTGCGTGGCGACCGCGCGATTTCCTACGGGCGCGTGATGGAGGTGATGGGCACGATCAGCGCGGGCGGCTTCACCCGCGTCGCGCTGCTGGCCGAGCAGACGAACGCGACGGCGCCGCGCCCGGCCCAGCCCGCCCAGCCGCAGCGGCCGCAGCCGCGATAGGCGCGGCCGCAAGGGGCTGCCAAAGGGGGGCGGCGCATGCGTGGGGATCGGCTGAATCTCTGGCTCGCGGTTTCGGCCGCGCTGCACCTCGTCGTGGTGCTGTTCCTGCTGCTCGACCTCGTGCCGCGCAAGCTGCCCGAGCCGCAGGAGCAGGCGATCGCGGTGGAGCTGGTGGCGCCGACGGAGCTCGCCCAGGGCGAGCAGCCGGCGCCGGTTCCCGCGCCGGTGAGCGTGCCCGCGCCGCCGAGCCCGCAGCCCCCGGCCACCGAGCCGCC
>JAIEOO010000367.1 GCA_019750475.1 Acetobacteraceae bacterium | reverse complement strand
CGGCCGCCCCTGACGCCAGGGCGGGAACGCCAGCGAGGGCGACGAGCCCGTCGCACGGCCCCCGTGGCGCGGTGCGCGTCGTCCCGGCGGCGGGCCACGGCCAGGACCACGTCCGCCATGACCGGCGCAGCCGCGGCGCCCTGGCCGAGGGCCGCGACCGGATCGGCCGCGATCGGCGGGCGTCCACGCGGCACGGGGGCCCGGCGGGCGGATTTCCGGTGGGCCGGGTTCCGGGCTATGAGTCAGGGCGAAACGTCGCCGCGCCGAAGACACATCAGGGAGCAACGCCGATGAAGCCCTATTCCCGCGCCGAGATGGCCGCGAAGGCCGCCGCCGACATTCCCGAGGGCTGGGTGGTCAATCTCGGCATCGGCATGCCGACGCTGATCGCGGACCACGTTCCGCTGGAGCGCGAGGTGATCTTCCAGTCGGAGAACGGCGTGCTCGGCATGGGCCCGGCGCCGTCTGCCGACAAGGTGGACCCCTGGCTGATCAACGCCGGCAAGCAGCCCATCACGCTGCGCCCGGGCGGGTCCTTCTGCCACCACGCCGACAGCTTCGCGATGATCCGCGGCGGCCATATCGACCTCTGCGTCCTCGGCGGCTTCGAGGTGGCGGAGAACGGGGACCTCGCGAACTGGGCGACCAGCGAGAACGACACCGCGCCGGCGGTCGGCGGCGCCATGGATCTCGGCGCCGGCGCCAAGCGCCTCTGGGTGGTGATGGAGCACACCACGAAGGATGGCCGCCCGAAGATCGTGGAGCGCTGCGGCTACCCGCTGACGGCGCTCGGCAACGTCTCGCGCGTCTACACCAACCTGGCGGTCCTCGACGTCGTGCCGGGCCTCGGCTTCGTCGTCCGCGACATGGCGCCGGGCCTCTCGCTCGAGGCGCTGCAGGCCCAGTCCGCCGCCAAGCTGCACACGCGCGCCTGAGGCTCGCGGGATGACTCGCATCCGCTCGCGGAGCACCGCAGGCGCAGCCGAGAAGCAGAGGGTGAATCGGATGCGCAGCCAATGACAGCCGGGATTGCGCCCTTCTCGGAAGAGCGGCTCGAAACCATCCGCATGATCCGCGACAGCGCCGCCGCCTTCGCGGACACGGCGCGCGCCCGCAAGCTGCGCTTCCAGGGCATCGGCTTCGACCGGGACGTGTTCCGCGAGATGGCGGAGCTCGGCTGGGTCGGCCTCGCCGTGCCGGAGGAGGCCGGCGGCGCCGGCCTCGGCCTGCCGGAGATGGTGGCGCTGGCCGAGGAGCTCGGCCGGTCGCTCGCGCCCGAGCCGCTGATCGCCGCGCAGCTCTCGGCGCACATCCTGGCCGCCGCCGGGGAAACCGAGGTGCTGGCCTCGCTGCTCGCCGGGCAATCCGTCGTGCTCACCGCCTGGCAGGACCGCGCCAACAGCCTCGACGTCGCGACCGGCGCGGACACGCCGCGCCGCTTCGTGCCCATGGCCGCCGGCGCCACCCACTTCCTCTGGCCCGTGCGGGAACACGGCCGCGTCGCGCTGCACCTGCTGACGCTGGAGGAGGTGGACCTCACCGCCGAGGACACGCAGGATGGCGGGCATCTCGCCACCGTCCGCCCGAAGCCCTGGCACGGCCACGGCCCGGGGCGCCACCTCGCCGACGACGTCGCGGAGGCCCTGAGCGAGGGGCTGGACCGCGCGGCGCTCGCCACCGCCGCCTACCTCCTCGGCGGGATGGAAGCCTGCTTCGCCCTCACCCTCGACTACCTGAAGCAGCGCCAGCAGTTCGGCCGGGCCATCGGCACCTTCCAGGTGCTGCAGCACAAGGCCGCCGACGCCCGCGTCCAGATCAGCCTGACCCGCGCCGCGGTCGAGCAGGCGGCGGAAGCGGGCGCGCCCGCCCTGATCTCCCGCGCCAAGGCCCGCGCCAGCGAGGCCGCGATGCTGGTGCAGCAGGCCTGCCTGCAGCTCCATGGCGGTATCGGCTACACCGACGACTACGACAGCGGCCTCTACCTGCGGAAGGCGATGGTGCTGGCGCCGATGTTCGGCGGCGCCGCCCTCCACCGGCGCCGCTACATGGCGCTTTCCCCCGAACTGGAAGAGGCAGCGTGATGGACGGCTCCCAGACGCAATCCCGCATGCGCATCGCCGAGGAGCGCGAGGGCCGCGTCCTCACGCTGACGATCGACTACCCCGCGCGCCGCAACGCCCTCGCCGTGCCGCTCCGCACCGAGCTCGAGGGCATCCTGGAACGCGCGCAGTCGGACGGCACGCGCTGCATCGTGCTGACCGGCGCCGAGGGCGTGTTCAGCGCCGGCGGCGACATCTCCGGCATGAACGTGGAGACGGCGCTGGAGGGCCGGGAGCGCATGCGCCGCACCCACCGCCTCGTCCGCCTCATGGCCCGCGGCAACGTCCCCATCATCGCCGCCGTCGAGGGCTGGGCGGCCGGCGCCGGCTGCTCCCTCGCGCTGCTCTGCGACCACGTCATCGCGGCGGAGGACGCGAAGTTCGTCCTCGGCTTCCACAAGATCGGGCTGATGGCGGACCTGGCGCTCCCGATGACGCTCCCCGCCCGCATCGGCCTCGGCCGCGCGCGGGACATGATGCTGTTCCACACCCAGTACACGGGCGCCGACGCGCTGCGCATCGGCCTGGTGGACGCCGTCGCGCCCAAGGGCGAGGCGCTGGCCGCCGCCCAGGCCAAGGCGCGCATCCTGGCCGAGGAAGCGCCGCTGCCCATCGCCTACATGAAGCAGTGGTTCTCGGACGAGATGGAGGCCGCGCTCGCGAAGGAGGCCGACTGGCAAGCCGCCCTCTTCGCCACCGCCGACCACCGCGAGGGCCGCGAGGCGTTTCTCTCGAAGCGCAAGCCGGCCTTCGCAGGAAAGTAGCGCCCGATGAACGCCATCACCCCCCGCGAGCCCGCCGACCTCAACCTGCTGGATGACGAGAGCTTCCGCCTCCACATCCGCGCCTGGATCGAGGCCAACTACCCCGCGCAGATCCGCAACCCGGAGAAGCGCCTGCACTGGGCCGAGAACCAGGTCTGGTACCACAAGCTCGCGGAGAAGGGCTGGCTCTGCCCCGGCTGGCCCCGCGAATACGGCGGCATGGGCCTCGCCCCCTCGAAGCAGATCATCTTCACCGAGGAGCTGGAGCGCTGGGGCTGCGCCCGCTGCAACGACCACGGCATCATCATGCTGGGGCCGCTGGTCATCCGCTACGGCACCGAGGCGCAGAAGCAACACTTCCTGCCGAAGATCCTGACCGGCGAGCACATCTGGTGCCAGGGCTATTCCGAGCCCAACTCCG
This sequence comes from Acetobacteraceae bacterium, assembly GCA_019750475.1. Classification (GTDB taxonomy): domain Bacteria; phylum Pseudomonadota; class Alphaproteobacteria; order Acetobacterales; family Acetobacteraceae; genus Roseococcus. The sequence goes on along the minus strand of JAIEOO010000367.1, from coordinate 16,246 downwards.
GCTCCGACCTGGCGTCGCTCCGCACTTCCGCCGTGCTCGACGGCGACCACTACGTCGTCAACGGCCAGAAGATCTGGACGACGCTCGCCCAGGACGCGAACTGGATCTTCCTCCTCGTCCGCACCGACGCCACCGCGAAGAAGCAGGAGGGCATCTCCTTCCTGCTGGTGGACATGGCGACGCCGGGCATCACCGTGCGCCCCATCATCAACCTCGAGATGCACGACGAGTTCTGCGAGGTCTTTTTCGACAATGTCCGCGTGCCGAAGGAGAACTTGGTCGGCCAGCTCAACAAGGGCTGGGACATGGCGAAGGCGCTTCTCTCCTTCGAGCGCATCTATCTCGGCTCGCCGCGCCAGTCGGCCTATGCCCTCGCGCGCCTCAAGCAGCTCGCGGAGCGCATGGGCGTCGCGGAAGACCCGCTCTTCGCCGAGCGCTACGCCCGCCACCGCTGCGACCTCGAGGATCTCAAGGCGCTCTACGCCCGCTACGTCGAGGTGCTGAAGCGCGGCCAGCCGCTCGGCGCCGATGTCAGCCAGCTCAAGATCATCCAGTCGGAGCTCTACCAGCGCATCAGCGAGACGATGCTGGAGGTCGCGGGCGAGAATGCCGGCCTCTCCGGCCCGATGGAGGGCAACCGGGACCTCAACCCGGGCGGCGTGTACATCCAGGCGCGCCCGACCTCGATCTACGGCGGCACCAACGAGATCCAGCGCAACATCATCGCCAAGAACGTGCTCGGGCTCCCCGGATGAGGGCTCGGGCGTGACGCTCTGGGTCCGCTACGCGGCCGACGGCGGCGAGGGCTTCGGCACGCTGGCCGACGGCCTGATCCAGCCCCATCGCGGGGACCTCTTCGGCGCGTCGGAACCCGAGGGCCCCGCCCTGCCGGCCGATGCCGTCCGCCTCCTGGCGCCGGTCCGCCCGCGGCGCTTCATCGGCCTCTGGAACAATTTCCACGCGCTCGCCGGGAAGCAGGGCAACGCCATTCCCGACTTCCCGCTCTACTTCCTCAAATCGCCCGGCAGCGTCATCGGCCCCGGCGAGCCGATCGCCCCGCCCGCCGCCTACACGGGGAAGGTGCTCTACGAGGGCGAGCTCGGCGTCGTGGTCGGGCGGATGCTCCGCGACGCCGATGAGGCCGAGGCCGCAGCCGCGATCTTCGGCTACACCTGCGTGAACGACGTGACGGCGCTCGACGTGCTGACGGCCGACCCCGCCTTCCCGCAATGGGCCCGCGCCAAATCCTTCGACGGCTTCGGCCCGGTGGGCCCCGCCATCGCGACGGCGCTCGACCTCGCCGCGGCGCGGGTCACGGTCGCGCTCAACGGCCGCGTCCGGCAGGACTACCCGCTCGCCGACATGATCCTGCCGCCCGCGCGCATCCTCTCCCTCGTCAGCCGGGATATGACGCTCGAGCCCGGCGACCTCGTCGCCTGCGGCACCTCCCTCGGCGCGCTGCCGATGCGGGCCGGCATGGAGGTCGCCGTCACGATCGACGGGATCGGGACGCTCACGAATCCCGTGCGCTGAGCGCGGCGAGCCGCGCCTCGCCCAGCAGCCGCGCCGCCGCCGGCAGATCGTCCACGGTCACCAGCCGCCGGCGCGGGAATTTCAGCGCGCAGGCCCGCACCCAAAAGCGGAACCCCGGATCGGGCGTGACGAAGACCGACAGCCGCCCCTCATCCCGCCCGCGCGCCAGCGGGTCATAGCGCGCGGCGACGGCCGCGACGTCGTCGTGGGAGATCGTGCCGGCGTAGCCGCGCAGGTCGTAGAGCCAGTCATAGCCGATCGCGCGCGGGTATCGCTGGAACCAGCTCGTCATCATCGCGCGGTAGGCGGGACCATCCACCGCGCCCCCGAACCGGAGGAGCAGCAGCGCCGCCTCGTCATCGATCTCCGCTGCGGCCGGCACCGGCGGCTCTCCCCGTCTCGAAGCGGTCATGCTGACAAGTTCAGGCTGAACGCAGCATGACGCGCCGCGGTTCCGGCGCCCGACAAGGCCGGCCGCGGCTCCGGCCTGACGACAGCCAGGGCGAAACCGCTGTAGTCTCCGCGCACCCATCAGCCGATCAGGATGCCCCGCATGAGCCAGGCCGCCGAATTCCACAATCTCGACAATCCGGAGGACGGCCTGTTCCGCGAGCTCGCGCCCGGCCTCACCACCCGCATCTTCGCCGGCGAGCAGGCGATGCTCTCGGTCGTGACGATCGCGCCGAACACCCTGGGGACGATGCATCACCACCCGGAGGAGCAATGGGGCGTCCTCCTCGACGGCACGGCCGTCCGCATCCAGGGCGGCGAGGAAATCCCGGTGAAGAAGGGGGATTTCTGGCGCACCCCGGGCGGCGTGCCACACACCATGCGCGCCGGGCCCGAGGGCGCGCGCGTGCTCGACATCTTCAGCCCGCCGCGCCCCGAATACCGCAAGGCCGGCAAAGGCTTCGGCACCGCCGAAGCCTGAGGAGGCCGAGGCTTCGGCACCGCCGAAGCCTGAGGGGGGCCCGGGCTTCGGCAGGGCGGGGGGGGCGGGACGCGCCTACCCGCCCGCCGAGACCTGCGCGACCCAGTCCTTGAGGTTGTAGAAGTTGGTCACCCGGGCGATCCGCCCCTCGCGCAGCTCGAAGAAGGCGCCCACGGGCAGGACATAGGCCTGGCCGCGCGCCTCCGGCAGGCCCTCATCCGTCGCGAGATACTCGCCGCGGATGGTGAACTCGGCCGCGCCCCGCACCTGGTCGGGCGTCACCATGGCGACGAGGTCCTCGACGCGCTCGCGGTAATGCCGCGCCATCCGCTCGAGGAAGGCGCGGAACGCCTCGCGCCCCACCTCGCGCCCGCCCTGGTTCACGTCATGCGCCACGTCCTCCGTCAGGAGGACGCACATGCCGTCCCAGTCACGAGCATTGAAGGCCGCGTAATAGGCGTGGAGGGTGCCGAGCGACATCAGGCGGCCGCCGTCAGCGCCAGCCGGTTGCCGAGCACGGCGAGCGCCGCATGCACGGCGCCGGCCTGGCAGGGCTCGATCACCGGCACGCCGGCGGCGTCCTCGGCGAAGGCGGCGTGCTGCGCCATGCCGGCGCAGCCGAGGATGATCACCTCGGCCCCCTGCGCCGCCAGCTCGCGCGCGACGACGCCGAGCTTGGCGCGCGGCGCCACCGGGTCGGTCAGCGCGTCCATCGGCAGGTCGAGCGGGATCCAGGACGCGAGCCGCCCCTCCACGCCCATGGCCTGCAACGCCTTGCGCTGCCGCGCCTGGGAGCGATGGGTGAAGCCCACCACCCCGAAGCGCTCGGCCCGCGCCAGCGCCGCAGTCACCGCGCAGCGGAACATGCCGAAGACCGGCCGGTCGGTGACGATCCGCGCCGCCTCGAGCCCCGGGTCGCTGACGCAGCCGATGACGTAGGCCGCGGCCGGCTCCGCCTCGATGAAGCGGCAGATCGGCTCGGCGACCGCGTACCAGTCGCGCCAGGTGACGATGGCGGGCGGCCCGCCCGGCAGGCACTGCACGTCGAAGCGCAGCCGCCCCGGCATGGCGAAGGGCGCCATCGCCTCGGCCATGCCGGCGGTGCAGGCGGCTGAGCTGTTGGGATTGATGACGAGGATGCGTTCGACCATGCCCGGAACAATGCCGCCGCGGGCGCCCGGTGGCCAGCACCGAATCACGGCGACACCGTCCTGCCATGCTCGCCACCCCGCTGGCCGCGGCGGGTTTTCCTTGCCATGCTGCCTGAGGAAGACGATTGTGCAACGCAACATGGAACGCGCCGCCACGGACCCCGCCCGACTGCGCGAGGGGCCCCAACCCGAGAGCTGGTCGCCGAACCGCGACACCCCCCCGCGCGCCGAGGTGCCGCTGACCACGGCACTCTGGCGCGGCGCCCGCAACCGCTGCCCGGTGTGCGGCGAAGGCCGCGTGTTCCAGGGCTATCTCCGCGTCGTGCCCGAATGCGCGAACTGCCACGCGCCGCTGGGCACGCTGCGGGCGGACGACGCGCCGCCCTACTTCACCATCTTCCTGGTGGGCCACCTCCTCCTGCCGCCCATCCTCTGGATCGAGCGGGCGTATCAGCCGGCCATGTGGATCCACATGGTGGTCTGGCTGCCGCTCATCGCGATCATCACCACGCTGCTGCTCCGCCCCGTGAAGGGCGCGACGGTCGGGCTGATGAGCCGCCTCGGCTTCGGCGCGCCCAGGGATTGAACCATGCGCCCCCGATGCCACGGCTGATCCGCATCGAACTCGAAGGCGCGCCGCCGCCGCCCTCCGCCTATGCGGAGGCGGACCGTCGCCAGGCCATCGAGGACCTGCTGCGCGGCAACAGCTTCGGCCCGGCCGGCATGGGCAAGGGCCCCTTCTCGCTGCACCTCATGGTGCGCGAAGGGCGCCTCATCCTCGACATCCGCGACGCGGACGACCAGCCGATCCGCGCCCTGATCCTCGTGCTCGGCCCGTTCCGCCGCCTCATCAAGGACTACCTGATGCTCGTGGACCAGCACGAGCAGGCGGTCACCACCGGCGCCATGGAAGCCCGCGTCCAGGCGATCGACATGGGCCGCCGCGGCCTGCACAACGAGGCGGCCGAACTCCTCATCCAACGGCTCGAGGACCGCGTGACGCTCGACTTCGAGACGGCGCGGCGGCTCTTCACGCTGATCGCCGCGCTGCACCAGCGCGTGTAGCGAGGGGCGCTGTCCCTCGCTGGGGGACCACGGGTCCTCCAAGACCCCTGCGGTGACTTTCGTGGATGGGGGTTGAGGGAGGGGCATGACGCGCGCACCGGGCCCGGCGGTCCCGCGGCGCCCCCGCCCGCGCCGCGATCGGCCGGCGCGCCGAACTTCACCTTGTAGGTGCCGGGCGCCACCGGATCGAAGCTGTAGGTTCCGTTCGTCGCCGTCGTGGTGGTGGCGACCACCGCGCCGTCGGCGTCGAGCAGCTCGACGGTCATGCCGCCGAACACGCTGTCCGGCATCCGCCCGTCGCGGAGATTGCCGACCACGGGCTTGAAGGCGATCCCCGAGATGGAGCCGGGTTCCGCGACCTGCGTGTTCTCGGTGTTCGTGTTGTTGCCGCCGTTCGGATCATGCGTCGGCGAGGAGATGACGGCCGTGTTGGCGAAGACCGCCCCGGGCGCCACGCCGGCATCCACCTTGACCGTCACGGCGACCTGCTTGGACGCCCCGGCGGCCAGCGTGCCGAGGTTCCAGCTCACCGTGTTGCCGGTGGCGGTGCCGCCATCCGTCGCGCTGACGGAGGTCAGGCCGGCCGGCAGGGCGTCCGTGATGGTGGCGTTGGCGGCGGCGTCGTTCCCGCTGTTCGTCGCCTTCAGGTGGTAGGTGAAGGTGCCGCCGGCATAGACGGTCGGGGCAGGGTCCTGCCCACCCGTCACCGCGTTGGCATTGTCGGACTTCACGACCCGGGCATCTCGGCCCCGCGCAGACAATGAAAATTGTCCGTAATCTTTTTTTCGATACGAAGCGGGCGCGCCGGTTGGGCGCGCTGCCGGCGCTGGGGCGGGCCATCCGCCTATCCCTGCCCGTCTTCTTCGCCCTCAAGCCTCTTTTTGGGACGGGCCACGCCTGCCGCCCGCCCCGTGGCGCTGTCGCGCGCCGGCCATCGGCCTCACCCCTCAGCCGCGACCCTCGGCTCCGCGCCGCGGCAGCACCTCCCCCGAAACGACCCGCCGCCACCCTGGCCGCGCCCCCGTCAGGCGCGGTATCTCGCACCCATCACCAGGGGCCTCGGCTCCCGGTCGGGCGCGCGAAGGGGTAAGACCCTTCGCCGGAAAACGGGTGACACGAGGCGATGAAGATCAACGGCACGGCCTACCGGTCCGTCTGGCTGGACGAGGATGGCTGGTCCGTCCGCATCTTCGACCAGACCAAGCTCCCCTGGGAGCTCGACATCCTGCGCCTGACCGACTGGCGCCAGGCGGCCGAGGCCATCAAGACCATGCGCGTCCGCGGCGCGCCGCTGATCGGCGCCGTCGCCGCCTATGGCGTGGCGCTCGCGATGCGGGAGGACCCGACGCAGCTCGAGGCGGCGTGCGAGGTCCTGGCGGAAACCCGCCCCACGGCGATCAACCTCCGCTGGGCGATCGAGCGGCAGCTCGCCGCGCTGCGCAACCTCCCCGTCGCCGAGCGCGCCGCCGCCGCCTATGCCGAGGCAGCGGCCATCGCCGATGACGACGCCGAAACCTGCCGCCGCATCGGCGAGAACGGCCTGCCCCTGCTGCGCGAGATCGCCGAGCGCAAGGGCCGGGTGAACGTGCTCACCCATTGCAACGCGGGCTGGCTCGCGACGGTGGATTGGGGCACGGCGCTGGCGCCCATCTACATGGCGCACGACGCCGGCCTCGACGTGAAGGTGTGGGTGGACGAGACGCGGCCGCGCAACCAGGGCGCGGCGCTGACCGCCTTCGAGCTCGGCGCGCATGGCGTGAACCACACGGTGGTCAGCGACAATGCCGGCGGCCACCTGATGCAGCATGGCGAGGTGGACATCGTCATCGTCGGCACGGACCGCGTGACGCGCCAGGGCGACGTCGCCAACAAGATCGGCACCTACCTCAAGGCGCTGGCCGCCAGGGACAATGGCGTGCCCTTCTGGGTGGCCCTGCCCCATTCGACCCTCGACATGCGCGTCCGCGACGGTGTGCGCGAGATCCCGATCGAGGAGCGCTCGGGCACCGAGGTGACGGAGATGACCGGCCGCACCCGCGACGGCCGGATCGAGACGGTGCGCGTCGTGGCGGACGGCAGCCCGGCCGCGAACCCGGCCTTCGACGTCACGCCGGCGCGCCTCGTCACCGGCCTCATCACCGAGCGCGGCCGCTGCGAGGCGTCCGAGGCGGGCCTGACGCGGCTCTACCCGGAACAGGCATGAACGCCCGGCGCACGCCGGAGGTCGAGGCCTTCTGGGCGGCGTCCGGCATCGCCGCCCCGCGCTACGACGTGGTGGCCTTCGGCACCACGCCCGAATTTGCCGATTGGGCGGCGGCGGAGGTCCTGGCGGGGCGCAAGCGCGCCACGGCGATGCTGGAGCGCGACGTCATGTCGGGCGCGGAGACGCCCCAGATCGGCGGCCATGTCGTGATCGTGGACGGGTCGAACCGCCCGGTCTGCATCACCCGGACGGTCGAGTTGCGGCTCGGCCCGCTCGTCTCGGTGGACGAGGCGTTCTGCCGCGACGAGGGCGAAGGCGACCTCTCGCGCGAAACCTGGCTGCGCAACCACCGCGACTTCTTCGGAGCGCTGGCGGCGCGGGACGGCTTCGCGCTGACGGACGCGACCGGCGTGGTGTTCGAGCGGTTCGCCCTGGTCTGGGCGCCCGGCTGATCAGCCGATCTCGGACGCCTCGCGCCCCATTTCCAGCAGGGCCATGCCGCCCACCAGCATCCCGCCCCCGCCGGCGGCGCCCATGGCCGGCAGCAGCGTCATCCCGTCGGCGGACACGCCGAGCGAGAGCAGCGTCGCGACGACGCCGAGGACGGTCGAGAGACCCGTGAGGACAAGGCCGAGGCCGAAGCGCTGCTTCATCGCCGAAACTCCGAGGCGGGGTGGAGCGTGCCACCCTGCGTGTCGCCGGTGAGCATCTAACGAAGCGGATACGGCCAAAATGCGGCGACGGTCCCGCCATCATTGCGAATGCCGGGCTTTCGTGAAACGCTGCGCTGCAAGGAAATGTGAGGAAGGAGAAGCGATGCGACGCGTCCTGTTGCGGGCCGCCCTGGCCGCCGCCGCGATGGTTTCCGGCCTGCCCGCCGCGCTGGCTCAGGCCCCGGCCGCCGGCGGCCAGCCGCCTCTCCGCTGCGCCGTGGACGGCACCTTCGCCCCGCACGCCTTCCCCACCCTTCAGGGCGGCGTCCAGGGCTTCCAGATCGACCTGTTCCGCGAGGTCGCCCGCCGGATGGGGCGGGAGCTCGTGATCGACAGCGCCTCCTTCTCCGGCCTCATCCCGGCGCTGAACGCCGGGCGCTACGACTTCCTCTGCGCCCCCACCACCGTGACGCGCGAGCGCGCGGAGAACCTGCTCTTCACCGAGGGCTACATCTGGACGGCGCTGCAATTCGGCATCCGCCGCGGCACGCCGCCCATCCGTTCCGAGGAGGATCTGCGCGGCCGCACCATCAGCGTGAACAAGGGCACGCCCTATGAGCAGTGGGTGCGCAACAACGCCGAGCGCCTGAACCTCACCCTCCTCGCCTTCGACACCCAGCCCGATGCCGTGCAGGCCGTGCTGAACGGGCGCGCCTACGCCAACCTCTCGGGCAACACGGTGGTCCGCTACTCGGCCAGCCGGACGCCGCAATTCGTGGCGGATTTCGTGCTGCCCGGCTCGCAGCTGCACTGGGGCACGCCCTTCCGCCGCGACTCGGCGGCGCTGCGCAACCAGGTCGAGGACGTCCTCACCTGCATGAAGCGCGACGGCTTCATCGCCCGCATCAGCGAGCGCTGGTTCGGCGACCGCCCGGGCCCCGACCAGGCCGAGAACATCGAGTTCCCGGGCTACGGCCCGCCCGGCCTGCCGGGCCACGATCCGACGCCGCAGAACCCGCGGTGCGGGTGAACACGAGGGGGCTCCGCCCCCTCACCCCCGGCGGGGGACACCGTCCCCGGCACCCTGGGTGACATGACATCCTTCGCCGATACCTTCCTCAACGCCGCCGTCGCGGCGGAATACGCGCCGAAGATCGCCGAGGGCTTCGCGCTGACGGTGCTGCTCGCCCTCTGCATCGTCGCGGCGGGGCTCGCCCTGGGCCTCGCCCTCGCGGTGATCCGCGCCGCCGGGCTGCGCGTCGTGAACTGGGGCATCATCGGCTTCGTGGACGTCTTCCGCGCCCTGCCGCCCCTTGTCATCATCGTCCTGCTCTATTTCGGCCTGCCCTCGGCCGGCTTCTCGCTCTCCGGCTTCGGCGCGACCTGGCTCGCGCTGACCCTCGTGCTCGCCGCCTTCTCGGAGGAGGTGTTCTGGGCCGGCATCTCGGCGACGCCGCAGGGTCAGTGGGACGCCGCCCGCGCCTTGGGCCTCGGCTTCGCGGCCACGCTCTTCCTCGTGGTCCTGCCCCAGGCGATCCGGATGGTGATCCCGCCGCTCACCAACCGCACCATCGCCATCACCAAGGGCACGGCGCTCGGCAGCGTGGTCGCCGTCTCGGAAATCCTGGGCCAGGCCCAGGCCGGCGTGTCCTTCGCCTTCAACGCCACGCCGCTCACCCTCGGCGCCGTCGCGTACCTCATCCTGTTCTTCCCCGTCGTCGTCGCCGGCCGCTGGGTCGAGACGCGCTTCGCCTGGAAGCGCTGAGGGAGACGCGCTGGGATGGGGGAGTTCGCGCAGGCCTTCTTCAACACCGGGATCCTAGCCGAGGCCTGGCCCATCCTGCTGCAGGGGCTGTGGCGGACGATCCAGCTCTCAGCCCTCGTCGTGCCGCTCGGCCTCGGTGCCGGGCTGGCGCTCGCCCTGCTCTCGACGCTGCGCAACCCCTGGGTCCGCTGGCCGCTCATCGCCTTCGTGGACACCTTCCGCGCGCTCCCGCCGCTCGTGCTGCTGGTGTTCATCTACGCCGGCCTGCCCTTCGCCGGCCTCGAGCTCGGCGCCTGGGGCGCGGTCGCCCTCGGCTTCCTGCTCAACACCGGCGCCTATTACGGCGAGATCCTGCGCGCCGGGATCGAGAGCGTCCCGCGCGGGCAGGCCGAGGCCGCGCGCGCCCTCGGCCTCTCCCGCAGCCGCACCATGACGCTCGTCGTGCTTCCCCAGGCGGTGCGCAACGTGCTGCCCGACCTCGTCTCCAACACGCTCGAGGTGGTGAAGCTCACCTCCATCGCCTCGGTCGTCGCCCTGCCGGAATTGCTGTTCCAGGCCCGCCAGGCGCAGAGCCTGACCTACAACGCGACGCCCATCGTCGCGGCCGCGATCCTCTACCTCGCCCTCCTCTGGCCCTTCGTCCGGCTGCTCTCGCGGCTCGAGCACAAGCGCCTCGCCGGGCGCTGAGGCGCGGCCGCCCCGCCTTGCCGCCCATCCGGCCCCGCCCGAAGCTGCGGCCCGAACAGGAGACGCCCCATGACCGCCATCAGCCGCTTCCCCGTGCCCGAGATCGCCGACCTGCCCGAGGACATCCGCGCCCGCATCCTCAAGGTGCAGGAGAAGTCGGGCTTCGTGCCCAATGTCTTCCTGGCCCTCGCGCACCGGCCGGACGAGTTCCGCGCCTTCTTCGCCTATCACGACGCGCTGATGGACAAGCCCGGCAACCTGACCAAGGCCGAGCGCGAGATGATCGTCGTCGCGACCAGCAACGTGAACCAGTGCCAGTACTGCGTCGTCGCCCATGGCGCGATCCTGCGCATCCGCGCCAAGGACCCGCTGATCGCCGACCAGGTGGCGATCAACTACCGCAAGGCCGACATCACGCCGCGCCAGAAGGCCATGCTCGACTTCGCCTTCAAGGTCTCCTTCGAGGCGCAGACGGTGGGCGAGGCCGATTACGCGGCGCTCGCCGCCCATGGGTTCACGCAGGACGACGCCTGGGACATCGCCGCCATCGCCGCCTTCTTCGCGATGAGCAACCGCATCGCCAACGCGACCGGCCTGCGCCCCAACGCCGAGTTCTACAGCCTGGGACGCTGACGCCGCCGGCCGCCCTCGGTTGACCGCGCCGAGGCGCGCGGCGCAGCATCGCGGCCAACGGAGGAAACGCCATGTCCGACCCGCTCTACGAAGCCGGGATGAAGGTGCGCCGGCAGATCCTGGGCGACGCCCATGTGGATCGCTCGATCGCGCGCACCACCGACGTCAACCGCGAGTTCCAGGACTTCATCACCCGCTTCGGCTGGGGCGAGATCTGGACGCGCCCGGGCTTCGACCACCGCACGCGCCGCATCCTCGTCATGGGCACGATGATGGCGCTCGGCCGCTGGGAGGAGCTGCGGATGCACCTGCGCGCGGCGCTGGAGGACGGCTTCTCGCTGGCCGACGTGAAGGAGCTGTTCCTGCAGCAATCCATCTATTGCGGCTTCCCCGTCACCAACACCGCCTATCACCACCTGGCCGAGATCATGGCCGAGCTGGAGGCGAAGGGGGTGGCGATCAACCACGGCCAGGGCTGAGGCCGTGATCCCGCGCCGCGCCCTCGCTGCCCTCGCCGTCACACCGGCGATGGCCGTGGCGCAGACGGCGTTCCCGACGCGCCCCGTGACGCTTGTCGTGCCCGGCGCGCCGGGCGGCGGCGGGGATTTCACGGCCCGGCTGCTGGCAGAGGGGCTGGCGCGGCCGCTCGGCCAATCCGTCGTCGTCGAGAACCGCACGGGCGGCAGCGGCAATGTCGCGGCCCACCACGTGGCGCGCGCGGCCCCCGACGGGCACACGCTGCTGCTGGCCTATTCCGGCACCCATGTCGCCAACCCCGCCCTGTTCCAGAACCTGGGCTGGGACCCGATCCGCAGCTTCGAGCCGGTGGCGCTGCTGTTGACGGCGCCGCATGTCGTCACGGCGCGCCCCGACCTGCCCGCGCGCGACCTCGCCGAACTCGTCGCCCTCGCGCGGCAGTCGCGCCAGCCGCTGACCTACGCGTCCTCGGGCGTCGGCTCGATCCAGCACATCGCCGGCGCGCGCCTCGCGCGGCTCGCGGGGGCTGAGATGACGCATGTCCCCTATCGCGGCGCCGGGCCCGCCATGAGCGACCTGATGGCCGGCCGCGTGGACCTGCTGATCACGACGCCGCCCGCCATCACCGGCCAGCTCCAGGCCGGCGCGGTGCGGGCGCTCGCGATCACCAGCGCCCGCCGCCACCCCATGCTGCCCGCCGTGCCGACCGCGGCCGAGGCGGGGCTGCCGGGCTTCGAGTTCGAGGCCTGGTTCGCCGTCTATGCCCCGGCGGGCACGCCGCCCGAGGCCGTCGCGCGCCTCGCCCGCGACATCGGCGCGGTGGCCGCGACCGAGGAGTTCCGCCGCCGCTCCGAGGACGCCGGAACCTACGTGACCGTCATGGACCCGAGCGCGCTCGCCGCCTTCACGCGCAGCGAGCTGGACAGATGGTCCGGCATCATCCGCGAGGCCGGCATCCGCATCGAGTAGCGAGGTGGCTGGCGGGCCGATTCAGACCTGCGGGGCCAAGGCCCCTCCGGTCATCGGGCCGCGCGGCTGGCGGGCCGATTCGGGCCTGCGGGGCCAAGGCCACTCCTGTCATCGGGCCGCGCGGCTGCCGGGCCGATTCGGACCTGCGGGGCCAAGGCCACTCCTGTCATCGGGCCGCGTCAGAGGATTTCGAACACCTCGTAGACCGGCCCCTCCGGCGGGCGGCGGCCGCTGCCCACGGCGATGACGCGGTTCATCCAGGCCAGATCCGCCGCCCCCGTCTCGAAGCGCATGGTGACGCGAAAATAGTATTCGGACGGGTCCACCGCCTCGCCCCGCGCCAGCCGCGCGAGCACGGGCGCGGGGCCGGTGCGGATGCCGGCGTAGCGCACATGCACGAGCGAGCCCGAGGCCGCGCGCGCCGTCAGCCGCACGTCGATATGGGCGGTGCCGTCGGCCTCGACGCGCAGCCAGTCCGCCGCCGTGCCCGGCAGCACCTCGCCCGAGAAGCGCTCGCCCTCGATGGTGCCGCCGGTGACGGGCACGACGCGCAGCTCATGCCCGTCCGGCCCGCGGCCCACCTCCTGCGGCGGGCCGACGCGCAGCCGCATGGTGCAGAGGGGGCGCGTCGCGAGGCTCAACGCTGCCTCCAGGGCAGGCCGTCCGCCTTCCAGCCGGCGACGGTGCCGCGGTGCCCCTCCCCGTCCGGCGGGCCTTCGAAGCCGTCGGCCACGTTGAAGGCGTGCGGGTAGCCCGAGGCCTGGGCCGCCTGCCCGGCCGCCAAGCTCCGCGCGCCGGAGCGGCAGAGGAAGTAGATCTTGCTGGCGGGCGAGACGCCGGCCTTGGCGAGGTGCTCGGTGAAGTGCGCGTTGTGCGACATGGACGGATAGACCTGCCAGGGAATCAGCACGACCTGCTTGCCGAGGGCCGAGAGGTCGGGGACGCCGACGAAGTTCCACTCCGCATCCGTGCGCACGTCCACGAGCACCGCTTCGGGATCGGATTCGAGCGCCTTCCAGGTATCGGTCGGGCTGACATCGGGCACGCCGGCCATGGCTGTTCTCCCTGAGGGGGTTTCGGGCCGGGAGGATGGGGCGGGGCCGGGCCGCGCGCAATCGCGGCCGCCCCTTGCGGGGCCCCGGGCTTGCTGGCTTCCTCTCGGGCCTGACGAACCGGAGAGCTTCGATGGCCGCCACGCGCCGCACCCTTCTCGCCGCCTCGGCGGCCTTGCCGCTCGCGGCCCCTGCCGTTTCGGGCGCCCAGCCCGCGCCGCGCGTGCGCCTGACCCTCGACTGGGCGTTCCAGGCGCCCAACGCCTTCGCGCTCGTCGCGCGCGAGCGCGGCTATTTCCGCGAGGCCGGGGTGGATGTGCAGGTGACGCCCGGCCAGGGCTCGGGCGGCGTGCCGCCCGCGCTCGCGTCCAACACCTTCGACATGGGCTATGCCGACCTCAACCCGGCGATCCGCTTCCTGGCCCAGAACCCGGACAGCGGCCTCGTCGCCGTCGCCATCCTGCATGACCGGTCGCCGCTCTGCGCCATCGTGCGCGCCGACGGGCCGATCCGCGCGCCGGCCGACCTGATGGGCCGCCGCCTCGCCGCGCCCGATTTCGACGCCGGCCGCCAGCTCTTCCCGGCCTTCGCCAAGGCGGCGGGCTTCGACGCCGCGCGGGTCACCTTCGTGAGCGTCACCCCCGCCCTGCGGGAGCCGATGCTGGTCCGGCGCGAGGCCGACGGCATCACCGGCTTCGTCACCACCTCCGCCCTGGCGCTCAAGGCCATCGGCCTCGATCATCCGGCGCAGCGCACCTTCATGTATTACGATCACGGGCTGAACCTCTATGGCGGCGCCCTGCTGACGACGCGCCGCTTCCTCGAGGCCAACCCGCAGGCGGTGCGCGGCGCCGTCGCGGCCCTCATGCGCGGCTTCCGCGACACCATCCAGAACGGCCAGGCCATGCTGCAGGTGCTGCGCCAGGCGGAGCCGCTGACCGATGTCGCGATCGAGGGCGAGCGGCACCAGCTCAACCTCCAGCGGGTGATCCTCACGGACAATGTCCGGCAGAACGGCCTGTCGAGCGTGGACATGGGCCGACTCCAGACCGGCATCACCGCGGTCGAGGAGGCGTTCAACCTGCCGCCGCGGGTGCGGGCGGATCAGCTCTACACGGCCGAGTTCCTTCCGCCGGCGGATCAACGGCGGCTCTGAGCCCGGGGCGCCGCCCGCGCGCTGCGCCGTCCGCGCGGGGACTGCCCGTTTCGCGGGCAGGCGCGCCCGAAGGCCCCGGCGACAGCCCGCCGGGGCGCTGGCCGCTGGCCCGCGCCCCTGCTACGCGGCCCGCATGCGTCAGAACCATCCCAGGCCCGAGCGCGCCGCATGAGCAGGGCGTTCGTCCAGATCGACAACGTCGCCATGCGCTACGGCGGCGTGGAAGGCACCCTCGCCCTCGAAGGCTGCTCCCTCGAAGTGCAGGAGGGCGAGTTCGTCGCCGTCGTCGGCCCTTCGGGCTGCGGCAAGTCCACCCTCATGCGGCTCGTCTCCGGCCTCTGGCCCGCGACGGACGGCAACGTGCTGGTGGCGGAGCGCGAGGTGGACGGCCCGCTCTCCCTCGTCGGCATGGCCTTCCAGAACCCGACCCTGCTGCCCTGGCGCCGCATCCTCGACAACGTGATGCTGCCGCTCGAGGTCGTGCCGGCGCACCGCAAGCGGCTGCGCTCCGAGCGCGCGAAGTACGAGGCGAAGGCGCTCGAGCTGCTGAAGCTCGTCGGGCTCGACGGCTTCGGCGGCAAGTTCCCCTACCAGCTCTCGGGCGGGATGCAGCAGCGCACCAGCCTCTGCCGCGCGCTCATCCATGAGCCGCCGCTGCTGATGCTGGACGAGCCCTTCTCCGCGCTCGACGTCTTCACGCGCGAGGATCTCTGGGCGGTGCTTCAGCAGGTGTGGATGGCGCGCAAGCCCACCGTCATCCTCGTCACCCACGATCTGCGCGAGGCCGCCTACCTCGCGGACCGGGTCCTGGTGATGAGCGCGCGGCCCGGCCGCATCATCGCCGAGCGCCGCGTGCCCTTCCCCCGCCCCCGCACCATGGAGACGACCTTCCTGCCCGAGTTCACCGAGCTCGTGGCCGATCTCCGCTCCTACATCGCCGCCGCCCGCAAGGGCGAGGAGGTCGAGAATGTCCCAGCGTAGCAACGCCCGCCTCGAAGCCATGGCGGCCGCCGCGCGGCGGCACCGGCGCCTCCAGGCCTGGCTGCCCTGGATCGTCATCGCGAGCACCTTTCTGCTCTGGGAAGCGGCGGTGGAGGTGCTCGGCGTCTCCACCTTCATCCTGCCGGCGCCGACCGATGTCTGGGCGGCCGCCGTGCGGTGGTGGAAGCCGCTGCTCGACGACAGCCTCCAGACGCTCATCACCACGCTGATCGGCTTCGGCCTGGCGGTCGTCGCCGGGCTGCTGCTCGGCGTCGCCATCGGCTCCTCGACGCTGGTCTACAAGGGCCTCTACCCGCTGCTGATCGCCTTCAACTCCATCCCCAAGGTGGCGGTGGTGCCGGTGCTGATCGTGTGGTTCGGCATCGGCGTCTGGCCCGCGATCATCACGGCCTTCCTGATCAGCTTCTTCCCGATCGTGGTGAACGTCGCGACCGGGATCGCGACGGTGGAGCCCGAGCTGCGGGACGTGCTGCGGGCGCTCGGCGCCAAGCCCTCCGACATCATCCGCAAGGTCGGCCTGCCGCGGGCGATGCCCTATTTCTTCGCCTCGCTGAAGGTGGCGATCACGGTGGCCTTCGTCGGGTCCATCATCGCCGAGAGCGTGGCGCCGAACGCGGGCATCGGGCGGCTGATGATGGTGGCGTCGTCGCGCTTCGACGTGCCGCTGGTCTTCGCCGGGCTGATCGTGACCGGCATCATGGGCATCGCCCTCTACTGGATCGCCGAGTGGATCGAGCGCCGCACCACCGGCTGGGCGACGCGCGGCCAGGACCAGAACCTGGCGACCGGCGGCTGAGGGCTGCCCGCGGCTCTCGCCGCGGGGAAGCTAATCCACCGTGACGCCGGCGGCGCGCACCACCGGCGCCCACATCGCGTCCTGCGCGCGGATCGCCGCCGCCAGCTCCGCGCGGGTGCTGCCCACGGGCTCCGCCCCCAGCTCCCGCAGCCGTTGCGCCACGGCGGGGTCGG
>JAIEOO010000277.1 GCA_019750475.1 Acetobacteraceae bacterium | reverse complement strand
GCAGGGCCACCAGCGCGCGGGCCACCGAACCGACCTCGTCGCCGCGCGCCGTGCCGGGCGGCTCGGCGTCGAGATCCCCCTCGGCGAGGCGCGAGGTGGCGGCCGCCAGCGCGGTGAGCGGGCGCGACATCCGGCGCACGACGAGCAGCACCGCCGCCCCGACGATCGCGAGGCAGGCCAGGAGGAAGCCGATCGCGAGGATGGTCGCCCACCGCGCCTGCGCGACGAGGGCGGCGGCGCGCTCCTCGCCGGCCGCGCCGGCGGCCTTCAGGATCTCGAGCAGCGTGTCGAGCTGCGGCGTGGTGACGGCGGCGAAGCGCGCGACGTCCATGGGATAGGGCGGCCCGCCCCGCGTCATCTGGTCGGCGATGGCGCGGAAGCCGCCAAAATACTCGCGCTCCGCGGCGGCGAGCGCGGCGCGCAGCATGGGGCTGAGGGTGGGATCGGCCCGCGGCGCCAGCTGGCCGAGCTGCGCCCAGAGCAGGTCCACCCGGGCGCGGATCGAGGCGTTGAGCGCCTGCCGCTCGGGCGCCACGCGCTCGCCCGCGCTCATCGCCGAGGCGATGGCCGAGCGCTCCTGCCCGGCCGTGTCGCGGATGCGCCAGCCGATCTCCTGCATGACGGCGAGGCGCGCGAGGACAGGGTCGCCGGCCGCGACGCCGTGCACCGCGGCGAGCCACGCTTCGAGCGCCGTGTTCAGATGCGCGGTCAGGCGCGGAATGAAGTCGCGCCGCAGCGCGGCGTCCCGCGCCGCGAGGGGCTGGCGCAGCGCGGCATCGGCCTCGGCGCGCAGGGCATCGAGCTCGGCGAGGGCCCGGTGCAGGGCGTCGAGCCGTTCCTGCCGGCCAGGGAAGTCCTGTTCGGCGAGCGCGGCGAGGCCTGGCCCGACCGCGGCGCGCATCGCCGCCCGTCGCCGGGCGATCTCGTCGAGCGTGTCGCGGCCGGCGGGCGCCGGCGCCTGAAGCGCGGCGCCGGTCGCCAGCCGCTCCAGCAGCATCTGGGACAAGCCCTCGGCCAGGCGGTTGGCGGCGAGGTTGGCGTCGCGCGCCCGCATGGCGCGGAGCAGGGCGCGGGAGTCCTCGGCGGCGTGCCAGGCGAAGCCGCTGGCGCCGAGCGCGCCGAGGGCCAGCACGGCCCCGAGCATGAGAGCACGCAACGACAGGGTTCGAGACAGACCAGCCATGCGGACATCCCTTCCGTCCCCGCTCGGGCGGGGCTGTTCGATGTCTCTCTCAACGGCTGATTGCCGTAACGTTAGCCAGGCGGGCGGGGCGCCCGCGCTACAGGAACCGCCCGCGCTCCATGATCTCGAGCGCGTAGTCCTTGTAGGTCATGCCCAGCTCCTCCGCCCGGGCGAGGCGGCGCAGCGCGATCTCCCGCGGCGGGGTCTTCCAGGCCTTCCTGTGCGCCCGCCGCCAGTTCCAGGACCGCCAGGACGGGTTTGGCAGGTCGTCCTCGAGCGGCGGGCCGCCATTGTGGCCGATGGCCGCGGTCACAGATCGCGTGCCAGGAACATGTTGTGCGGGCTCGGCGCGTAGTCGCCGAAGGGGCCGCAATCGGCGAAGCCGTGGGCGCGGTAGAGGGCGACGGCGGCCGCGAAGTAGGGGTGCGTCCCGGTTTCCAGCAGCAGCCGGCGGTGCCCGGCCGCCCGCGCCTCGGCCATGATGTGCCGCAGGATGGCGGAGCCGACGCCGCGGCGCCGCGCGGCCTCGGCCGTGTGCATGGACTTCACCTCCGCTTCGTCCGGCGACAGGCCGCGCATCGCGCCACAACCCAACAGCTCCTCCCCCGCCCAGGCCGACCAGAAGCGGATGTCGGGCGCCTTCAGCCCCGAGAGATCGAGCGCATGGGCGTTCTCGGCCGGTGTCGTCTCTCGCGCCTTCAGCAGGTGGTGGCGGAGCAGCGCGATGACCCTGGGATCATCGAGCCCGCCTTCGACGATGCGGAGTTCGGGGCTGTCCATATCCGCCGCATGCCACTAAGTTGGATGCATGTCCATCATGATGGATGAACCCGACGCCCTTGCCCCGCTTCTCGCAGCCCGCATCCGGCGGGAGCGCGAGGCGCGCGGCTGGTCCATCGCCGCGCTCGCCGAGGCCTCCGGCGTCTCGCGCGCCATGATCTCCAAGGTGGAGCGGGGCGAGGCCAGCCCGACCGCCGCGCTGCTCGGCCGGCTCTCGGGCGCGCTCGGCCTCACCGTCTCCACCCTGCTGGCCCGGGCCGAGGCGGATGGCGGCGCGAGCAACCGCCTGGCCCGCGCGGCGGAGCAGGCGGTCTGGACCGATCCCGGCACCGGCTATGTCCGCCGCGCCCTGACACCGCCCGGCACCGACCCGGACCTCGTCCTGGTCGAGCTGCCGCCGCTGGCCGAAGTGCCCTACCCCGCCGCGTCCTACGCGCTGATGCGCGGGCATTGCGTCTGGCTGCTCGCCGGCCGCCTCCTCATCCGCGAAGGCGGGGAGGAGACGGCGCTCCACCCCGGGGACTGCCTGGCCTACGATCTCTCGCGGCCGCGGGATTGCGCCTACCGGAATCCTTCCGCGAGCGAATGGGCCCGCTACGTCGTGGCGCTGTCCCGCCGCTGAGCGGATGCCTCGCGGCCGTCGCCGTCTGGCGCGGGGCGTTGCCCGGACGTATCGTCCGGCATCCACCCTGCCGCGGAAGGCCCGCCCGCCATGAACGAGATCTCCATCCCGCGTCCGAACAACCTCGACGCGTTCTGGATGCCCTTCTCGGACAACAAGTACTTCAAGGGCACGCCGCGGCTCCTCGCCCGGGCCGAGGGCATGCACTACTACACGCCCGAGGGCCGCGAGATCCTGGACGGCACCGCCGGCCTCTGGTGCTGCAACGCCGGGCATGGCCGGCGCGAGATCACCGAGGCCATCCAGAAGCAGGCCGCGATCCTCGACTTCGCGCCGACCTTCCAGCTCGGCCATCCCATCGCCTTCGAGGCCGCGGCGCGCGTCGCGGACCTGACGCCCGCGGCGCTCGACCGCGTGTTCTTCACCAATTCGGGCTCGGAGAGCGCGGACACGGCGCTGAAGATCGCGCTCGCTTATCAGCGCGCCCGCGGCCAGGCGCAGCGCGTGCGCCTCGTCGGGCGGGAGCGCGGCTATCATGGCGTGGGCTTCGGCGGCATGTCGGTGGGCGGCATCGGCCCCAACCGCAAGCAGTTCGGCGCGATGCTGCCCTATGTGGACCATCTCCCGGCAACCCACCTTCCCGCCCAGAACGCCTTCAGCAAGGGCCAGCCGGAGCACGGCGCGCATCTCGCCGATGAGCTGGAGAAGCTGGTCGCCCTGCATGGCGACACGATCGCCGCCGTCATGGTCGAGCCCGTGGCGGGCTCCACCGGTGTCCTCGTGCCGCCCAAGGGCTATCTGGAGCGGCTGCGCGCGCTCTGCGACAAGCACGGCATCCTGCTGATCTTCGACGAGGTGATCACCGGCTTCGGCCGCATCGGCCAGCATTTCGGCGCCGAGCGGCTGGGCGTGATTCCCGACATCATGACGATGGCGAAGGGCCTCACCAACGCCGCCGTGCCCATGGGCGCGGTCGCCGTCAAGAACGAGATCTACGAGACCATCGTGGACGGCACCGGCGCCGGCATCGAGTTCTTCCACGGCTACACCTACAGCGGCCACCCGCTGGCCTGCGCGGCGGCCTTGGCCGCGATGGACCTGCACGTGCGCGAGGACCTGCCCGGCCGCGTCCGCGCGATCGAGGGCTACTGGGAGGAGGCGGCGCACTCGCTCCGTTCCGCGCCCAACGTCATCGACATCCGCAACCACGGCCTCATCGCCGGCATCGAGCTCGCCCCGCGCGAGGGCAAGCCCGGCGACCGCGCCACGCGCGTGTTCCGCCGCTGCTTCGACGAGGGCGTGCTGATCCGCGTGACCGGCGACATCGTGGCGCTCTCGCCGCCGCTGATCGTCGAGAAGCCGCAGGTGGACCGCATGATGGGCACGCTCGCCGACGCCATCCACGCCGAGGCCGCCTGAGCATGGCGGCCGGCGTGGCGGCGGTGGACGCCGCCATCGCCAGCCGCCGCAGCATCCGCGGCTTCACGGCGGAGCCGGTGCCCGAGGCGACGGTGCGGGACATCCTCGCCCTCGCCAGCCGCGCGCCGAGCATGACCAACACCCAGCCCTGGCGCGTCCATGTCGTGACGGGCGCGGCGCGGGACGCCCTGTGCGCCGAGATCATGGCGGCCCACGCGGCGGGCGAGCATCCGGAGCCCGAATACGCGTACTACCCGCGCGAATGGGTCAGCCCCTTCATCGACCGGCGCCGCGAGATCGGCTGGGCGCTCTACGGGCTGCTCGGCATCGCCAAGGGGGACCGCGAGGCGACGGCGCGGCAGCATCGCCGCAACTACGACTTCTTCGGCGCGCCGGTCGGCATGATCCTGACGCTGCACCGCAGCCTGCAGGCCGGCAGCTTCCTCGACCTGGGCATGTTCCTGCAGACCATCATGGTGGCGGCGCGGGCGCGCGGCCTCGACACCTGCCCGCAGGCCGCCTTCATGAACTGGCACGGCATCATCCGCCGCCACCTGAGCATCCCGCCGGACGAGATCGTCGTCTGCGGCCTGGCGCTCGGGCATGCCGACGCGGCGGCGCGCGCGAACGCCCTCCATGCGCCCCGCGTGCCGGTCGAGGGTTTCGCGACCTTCCACGGCTGAGCGCGGCCGCGCCTGCCGGATCACTTGGGCGTTGCACCGGCGGCGAAGGCCCACCTACCCTCCCCGCCTCGTCATCTGACGAGGCGGATGCCGGACCGAGGCGTCGCGCCCGCGCACCGGATGGAGGCCCCGCGACGATGAAGCTCAGCCGCCGAGGCGCCGCCGCGCTCGCCATCCCGTTCCTGCTTCCCGCGCGGGGCCGAGCGCAGGTCTTCCCCTCGCGCCCCGTGCGCCTCTTCGTGCCCTTCCCGCCGGCCGGCAGCGCCGACTTCCTGGCGCGCGTCGTGGCGGAGCACATGGCGGGGCAACTCGGCCAGCCCTTCGTGGTGGAGAACCGGCCCGGCGCCGGCGGCAATGTCGGCGCCGGCGCCGTGGCGCGGGGCGAGCGCGACGGGCACACCATCATGCTCGGCAATGTCGGCGTGCTGGCGGTGAACCGCTTCCTGTTCCGCAACCTGCCCTTCGACGCCGACCGCGACTTCGCGCCCATCGCGCTGCTCGCCACCGTGCCGAGCTTCGTCGTCGTGCCACCCTCGCTGCCGGTGACCACCCTCGCCGAACTCATCGCCTATGCCCGCGCGCGGCCGCGGCAGCTCAACTACGGCTCGATCGGCAACGGCACCTCGCAGCACATCGCGAGCGAGTTGTTCAACGCGGCCACGGGAACCGAGCTCGTGCACGTGATCTACCGCGAGACCTCGGCCGCCAACACGGACCTGATGGAGGGCCGGGTGCAGGTGCTGTTCCAGTCCACCGCCGCCGTGGCGGAGCTGGTCCGGGCCGGGCGGATGCGCGCGCTCGCCATCACGAGCGCGGCCCGCATGGCCGCCTTCCCCGATGTGCCCACCCTGCGGGAGCTGGGGGTGGACCTCGTCACCGAGGGCTGGTTCGGCCTCGTCGCGCCGGCCGGCGCGCCGGCGGAGATCGTGTCCACCCTGGAGCGGGCGGCGATCGCGGCCGTGACCGCGCCGGCGGTCTCCGCGCGGCTGCTGACGAGCGGCAGCGTGCCGCAGCCACTCACGGGCGCGGAGTTCGCGCGCTTCGTGCAGGCGGAGGTCGCGCGCATGGGCCCGGTGCTGCGCGCGGCCAACGTCCAGGCGGACTGACGCGGCGCGTCACTCACGCAAGCGGACGACACGCAAGCCGCGAGGCAAGGCCGGTGGGCTGTGTCCATACCCCAGCGGTCACGAAGAAATACCAACCCTAGAATGCAATAACGTCGAATTCATACCCAAGATGAGGTTCGCTACCGGGAGTTGGTGGACGGCACCCGATGCAAACGCAAATTCTCGGGAGAATTTAGGAAGGCGAGCCCATGTCGTTCAGCAGCCCCGTCGCCCTTTCGGGGCTGAACGGCTCGATCGGCTTCACCCTCACGATACCCGGGTCCTTCATCCCGTCGCCGACGCTCATGACCATCGTGGGCGACGTGAACCGCGACGGCTTCGCCGACATCCTCGTCGGCGCGCCCGGCACCGCGCAGGCCTATCTCCTGTTCGGGAAGGCGTCCGGCTGGGGCGCCAGCGTCGCCATCGAAACCCTGACCTACCCCGCGAAAGTCGTCCTGAACGGCGCGGCGGATTCCATCGCGGGCTGGAGCCTCGCGCCCGCCGGTGACCTCAACGGCGACGGCTATGCGGATTTTCTGGTGGGCGCGCCCAACGCCAACAGCCTTTCGGGGGCCGTGCATGTCCTGTTCGGCAAGGCTAACTGGGCCGGAACCATCGACCTCAACCTGATCAACGGGACAACGGGCTTCAGGATCACGGACAGTTCCGCCGACCAGCCCGGCCTGCTCGGCTACGCGGTCGCGAGCGCCGGCGATGTGAACGGCGACGGCCTCGGGGACCTCATCGTCACGCGCCCCGGCGACTACCAGACGGCGGGGCGCGCCTATGTCGTGCTCGGGCGGTACCAGGAGTATTTCAGCGACCTCGACCTCGCCGCGGTGTCCGGCACCGCGGCCTTCAAGATCGAGGGCCCGGTCGGCAGCGGCGGACCCAACAGCCTCGCCTGGAGCGTGGCCGGCACCGATTTCAACGGCGACGGCTATGGCGACCTCGTCATCGGCACGCCGGACTTCAACGGCTCGAACGGCCTCGTCACCATCATCTGGGGGCGGTCGGCCAGCTATTCCGGCACGGTGTCGCTGGAGCCGGAAAACTCGGTCCCGGGCTTCCGCATCACCGCGCCCTTCAACGGCCTGGCGCTCGGCACCAAGGTCGCCGCGGTGGGCGATGTCAACGGCGATGGCTATGGCGACATCGTCCTCCTCGCCGGCAATGCCGGTCCGGGCCTCGGCGCCTGGCTGGTCTTCGGCCGCGCCGGCATGACCTGGAACCCGCTGTCGCTCGCCAGCCTCGACGGCACCAACGGCGTGAAGCTTCTGGGCGGCGGCGGCAACAGCGGCATGATCCTGAACGCGGCGGCGGCGGGAGACCTGAACGCCGATGGCTATGCCGACTTCGTGCTGAGCACGCCGGGCAACAACGCCAGCTACATCGTCTATGGCAAGGCATCCGGCTGGACCGAGGAGCTCAACCCGAACACCTCGGCCGTGCGGGTGGATGGCGGCTTCCCGCCGGGCATGACCGGCTTCACGCTGGGCAACGGCGACGTGGACGGGGACGGCTTCTCCGACCTGCTCATCGGCCAGGCTGCCTTCGGCGCGGGCGATCCGGAGACGGGCCCGTCGATTCTGGCCGGCGCGGCGGTGCTGTTCAGCCCGACCACCGGCGGCGGCACCTATCGCGGCAGCAGCCAGCCCGACATGATCCGCGGCACGCCCGAGGCCGACGTGATGAACGGCAACGCCGGGGCCGACCAACTCTTGGGCGGCGGGGGCAACGACACGATCAATGGCGGCACCGGCGGCGACACGCTGGATGGCGGGGCGGGCGACGACACCCTCACCACCGGGGGCGGCAGCGACGTCCTAATCGGCGGCGCGGGCACCGACCTGTTCCGTATCGTGCCGAACACCCTCGGGACCGGGTTCGGCTTCCCCTCGCTCAACCAGACGATCCAGGATCTGGAGTTCGGCGAGCGCGTGGACCTTTCGGCCTATGGCGGCACCTTCATCGGCTCGGCGGTGTTCACCAGCGGGGCCGGCGTGCAGATCCGCATGCTCACGAAGGGCGGCGCGACCACGCTGTTCATCGACATCAATGGCGACGGCTTCCAGGACCACAGCGTCCAGATGGTCGGCGCCAATGGCGGCCAGCCGATGGCGGAGACGGCACCGGGGTCCGGCCTCTTCCAGCTGGTGGTGGCCGGCCTGACCCTGACGGGCGGCACGGGCAACGACGTGCTGAATGGCGGCACCGGCGACGACACGCTGTTCGGCGATGCCGGGAACGACACGCTCAACGGGCTGGGCGGCAACGACACGCTGATCGGCGGCGTGGGCAACGACACGCTGAACGGCGGGGCCGGCATCGACACCGCCGACTACTCCGCGAACGGCGCCGCCCAGGCCATTTTCGTCAACCACGTGCTGGGCAATGACGGGCTGGGGGGCACCGACACCTTCTCCTCGATCGAGCGCGTGCTGGGCGGCGCGGGCAACGACAACATCCTGATGGGGTTCGCCACCACAGGGGTCACCGCCGCCGGCAATGGCGGGAACGACAGCCTCGCCGGATCGGCCTTCGACGACGTGCTCAGCGGCGGGAGCGGCAATGACCGCCTGATCGGCGGCAACGGGAACGACAGCCTGGACGGTGGCGACGGGGTGGACAGCCTGACGGGCGGCGACGGCAACGACAGCCTGAACGGCGGTGGCGGCGACGATACCGTCTCGGGCGAGGCCGGTGACGACGTCATGATGGGCGGAGCCGGCAATGACCTGTTGAGCGGGGGCGCGGGCGTCAACACCCTCGGCGGCGGGCTGGGCGACGACCGCTTCGTCCTGACCGGCAACGACGTCGTGCTGGAGACGGACAACGAAGGCTTCGACGAGGTGCAGCTGGCCGCGTCCTTCGCCTTCACCCTCGCCGCGGGCAGCGCGGTGGAGTGGCTGCGCGCCCAGCCCGGCTTCGGCGGCCCGGTCGTCATCACCGGCAACGCCTTCCACCAGACGCTCGCCGGGACGGCCGCCAGCGACACGCTCGACGGCGCGGGCGGCAACGATCGGCTGGAGGGCGCGGGCGGCAACGACACGCTGCTCGGCGGCGCGGGCGACGACACCTTCGTCGGCGGGACCGGGAATGATCACCTCCTGGGTGGCGCGGACGCGGACACGGCCGACTACTCGGCCAATGCCGCCGGCCAGGCGCTCAACCTCAACCACAATGGCGGTGCCGACGGGCTGGGCGGCACCGACACCTTCGTCTCGATCGAGCGCGTGCTCGGCGGAGCGGGCAGCGACCGCATCATGATGGGTTTCGCCGCCCAGGCGGTCCTCCTCGAGGGCAACACGGGCCACGACACCCTCGCGGGCTCGGCCTTCGACGACAGCCTCTCCGGCGGGGCCGGGAACGACCGCCTCATCGGCGGCGACGGCGCGGACAGGCTCTCGGGCGGCGACGGCATCGACACGCTGGAAGGCGGCGCAGGCAATGACAGCCTGGCCGCGGGCACCGGCGACGACAGCGCCTTCGGCGACGCGGGCGACGACATCCTGGAAGGCGGCGACGGCCATGACTGGCTCGCCGGCGGATCGGGCAGCAATAGCCTCGCCGGCGGGGCGGGCAACGACAGCTACTGGGTCGAGGGCAGCGACACCGTCACCGAAGCGGTCGGGCAGGGCTACGATATCGTCTCGCTCTTCACGTCCCTGGCCTTCACCCTCGCCGTGGACAGCGAGGTCGAGCAGATCAAGGCCGGCTTCGGCTTCGCCGGCAGCATCGCAGTGACCGCCAACGACTTCAACCAGACGCTGTTCGGCGGCGCCGGCAACGACACGCTCGACGGCGGCGGCGGCGCGGATCGGGTGGAAGGCGGCGCCGGCACGGACACGCTCTCCGGCGGCGACGGCAACGACCGCCTCAACGGCGGGGCGGGCAACGACACGCTCTTCGGCGGGGCCGGGCAAGACGTTATCTCGGGAGATGGTGGCCTCGACATGATGTCGGGCGGTGCCGGCAACGACGTCTTCACGGTGGATTCGTCACAGGACGAGGTGCTGGAGGCGGCGGGCGAGGGGTACGACCGCGTCCACATCGCCCCCACCGCCGGCACCATCAACTGGGCGCTCGCCGATGGGTCCGAGGTGGAGGTGATCGCGATGCTGAACCCCGCGGGCCAGGCCGGCGGCATCATCATGGGCAACGGGTTCGGGCAGCGCATCCACGGGGACGCGCAGACGAACCAGCTGGCCGGGCGCGGCGGGCGCGACATCATCCGCGGCGAGGGCGGCGCCGACGGCTTCCTGCTGATGTCGGCCTCGGACAGCACGGTGGCCTGGGCGGGGCGCGACAGCTGGGAGGATTTCTCGGTCGCGCAGGGCGATTGGGTGGACGTCTCCAGCCCCATGGGCGGCGGAGCCTTCATTGGCACCGCGGCGTTCACGGGCTCCCCGAAGGAGGTCCGGATGGTCCACCTCGGCACCGCCTCGACCGAGCTGTTCGGCGATGTGGACGGGGACGGCACGGCGGATTGGGCCGTGTCGCTCCCCTACTCGCCGACGCTGACGGCGGCGAGCTTCGTCTTCTGAGCCGCTGGCACTGGCCGGGCTGGCGGCCAGGGCGCGAGAGCGGAGCAGGCGTGGGTCCCGGCTCCGCGCCCCGTTCAGTCGAGGCTGGCGCCCGAGGCCTCGACGAGAGCCTGCCAGACCCGCTCCTGCTCGCGCGTGTACTGGCCGAAGGCGGCCGGGCTCTCGTCCCAGATGGGCGCGAAGCCGAGCGGCTGCATGCGGTCGCGGAAGTCATCCCCGCGCACGACCTGCGTGATCGCCTCGTGCAGCCGCGCCAGCACCGGCGCCGGCGTCCGGGCCGGGGCGCTGACCGAGTACCAGGACTGCATGTCGATGCCGGAGCCCGGCAGCACCTCCCGCATGCCGGGCACCTCGCGCAGCTCGGGCACGTAGGGGATGCGCTCCGCGCTGCCGACCGCGAGCGGGCGGAACCGCCCGGAGCGGACATGCGGCATCAGCGCCGGGATGACGTCGAACATCATGTCGATCGTGCCGGCGAGCAGATCGGTGATGGCCGGGCCGCCACCGCGATAGGGGATGTGGTTGATCTCCATCCCCGCCGCGCGGTTCACCGAAGCGAGGGTCAGGTGGCTGACCGTGCCCGTTCCCGACGACCCCATGGAGATGGAGCCGGGCCGGGCCTTCGCCGCCGCGACGAGCTCCGCGAAGCTGCGCCAGGGCCGGTCGGCGTTCACCACGAGCAGCACGGTGCCCGTGGCGACGCGCGTCACCGGCGCGAGGTCGCGGCTCGGGTCGAAGGGCATCGAGCGGCGGTAGAGGAACTTGTTCGCCGCCAGGATGGAGACGGTGCCGAGCAGGATGGTGTGCCCGTCGGGCTCGGCCTTGGCGACCACGTCGGCGCCGAGATTGCCGCCCGCACCGCCGCGATTGTCCACGGTCACGGGCTGTCCGAGGATCGGCTGCAGGCGTTCGGCCAGCAGGCGCCCGGTGATGTCCACGGCACCGCCGGGGGCGAAGGGCACGACGATGCGCAGCGGGCGCGTCGGAAAGCCCTGCGCCAGGGCCGGGGACGGCAGGGCGGACGACAGCGCGGCGAGGGGCGTGAGGGCGGCGGCGCCCAGCAGGGCGCGGCGGGTGGCGGTCAAATTGGCCTCCATGATTCGGGATGGCGGCCTTCTCGCACGCCCCTCGCCCAGCCCAAAGGCGACGCCGGCACGCTGGCGGCGCGCTCCAGCGTGATCCCGCAAACGGGATCACGCTGGAGCTGCCTGTGAGAGGACGATTCACCGCTCCGGCGCTGCCGCCTTCGCGGATCGTGCTCTACGGCGTGCTCCCGCCAAACGGGATCACGCTGGAGCTGCGTCCGCGAGGCCGATTCACCGCCCCGGCGCTGCCGCCTGCGCGGATCGCGCCTTAAAGCGAGGCCCCGCCGCAGATGAGGATCTGCTGCCCGGTGATCGCGCCGGCATGGGGCCCCAGCAGGAAGGCGACCAGCGCCGCCACCTCCTCGGGCGCGATGAGGCGGCCGATGGGCGGGAGTTTCGGCTGGTTCCCGGCCCGCGCGGGGTCGCGCAGCATCGGCGTGTCGGTCGCCGCCGGCGCCACCACGTTCACCGTGATGCGGCGCGGCAGCAGCTCCGTCGCCCAGGACCGCGCGGCGGCGAGCAGCGCGGCCTTGCCGGCGGCATACTGGCTGCGCCCCGCCACCCCGCCGGCCGCGCGGCTGCCGAGCAGCACGATCCGCCCGCCCTCCGGCATCCGCGGGGCCAGCCGGTCGGCGAGCTGGAAGGCCGCTTCCACATGCAGGCGCCAGAGGGTCGAGCCCACCTCCGCCGCCAATGCGCCGAGGGGGGCGGCACGCATCAGCCCGGCGGCGTGGACCAGGGCGAAGGGCGCGTCGAGCCCCTCCAGCGCCGCGTCGGCCGCGGCCGGGTCCAGCAGGTCCACGGCGCGATGGGCGTAGCCCGCCGGCGCATCGGGCAGCGGGCTGCGGCTCAGCCCCGTCACCCGCCACCCCTCGCGCAGCAGCCAGGCCGCGATGGCCGCGCCGATGCCGGAGCTGGCGCCGGTGACGACGGCGTGGCGTGGGGCTTCGGTCGGCACGCGGCGGTTCCTCCTGCGGTCTCGCGCCAGCATGGCGGCTGGGCCGCCGGCGCGAAACAGGGGTTCCACCGCTGCCCTCCGCTGCTGGAGCCGGCTCCGCCCGTGTGGCGACGGCTCCAGCCTCGTTTCTACGAGCAGATTCACGCAATGGCCGTTCCGGCCATGTGCGATCTGCGAGTCGTTCCGAGCAGATTCACGCAATGGCCGTTCCGGCCATGTGCGATCTGCTCTAGCCTCCCCCACTGGGAGACGGAAACGCCATGGGCGACGTGATCGAGAGGCCGGCCGAGTTGACGCGCGTCGAACCCGGGCGGCTGGACGGATTCATCCCGACACCCTGCGTGCAGAACCATGCGGGCTTCATCGCCGCTCTCCCGGGCGGCGACCTCGGCTGCGCCTGGTTCGGCGGCACGCAGGAGGGCATCCCCGACATCTCGGTTCATTTCTCGCGGCTGCCGCAGGGCGCGACGCGCTGGACGGAGCCCGTACGCCTCTCCGACGACCCCACGCGGTCGGAGCAGAACCCGCTGCTGTTCACGACGCCGACGGGCGAGCTCTGGCTGCTCTGGACGGCGCAGCGCGGCGGCCACCAGGACACGGCGCTGGTCCGGCGGCGCGTCTCCCGCGACGGCGGCCATTCCTGGGGCCCCATCCAGACGCTGATCCCGGAACGGCCGGGCTTCGGCACCTTCATCCGCTCGACCATCGTGGTGAACGCGCGCGGCGAGTGGCTGCTGCCGATCTGGCGCTGCGCCAGGCCGCCCGCGGGCGCCTGGACCGGCGACCTCGACACCTCCTCGGTGCTGATCTCGGCCGATGGGGGCGCGACCTGGCGCGAGGTGCCCGTGCCGGACAGCCGGGGCTGCGTGCACATGTCCATCATCCGCTGGGAGGGGCGCCTGCTCGCCTTCTTCCGCAGCCGCTGGGCCGACCACGTGTACCGCACCGTCTCGGAGGATGAGGGCCATTCCTGGTCCGCGCCGCATCCCACCGTCCTGCCCAACAACAACAGCTCGGTCATGGCGCTGACCCTCGCCAGCGGTGCCATCGCCCTGTGCTACAACGAGAGCAGCGCGGCCGACGCCACCGGCCGGCGCCTCTCCCTCTACGACGACATCGGCGGCGAGGCGCCCGCCCCACCCGCCGCGGACCGTGCCGCCTTCTGGGGCGCGCCCCGCGCGCCGCTGACGCTGGCCCTCTCCGAGGATGGCGGCCTCACCTGGCCGCACCGCCGCGACCTCGAGGTGGGTGACGGCTACTGCATGACCAACAACAGCAAGGACCGGCTGAACCGGGAGTTCTCCTACCCCTCGCTCTGCCAGACGCCGGATGGGGCGATCCAGCTCGCCTACACGTTCTGGCGCCAGGCCATCAAGCACGCGCGGGTGACGGAGGACTGGGTCCGCCAGGGAAGAGGAACGCCCGCATGAATCGCCGCCACGCCCTCGCCGCGCTGCCCGCGGCGCTGCTCGCCGCCCCTGCTCTCGCGCAGGCGGAATGGCCGCGGGCGCGCCCGATCCGCGTCGTCTGCCCCTGGCCGCCGGGCGCGGCCAACGACATGCTGGCACGGCTGACCGCGGCACGGCTGCAGGATCGGCTGGGCGCCACGGCGGTGGTGGAGAACCGCACCGGCGGCGCGGGCCTCGTCGGCACGCGGGAGGTGCTGGGCGCGGCGCCCGACGGCTACACGCTGCTCGCCTCGGCCTTCAACACGGCGGTCATGCCGCTCGTGCTGCGCAACGCCGGTTTCGACCCGGAAACCGACCTCGAGGTCTGCGCGCGCACGGCGCAGGCGCCGCTCGTCATGGCGATCACCGGCGGCCGCCCGCAACGGACCCTCGCCGAGGTGATCGAGGCCGCGAAGGCGCGGCCGCGCGACTGGTCCATCGCCATCACCTCGCTCGGCGCGGCGAGCCACCTCGCCACGATCGAGCTGAACCGCCGCACCGGCGCCAACCTGGAGATGGTGGCCTATCGCGGCACGCAGCCGGCGCTGCAGGACCTGCTGGCGGGCAATGTCCACCTGCTGATCGACCCGTCCTTCAACCTGCTGCCGCACCGCGAGCGCGGGCGCCTGCGGGTGCTCGGCATCGCGTCGAGGGAGCGGTCGCCGCTCGCCCCGGACGTGCCCACCATGGGGGAGGCCGGGCTGCCCGGCTACGAGTTCCAGTCCTGGTACGGCGTCTGGGCCCCCAAGGGCACGCCGGGCGAGATCGTGAACCGCGTGCATGACCTGATGGTCGAGACCATGCGCGACCCCGCGATCGTCGGCCGCCTGACGCAGCAGGTGCTGGAGCCGGTGACCGAGAGCATCGCCGAGACCCGCCGTTTCATCGCAGCCGAGATCAGCCGCGCCTCCGAGCTGCTGCGCAGCGTGAACTTCCAGCCGGAGTGACCGCGCCGGCCGTCAGTGGCCGACCTGGTCCTTGAGGGCGCCCGCCGTCTCGCCGCTGACCGTGGGCGCGCCGCCCTTGGACGTTTCGGTGCCACGCTGCGCTGCCTTGTCCTGGTGCGGGGTCTTCATCGTCTCGGCCGCGGCGCTGTCCTCGTGGCGGCTGGTGCGCATGTCCACGTCGCCCACCTTCGAACTCTGCTGCGGGTGCTCCTTGCCGTCGCTCATGCCCGGGGCTCCGGCTTCTTGCGGCCGCTGCCGCTCTTCTTGCCGCCGCCGTCCTGGGCGTTGACCGTTGCCCAGGCGCGGGCCTCGGCCTCCTTGTCGGGGACGCCCCGGGCCTCGTAGCCCTCGGCGATGTGCCCGGCCTTGCGCTTCTGCTTGTCGGTGTAGGCGGATTTGTCGCCGCGGGGCATGGCGTCCTCCGTGCCGCTGTTGTCCGCCGGAACAACGCGGTCAGCGCGAACCGGGTTCCCCGCCGACCCTCTCCGCCCGCAGAAACGCCAGCAGGATGGCCACGTAGCCCAGGCCACCCAGCCCCAGCACGACCATGGACAGGATCTGGGCCGCGATGGCCAGGGCCGGCCAGTCCAGCGCGGCGTAGGACGGCAGCAGGCCGGCGCAGGCGGCGGAGAAGCGCTGCTCCAGCAGGCACCAGGTCTCGGCCCCGCTGCGGATGGCCAGGCCGAGATAGGCGACCGCGCAGAGCGCGAGCGCCGATCCGAGCCAGAACCTGTGCCGCAAGCCCCGCCTCCGAAACCGACGCGGCATCGGAATAGGTCGGTTGCGCGACGGCCCCGCGACAGAAGCCGGACAGTTCCGCAAAGATTGGGGCCGTCCTCCGTTGCCGCCCCCCCGGCCTTGGCCTCATATGCGCTCCGCCAAGGGAACTGCTCGGGAACCCCCGCAATGTCCGACACCACCGTCCCCGTCACCGTGCTGACCGGCTATCTCGGCGCCGGCAAGACCACCCTGCTGAACCGCATCCTCACCGAGAACCACGGCAAGAAATTCGCCGTGGTGATCAACGAGTTCGGGGAGCTGGGCGTGGACAACGACCTCGTCGTGGACGCCGACGAGGAGGTGTTCGAGATGAACAACGGCTGCATCTGCTGCACCGTGCGCGGCGACCTCATCCGCATCCTGGGCGGGCTGATGAAGCGGCGCGACAGGTTCGACGGCATCATCGTCGAGACCACGGGCCTCGCCGACCCCGCCCCCGTGGCCCAGACCTTCTTCGTGGACGAGGACGTGAAGCGCGCGACGCGCCTCGATTCCATCGTGACGGTGGTGGACGCGAAGCACCTCTCGGCGCGCCTCAACGACAGCTCCGAGGCGGAGGAGCAGATCGCCTTCGCCGACCTCCTCGTGCTGAACAAGATGGACCTCGTCTCCGAGGAGGAGGCCGAAGCGGTCGAACGCAGGATCCGCGCCATCAACCCCTACGCCGAGATCCGCCGCGCCACGAAGTCCGACGTGCCGATCGAGGCGGTGATCGGGCGCGACAGCTTCAAGCTCGAACGCATCCTGGAGCGCGAGCCCGAGTTCCTCTCGGGCGAGGACCACCACGAGCACGATTCGGAGGTGAACAGCGTGTCCTTCGAGGTGTCGCGCCCCGTGGACCCCGAGAAGTTCAACGCCTGGATGAGCGACCTGCTCGCCACCAAGGGCCAGGACCTGCTGCGGACCAAGGGCATCCTCGCCTATCCGGGTGAGGACCGCCGCTTCGCCTTCCAGGCGGTGCACATGATCGCCGATGGCGACTTCATCGGCCCCTGGAAGGAGGGCGACGCGCGGAAGTCGAAGATCGTCTTCATCGGCCGCGACCTGAACCGGCCGCAGCTCCGCCGCGGCTTCGAGGCCTGCCAGGTGGATTCGTGAGCACTGCGGTCTCCGAGAGCGACTTCCTCCTCGCCCATCGCGGCGTCGGGCAGGATCTCGGCGCCTGGGTCGTCGGCATCGCCTTCGGGCGCGAGGGGAGGTCGGTCGGCTTCGCGCTCGGCGACGGCACGGTGCGGCTCGCCGCCCTCGCCGACATCCGCGCGGATTGGACGGTGGTCGAGGCGCATCGGGGCGCCGTCCTCGCGGCCTGCGCCGACGGCAAGGATGGCGTGCTGACCGGCGGCGACGATGGCCGGCTGATGCGCGTCGCGCCCGACGGCACGGCGGTCGAGCTGGCGAAGTACGGCTCCAAATGGGTCGAGCACGTCGCGGCGCATGAATCCGGCATCCGCGCCGCCGCGGTGGCGAAGGCGGTCCACATCGTCTCGGCCAAGGGCGAGACGGAGAAGTCGCTCGCGCATCCCTCCTCGGTCGGCGGGCTCGCCTTCGACGCCAAGGGCAAGCGCGTGGCGGCGAGCCACTACAACGGCGCCTCGCTCTGGTTCGTGGCCGCGAAGGAGGACAAGCCGCGCCTGCTCGAATGGAAGGGCAGCCACCACGCCATCGCGATCAGCCCGGACGGCACGCATGTCGTGACCGCCATGCAGGAGCAGGCGCTGCATGGCTGGCGCCTCGCGGACGGGCAGCACATGCGGATGTCGGGCTATCCGACCAAGACCCGCAGCCTGTCCTTCACGGCGAAGGGCAAGTGGCTCGCGACCTCGGGCGCCGAGGCCGTGGTGCTGTGGCCCTTCTTCGGCGGCGGGCCGATGGGCAAGGCGCCGACCGAACTCGCGGGCGGGGACGGCGTGATGTGCACCGCCGTCGCCTGCCACCCCCAGCACGAGGTCGTGGCGGCCGGCTTCGAGGACGGCCTCGTCCTGCTCGTCGAGATCGGCTCCGGCAAGGTCGTCCCGGTCGCCCCGCCCGGCCGCGCGCCGGCCGGCAACGGCGTTTCCTCGCTCGCCTGGAACCCGGCGGGCACCCACCTCGCCTTCGGGACCGAAGCCGGTTCCGCGGGCCTCCTGGATCTCGCCAAGCGATGAAGTCACCCGTGCTGAACACGCCGCTGATGAAGATGCCGGCCCTCGGCCTCGGCACCTGGCCGATGAAGGGTGGCGCCTGCCAGGCGGCGGTCGAGACCGCGCTCTCGCTCGGCTACCGCCACATCGACACCGCCGAGATGTACGGCAACGAGGACGCGGTGGGGGCCGCCATCCATCTGGCCGGCGTGCCGCGGGGCGAGATCTTCCTCACCACCAAGATCTGGAACGACAAGACCGACGGCCCGAGCTTCCGCGCCGCCTTCGACGAGTGCCTCGGGCGGCTGCGGCAGGCCTATGTGGACCTGCTGCTCGTCCACTGGCCGTCGCCGGCGATGGACCTCCCCTCCATCCTGGAGGCGATGGCGTGGATCCGCGCCAACAACCTGGCGAAGAATGTCGGCGTCTCGAATTTCCCGCCGGGGCTGCTGCAGCGGGCGCTCGACCTCGACATCGTGCCGATCGCCTGCCTCCAGGTGGAGCATCACCTGATGCTCGGCCAGGACCGGCTGCTGGCCATCACCCAGGCGCGGCGGATCGCGCTGACCTCCTACACGCCGCTCGGCAAGGGGCAGACGCTGGACCACCCCGTGATCCAGCAGATCGCCAGGCGCCACAAGGCGACGCCGGCGCAGGTCGCGCTCGCGTGGCTGCTGCGCATGCAGGACGTGGCGGCCATTCCCAAGGCGCAGTCGGCGCAGCGGCAGATGGAGAATCTCGGCGCCGCCGCGATCCGCCTCACGGCCGAGGACGTCGCGGCCCTGGCAACGCTGCCGAAAGACCGGCGTTTCGTGAACCCGGATATGGCCCCCGACTGGAATAGCTGATTACCTTGGGGCCACCGGAAGAGGAGCCGCGCGCATGGCCGCCGAGGACGAGGAAGACGGGGTCGATCTGGGCATCAGCCTCGAGGTGGTGGCGACGGTCGTGGACCTGGCGCGCGCGCTGCAGGAGAGCGAGGAAGCCGCCCTCGGCCCGACCGACGAGGACGAGGACCCGCTCGACGATCTCGACGAGGACGATGCCGACGAGATCACCGAGGAGACGCTCACCGACTACATCGGCGAGCTGAACGAGGAGCAGCAGGCCGCGCTGATCGCCCTCGCCTGGGTCGGCCGCGGCGACTACGAGGCCGAGGATTGGGACGAGGCGCTGAAGCTCGCCTTCGAGCGCAACGCCAAGGGCGATGCGGGCACCTATCTCGCCGGCATGGAGGGCGTGGGCGACCTGCTGTCCGAGGGCGTCGCGGCCTTCGGCCTGTCGGTCGAGGATGTGGAGCGGTAGGGCGGGCGCTCAGCCCGCGTAGCGCTCCACCCAGCCCGCCGGCCCGAGGAACACCTCGACCCGCCGCTCGGGGCTGTCGAGCGCGGCCTCCAGCGCGACGGCCAGGCCGGACGCGTCCGCGGCCGGCAGCGGGGCGCCGCGCCGGTCGAAGGTGACGAGGCCGCCATAGGCGGCGCACCAGGCGGCCAGCGTTTCCGCCGGATGCGGGCGGCCGGGAACCAGCTCGCGACGGAGGTCCAGCGTGGCGGCGACCAGGGTTCCGCCGGCCGTGAGGGCCGGGGCGTCGGCCATGATCCGCGCGGCGTCCTCGGTCCGGAGCAGGTCGATGCGGTCGAGCCCGAGCTGGCCGAGCGGCGGCAGCGCGTCCGCCACCGCCTGCCCGCGTTCGCCGGCATGGTCCGCGATGTTGCCCGCCAGATGCGCCGCGCGCGGCAGGTCGGCCTCGTAGGCGACCAGCCGCGCCAGGCCGGGCGCGCCGGCCAGCAGGGCGAGGGCGGTCAGCCA
>JAIEOO010000205.1 GCA_019750475.1 Acetobacteraceae bacterium | reverse complement strand
CGGGACGGCGACCAGGGTCAGCGCGGCCGCCTCCAGGGCGGCCGCCGCATCGGCGGTGACGCGCAGCCCGGCGGGGAAGGGGGCGCCGGGCAGCAGGCGTCCGTTCTCCCGCGCCGCTTCCATCGCCTCCGCCCGCTCCGCGTCCCGCGCCCAGAGGGTCACGCGATGCCCGAGCCGCGCGGCGTGGATCGCGAGCGCCGTGCCCCAGGCCCCGGCGCCGAGGACCGCGATCGCCTCACTCATCGCAGACGCGGGAGACGGCGCAGCCCGCCCCCGCCTCGCCATCGCTCAGCCGGGCGTGGAGCGCGGCGAGGATGTCCCGCGCCGCGTCCTCGAAGCCGAAGGGCGGGTTCACCACCGCGAGGCCGCAGCCATTGAGCCGCTGCGGATCGAGCGGCTCGCGCAGCCACAGCTCCGCCGCCAGGACATCCCGCACGCCCTCGTCCCGCAGGCGCGTGTGGAAGGCGCGGACGGGCGCGCGGTGCTTGATCGGGTACCACGCCGCCTGGATGTGCGAACGGGCGCGGCGCTGCAACTCCCGCACGGCGTCGGCCAGGCGGTCGAACTCGCCGGGCTGCTCGAAGGGCGGGTCCATGAGGATGAGGCCGCGGCGCTCGGGGAAGGGCGTCAGCGCCCGGATCGCCTCCCAGGCGTCGCGGCGATGGACGGCGATGCGGGTGTCGCGGGCGAAGCCGGCGCGGAGCGTCGCGTGGTCGGCCTCGTGCAGCTCCACCAGCACCAGCCGGTCCTGCGGGCGGAGCAGGCGCTGGGCGATGGCGGGCGATCCTGGATAGTGGCGGTCCCCCTCCGCCCGCGCCGCCGCCACGTAATCGGCGAGCGGCCCGTCGGCGACGTCGAGCAGCCGTCCGATCCCGCGCTCCCACTCGCCCGTGCGCCGCGCCTCCTCGCCCGAGAGATCGTAGCGCCCGATGCCCGCATGGGTGTCGAGCACGCGGAACGGCGTCTCCTTCCGCGCCAGCGCGCGCAGGAGCCAGACGAGCAGCGCGTGCTTCAGCGCGTCGGCGAAGTTCCCGGCGTGGAAGGCGTGGCGGTAATTCACGGGAGCGGTCCCATCTCGTAGCGCAGGCGAACCGCCCCGTTCGGCCACGGCGCGACGTCGGCGAGGCGCGGCGCGCGGCGCCCCGCGGCATCGAGCAGCCGCGGCCCTTCGCCGAGCAGCACCGGCATCACGAACATCTCGATCTCGTCCACGAGGTCGGCGGCGAGGAAGTCGGCGAAGACGCGCGCGCCGCCATTGAGCCAGACATGGCCGTCCCAGCCGGCCGCCAGGGTGCGGGGCGGCCCGTCCTCCGCCGTCACGCCGGGCGGCGCCGCGCCGAGCGGCCGCCCCGTCAGGACGGTGGCCGGGGTGGACCCGTAGGGCCATTCGCCGAAGCCCAGCACTTGGTCATAGGTCGCGCGCCCCATGACGATGCGCGACAGCCCGGCCTGGAAGCCGGCCAGCCCGTAATCGGCCGAGGCTTCGAACGGCTCCAGCCAAGCCACGCCGCCCGTCCCGTCCGCGATGCGCCCGTCGAGCGAGCACGCGGCCAGCAGGGTGATCCGCGCCGCCACGGCCGTCAGACGCCGACCAGCGCCCCGTTCTCGGCCCCTTCCACGCAGAGGGCGGCGAGGGCCGCGCCGGCATCGGCCGGGCTGCGCAGCGTGGCGGGGTCCTCGCCCGGCAGGGCGACGGAGCGGAGGTTGGTCGCCACCGGCCCCGGATCGGCCAGGATGACGCGCAGCGGCGAAAGCGACGCCACCTCCCGCGCCCAGCTGCGCACCAGATGCTCCTGCGCGGCCTTGCCGGCGCCGTAGAGGCCCCAATAGGCCTGGGGCCGGTTGGCCACGCTGTCGGTCACGAACAGCGCCCGGCCGGCGGGCGCCGCGCGCAGCGGCGGGTCGCAGCTGCGGATCAGCCGCCAGGCGGCCGTGACGTTGACCGCCAGCGCCTCGTTCCAGTCGCGCGGCATGATGTGCGCCACGGGCGTGAGCTTCGCCAGCAGACCGGCCGCGTGCACGAGGATGTCCAGCCGCCCGAAGCGCTCGACGATGGAGGGGCCCACGGCGTCGAGCTGCTCCCCCTCCTTCACCAGATCGAGCGGCAGCAGCGTCGCGGTGCCGCCGGCGGCGCGGATCGCGTCGTCCGTCTCCTCGAGGCCGCCCTGGGAGCGCGCGGTGATGACGACATGCGCGCCCAGCCGCGCGAGCGAGAGCGCGGTCGCCGCGCCGATCCCGCGCGAGGCACCGGTGACGAGGGCGACCTGACCGGAGAGGGGCTTCGTCATCGCGCGAGCGCCTGGACGAGGGTGGGGCGCGCCGGCTCGTTCTCGGCGCGGTCGGTCAA
Source organism: Acetobacteraceae bacterium (assembly GCA_019750475.1). Classification (GTDB taxonomy): domain Bacteria; phylum Pseudomonadota; class Alphaproteobacteria; order Acetobacterales; family Acetobacteraceae; genus Roseococcus. The sequence goes on along the minus strand of JAIEOO010000205.1, from coordinate 17,117 downwards.
CGGGATGGCATAGTCCCCGGTGAAGCAGGCATCGCAATAGCCGGGATTGGCGGCATCCCGGCCGGGGCGGCCGAGCGCGCGGTACAGCCCGTCGAGCGAGATGAAGGCGAGGCTGTCCACGCCGATCAGCTTCGCCATCTCCGCCACGTCGTGCTGCGCCGCGAGCAGCTTCGACCGCTCGGGCGTGTCGATGCCGTAGTAGCAGGAATGGGTCGTGGGCGGGGAGGAGATGCGCATATGCACCTCGGCCGCGCCGGCCTGGCGGACCATCTCGACGATCTTCTTCGAGGTGGTGCCGCGCACGATGCTGTCATCCACGAGGATCACGCGCTTGCCCTCGATCATCGCGCGGTTGGCCGAGTGCTTCAGCTTCACGCCCAGGTGGCGGATCTGGTCCGTGGGCTCGATGAAGGTGCGCCCGACATAGTGGTTGCGGATGATCCCGAGCTCGAAGGGGATGCCGGCCTCGGAGGCGTAGCCCATGGCGGCGGGCACGCCGCTGTCCGGCACCGGCACCACGAGGTCGGCCGGCACGTTGCTCTCGCGCGCGAGTTCGGCGCCGATGCGCTTGCGCGTCTCGTAGACGGGCGTGCCTTCGACGACCGAGTCCGGACGGGCGAAGTAGATGTACTCGAAGATGCAGAAGCGGTCCTGCGCCGGGCCGAAGGGCTTGAGGGAGCGGATGCCCTGGTCGTCGATGACGACGATCTCCCCCGCGTCGACGTCGCGCACGAACTCGGCGCCCACGATGTCGAGGGCGCAGGTCTCGGAGGCCAGGATCCAGCCCTGGCCGAGCCGCCCGAGCACGAGCGGGCGCACCCCCAGCGGGTCGCGCGCGCCGATCAGCGCGCCGTTGTGCAGCGCGACGAGCGAGTAGGCGCCCTGCACCTGCTTCAGCGCGTCGATCAGCCGGTCCTCGACCGTGGAATACAGGCTGATGGCGATGAGGTGGACGAACACCTCGCTGTCGGTGGTGGACTGGAACAGGCAGCCCCGCCGCACCAGCGCCCGCTTGAGCTGCGCCGCATTGGTGAGGTTGCCGTTGTGCGCGACCGCGAAGCCACCGAACTCGAAATCGGCGAAGAGGGGCTGGACGTTGCGCAGCGCCGTCTCGCCCGTGGTGGCGTAGCGGTTGTGGCCGACCGCGGCGCGGCCCGGCAGCCCCGCCATCACCTTCGCGTCGCCGAAGATGTCGCCCACGAGGCCGAGGCCCTTGTGGGCGTGGAAGACCCCTTCCTCGTCGAGGGAGACGATGCCCGATGCCTCCTGCCCCCGGTGCTGGAGGGAGTGGAGGCCGAGCGCCGTCAGGGCCGCGGCGTCGCTGCCGTTCCAGACGCCGAAGACGCCGCATTCCTCGTGGAAGCGGTCGTCGTCGTGAAGCGGAAGGGGCATGGGCTGCCTTTCAAATGCGCGTCCGCGCGGGTCAACGGCGCGAGCACGCGGGTCAGGTGCGGTTCCGGGCGGGCGGCCGCAAGAGGTCGTCCTGGGTCGGAACCGGCCTGTCCGGGGGTGCCGCGATGCGCGGCCGATACTCCTCCGGCAGGAGGGACGCCACCCACCTGGCCCCGTCCACGACGAGGGGCAGGGATCTCGCCTCCCTGACGGGCTCGGGCCATCGGGCCGTGTCGGTGAAGACCAGCCCGGCCAGGATGTAGGCCAGCACCGCCAGGAATCCACCGCGTGCCAGGCCGTAGACCGTGCCGAGGGAGCGGTCCACGCCGCCGAGCGGGCTCTGCGAGATCTTGTTGGCCAGCGCGTGGATCAGCAGCTTCAGGACGACGAGGACGACGAGGAAGATCGTCGCCACGGCCGCCGCGTCGGCCAGCCAGTCGGGCTCGATGAACTGCTCGTAGAAGAGGCGCAGCCAGCCGCGCCCGGCGAAGCCCGCCACCACCGCGCCGATCCAGGCCGCGAGCCCCAGGGCCTCGCGCACGAAGCCGCGAAGGAAGGAGAGGATGGCAGAGACCACCATCACGAGGAGGAGCGCGCCATCGACCCAGGTCATGATGCGGCGCGGTATAGCCGGGGCCGGGTGGGGCGTCACCCGGACGGGCCGGGCGCCGGCAGGTCTCCCACCCAACGGACCAATGGCGCCGTCGTCGGCCCGCCGCGCTGTGCCGCTTCGACCAGCTTCAGGTCACCGGTGACGACCGGCACGCCTTCGCGCTTCGCCAGCGCCAAGTAGAGCGTGTCGTAACAGGTGAGGTCGAGGTCGAAGGCGAGCCTCCCCGCCTCGGGCAGCAGGGCCGGCAGGGCGGTTTCGCGAACCTGCAAGCCACGCAGGAAGTCGAGCCGCGCTTCGGCTTGCGCCCGCGTCAGCGTCCCGCGCCGTGTGCTCATCGCCCAGAGGACGGTGCCGGCTTCCGCCAACCAGTGAGCCGGGGCAAGCCGCGTCACGCCTTCGCCCAGAAGGGCCAGCGCCGCCTCCGAGTGGACCTCGCCCACCACCCATTTGACGGCGACGCTCGCGTCGATCACCGCGGCCTTCACCGCCGCGCGGCCCGCGCCTCGTGAAGGAGGGACGCGGCGTCCGGCTCGCCCTCCGCCAGCCGAACCTCGGCCTGGAACCGGCGCGCCGCCTCGGCCGGTTGCTCCGTGGGCGTCAGGACCGCCGCCTCCAGGATGGCCCGGTGCTCCGCCTCGGTGGAGCGGCCATGGGCGGCCGCCCGCCGCTTGAGGCGGCGGATCACCTCGTCATCCACGTCGCGCACCAGCAGCTGGCCCATGGCAGCAAATCCGATTGATAGCGCCGATGATAGCAATCGGCTGACGACCCAGCAAGGAACAAGTGCAGGACACCTGCCAAGGCCAAACCCGCAACTGCGCGTGCGCGATCACCATGCATCACAGCGCGGCGACCCAGCGAGGCGGGCCCCGGCCCACGAGGGTGTTGCGTCTGGCTCGACGCGCGCGGCGAGAGCCGCAGCGACTGGGCGCGCGTGGACGCGATGTCCGAGGCGGAGCTGGAGGCCGCCATTGCCTCCGACGCCGATGGGAAGGACGTGCCCCGCGACTGGCATAGGGACGCCGTCGCTGTCGCAACTGGGGCGAAGAGGTTGATCTCGCTGCGGCTCGATCCGGGCGTGCTCGATTTCTTCAAGGGCGAAGGGCCGCGCTGCCAGACGCGCAGCAACGCCGTCCTCCGCGCCTACATGCGCGCGAGGCGGCAGGCAGGCGGCTGACACCCGCCGGGTCCAGGGGCCGCTGGCCCCTGGTGGGGGAGGCGCGGAGGGGGCAACGCCCCCTCCGTCACGCCGCGTTCTCCCGCGTCCGCCGCTTCACCCCACCGGCGGCGAAGGGCGCTACCAGGTCGGCCAGATGCCCGATCTCGGAGAGGCGCAGCCCCGAGATGGCCGGTGGCGCCTTCGACCCGCGGGCCACGCGCCGCGGCAGCACCGCGCCGCCGAAGCCGAGCTTCTGCGCCTCCCGCAGCCGCGACTCGGCCTGGGCGACCTGCCGCACCTCGCCCGACAGCCCCACCTCCCCGAAATAGACCGCGTCCGGGTCGGTGGGCTTGTCGGTCAGCGCCGAGACGAGGGCGGCCGCGACGGCCAGATCCGCCGCCGGCTCGTTGATGCGCAGCCCGCCGGCGATGTTGAGGTACACATCGGCCTGGGCCAGCGTCAGGCCGCAGCGCGCTTCCAGCACCGCCAGCAGCATGGCGAGCCGCCCGCCATCCCACCCCACCACCTGCCGCCGCGGCGAGCCGCCATTGGAGGGCGAGAGCAGCGCCTGCACCTCCACCAGCACGGGTCGCGTGCCCTCGAGCCCGGCGAAGACCGCGCTGCCCGAGATGTTCCCCCGCCGCTCCGCCAGGAACAGGGCGGAGGGGTTGGCCACCTCCACCAGGCCGCCCTCCGTCATCTCGAAGACGCCAATCTCGTCGGTCGCGCCGAAGCGGTTCTTGGTGGCGCGCAGGATGCGGAACTGGTGGCCCCGGTCGCCTTCGAAATAGAGCGTCGCGTCCACCATGTGCTCCAGCACGCGGGGACCGGCGAGCGTCCCTTCCTTCGTCACATGGCCGACGAGGACGAGGGCGAAGTCCCGCGCCTTGGCGCAGCGGATCAGCTCCGCCGCGCAGGCGCGCACCTGGGCGACGGTGCCCGGCGCGCTGTCCAGCGCGTCGAGCCACATGGTCTGGATGGAGTCGATGACGACCAGCGCCGCGTCGCGCTCCCGCTCGAGGCTGGCCAGGATGTCGCGCAGGGCCGTGGCGCTCGCCAGCGCCATGGGTGCCGCTTCGAGGCCGAGGCGCCGCGCCCGCAGCCGCACCTGCGCCACCGCCTCCTCGCCGGAGATGTAGAGGACGCGCTTCCCCGCGCTCGCCATGCGGGCCGCGGCCTGGAGCAGGATGGTGGACTTGCCGATGCCCGGGTCGCCGCCGACCAGCACGGCCGAGCCGGGGACGAACCCGCCGCCCAGCACGCGGTCGAGCTCGGCGATGGCGGTCAGGTGCCGGGGCGGCGGCGCGCTCTCCCCGCCGAGGCCCACGAAATCGAGGCCCCGCCCGGGCGGGGCCTTGCCGGCGGGGCCGGGGGCGCGCGGCGCGGCGCTCTCCTCGACGAGGGTGTTCCATTCGCCGCAGCCATCGCAGCGTCCCTGCCACTTGGGATGCGCCGCCCCGCAGGACTGGCAGACGAAGCGCGTGCGGTCGCGGGCCATGTCCGGAACATGGGGTGAACGAAGGCCGGGCTCAAGCCTGGCCGTGGTCAGCCCGCCGGCGGCCCGGCGATCGTCCGGCCGCTGTCCTCGCGCGTCACGGGCCTGTTCCGGAAGGGGTCGACGTCGCAGCCGCGCGGGGCGATGCGCCGGCCTGGGCCGGTCAGGGCGCGAATCCGACGCTCGACGACGCTGACAACGGCCTGACGGCCGTCCGGGCCAAGCCGCTGCCGCGCGTGTCCCAGGGCGCGGGACCGCGCGGCGGCTCCGTCACGGCCTCCCCGGCGAACAGCGCGACGACGCCCCCTCGACGTCGTGTGCGTTGAACCGCCCGGGCGGGCGATCGGGCAGGGCTTCGATCCCGGCCATCCCGGTTGCCGCCCGATCCGGCGGAAGCCTGGCCGGACCGCCCACGATCGGCGGCGCCGATCCCGTGCCACGGAACCACGGATTGGGCCGCGGGCCGGGCTTCGGCGACAAGGGGTCACGACCGGCGCGGACCTCTCCCGACCGCTCCGGCACCTGGTCACCGAAGCTCCCTTCTGTTCCCCGGGGGCGGAGGTGGCAGCCCGGCGGGGCGGCCCCCCAAACGCCCCGCCGGGCACTCCCTTTCCCGCGATCGGCCGCCGCGCTCAGCCCCGATGGTGGCAGGCCACGAAATGCCCCGGCCGCGTCTCCCGCAACTCGGGCGTCTCGCGCTGGCACCGGTCCCCGTCGGCCAGAGGGCAGCGCGTGTGGAAGTGGCAGCCGGAGGGCGGGTGGAGCGGGCTCGGCACGTCGCCCTTCAGCCGGATGCGCTCCCGCTTCAGGGATGGATCGGGGATCGGCACGGCCGAGAGCAGCGCCTCGGTGTAGGGGTGGAGCGGGTTGACGTAGAGCTCCCGCGAGTCCGCGATCTCCACGATCCGGCCGAGATACATCACGGCCACGCGGTCGCTGATGTGCTCCACGACGGAGAGATCATGCGCGATGAAGAGGAAGGTGAGGCCGAGCCGCTCCTGCAGGTCCTCGAGCAGGTTGACCACCTGCGCCTGGATCGAGACGTCGAGGGCCGAGACGGGTTCGTCGCAGATGACGAGCTTGGGCGAGACGGCGAGCGCCCGCGCGATGCCGATGCGCTGGCGCTGGCCGCCCGAGAATTCGTGCGGGAAGCGGCGGACATGGTCGGGGCGGAGGCCGACGGTTTCCAGCAGCTCGACCACGCGGTCCTCGCGCTCGCACGCCGACTTCGCGAGGCCATGGATCTTCAGCGCCTCGCCGATGATCGAGCCCACGGTCATGCGCGGATTGAGCGAGGCGTAGGGGTCCTGGAAGATGATCTGCATGTCGCGCCGGAGCGCGGTCATCTCCCCGGGCGGCAGGGCGGTGACGTCCCGGCCCTCGAAGGTCACCTTGCCCTCGGTCGGCTCGATCAGCCGGAGGATGAGGCGCCCGGTGGTGGACTTGCCGCAGCCCGATTCACCGACGAGGCCCAGCGTCTCGCCGCGCCCCAGCTCGAAGGAGACGCCGGAGACGGCGTGCACCTGGCCGATGGTGCGGCGGAGGATGCCGCCCTTGACGTCGAAGCGCTTCACCAGCCTCTCGACGCGCAGCAGGGGCTCGGTCATGCCGCCACCCCCGCCGGCTGGGCGCGGCCCTCGGCGATCTCCTCGGCGCGGATGCAGGCGGCGAAGTGCCCGGCGCCCAGTTCGCGCAGCGGGGGCGGGGCGGCCGTGCATTCGGGGATGGCGTAGCGGCAGCGCGCGGCGAAGCGGCAGCCCCGCGGCGGGTCGAGCAGCGAGGGCACGGCGCCCGGAATGGCCTCCAGCCGCTTGTGCTCCGTCGCCGCGAGGTCGAGGCGGGGGATCGAGCGGATCAGCCCCTGCGTATAGGGATGGAGCGGCCGGGCGAAGAGCGGCGCGACCGGCGCCTCCTCCACCACCTGGCCGGCATACATCACGACGACGCGCTGCGCCGTCTCCGCCACCACGCCCATGGCATGGGTGATGAGGAGGACGGCCATGCCCAGCCGCTCCTTCATCTCGTTCAGCAGGTCGAGGATGCCGGCCTGGATCGTGACGTCGAGCGCCGTCGTCGGCTCGTCGGCGATGATGAGCTTGGGGTTGCACGCCAGGGCCATCGCGATGACGACGCGCTGGCGCATCCCGCCCGAGAACTGGTGCGGGTAGTCATGCACGCGCTTGGCGGGGTTGGGAATGTTGACGAGGCGCAGCATCTCCGCCGCGCGGTCGGTGGCGGCGCGCTTCGACAGGCCCTCGTGCTGCCGCACCGTCTCGGCGATCTGGTAGCCGACGGTGTAGACCGGGTTCAGCGAGGTCATCGGCTCCTGGAAGATGAAGCCGATCTCCTTCGAGCGGATGGCGCGCATCTCGGCCGCGCGCATCGGGACGATGTCCCGCCCCTGCCAGAGGATCTTCCCCGCCGCGATCTTCCCGGGCGGCATGTCGATGAGCTTCAGCACGGACTTGGCGGTGACGGTCTTGCCGCAGCCGCTCTCGCCCACGACGCAGACGGTCTCGCCGCGGTCCACGCCGATGTCCACGCCGTCCACCGCGCGGACCCAGCCGTCGTCGGTGCGGAAGTGGACCTTGAGGCCCTGGATGTCGAGGAGGCGCTGCTCGGTCACGACTTCACCCGGCGAGGATCGAAGGCGTCGCGCAACCCGTCGCCGACGAAGTTGATGGAGAGCACGGTCAGGAAGATCATCAGCCCCGGGAACAGGGCCCAGTGCGGCGCGAAGTCGAGATTGTCCTTCGCGTCGAACAGCAGCCGCCCCCAGGTCGGGATGTCGGGCGGGAAGCCGAGGCCGAGGAAGGAGAGCGTGCTCTCGGCGATGATGGCGGCCGCGATGTCGATGGTGGCGGCGACGATGATCGGCCCCAGGGAGTTCGGCAGGATGTGGACGAGGACCATCCGCGTCTTCGACGCGCCGAGGGCCCGCGCGGCCTCCACGAACTCCTTCTCCCGCAGGGAGAAGAACTGCGCGCGCACGAGGCGCGCCACCTGCATCCAGTTGAAGCCGCCGATGACGACGACGATGAGGATGAACACCCCCATCTCCGGCCCGACGACGCTGACCAGGCTGTCGCGGAACAGGTAGATGATGAGCAGCAGCAGCGGCAGCTGCGGCAGCGACAGGAACAGGTCCGTGAGCCACATCAGCGCGGCGTCGGTCTTGCCGCCGGCCATGCCGGCCACGGCGCCGACCAGCACGCCGACGACGAGCGCCACGAACATGGCCGCGAACCCCACGGCGAGCGAGATGCGGCCGCCGTAGAGGATGCGCGCGAGCAGGTCCTGCCCGAGGTCGTCGGTGCCCATCGGGTGCTCCCAGGACGGACCGTCGAGGCGCTTCGAGAAGTCGATCTCGTCGATGGGCACGGTCCAGATCAGCGGGCCGAACGCCACGCCGAGGACGAGGATCGCCAGGATCACGGCGCTGACCACCGCGAGGCGGTGCTTGCGGAAGCGCCGCCACGCTTCGAGCCAGGGGCCGACCCGGGGCCGGTCGCCGCCGCTCGCGGGGACGCCCGCGCTAGCGGTAGCTGATGCGGGGGTCGAGCCAGCCATAGAGGATGTCCGCGATCAGGTTGAACAGGATGACGAGGCAGGCGAAGACGAAGGTGACCGCCATGATCACCGGCGTGTCGTTCGCCAGCACCGCCGAGATCAGCAGCGAGCCGATGCCGGGGACGCGGAAGATCTGCTCGGTCACGATGGCGCCGCCGAACACGGCCGGCATCTGCAACGCGAGCAGCGTGACCACCGGGATCATGGCGTTGCGCACGATGTGGCGGAGGGTCACGGCGCTCTCGGGGATGCCTTTGGCGCGGGCCGTCGTCACGTAGTCGAGCCGGATGACGTCGAGCACGGCCGAGCGGACGAAGCGCACGAGGGCGGCGCCCTGGAACAGCCCGAGCACGGTGACGGGCATGATGGACTGCCTGACCTGGTCCCACCACCACTGCCAGCCCGTCGAGTCGAGCTGCGTGCGATAGACGAAGGGCAGCCAGTCGAGGTGGATTGAGAAGAGCAGGATCAGCAGCAGGCCGGTGAAGAAGGTGGGCAGGGAGAAGCCCACGAAGGCGAGCGTGTTGGCGATCTGGTCGAAGATCGAATAGGGCCGCGTCGCGGCGAAGACGCCGATCGGAATGGCGATGCAGATCGCCAGCACCTGCGAGGCGCCGATGACCGCGATGGTGGTCGGCAGCCGCTGCAGGATGAGGTCGTCCACCGGGATGCGGCTGACGAAGGAGAAGCCCCAGTCGCCGCGCAGCATCGAGGTCAGCCAGGCGAAGTAACGGACATGGATCGGGTCATCCAGCCCGAGGCTCGCGCGCAGGTTCTGCCGCACCTCGGGCGGGATGGCCGGGTTGGTCGCCAGCTCCTCGAAGGGATCGCCCGGGGCCAGCGCCAGCACGGCGAAGAGGATCACGCTGATCCCGAGGATGCTCGGGATCGCGATCAGCAGGCGGCGGATGAGATACTGGGTCACGCGCCGCGGATCACGCTTCGCGCCACCAGTCGCTCAGCATCCACATGGTGCTGTCCCAGGCCGAGAGCACCGGGCGCAGATTGTTGAGCGAGGCGCTGACCAGCGGCCGGCTGACCACCGGGATGATGTGGTGGCTGCCGCAGATCAGGTCGTTCATGCGGATGAACAGCGCCGCGCGCTTCACCGTGTCGAGCTCCGACTCGGCCTCGCGGAAGACGCGGTCGTATTCCTCGTTGCGCCAGCGGACGATGTTGCGTCCCTGCCAGGAATTGGCGCGCGACGCGATCTCCCAGGACACGTACTGGTTCATGAAGCGCTGCGGGTCGGCCTGCGACATGGTCGTCGTGTACATCTGCATGTCGGCCCAGAACTTGGTGAAGGTGTCCGGGTTCGCGACGTCGGAGGAGAAGAACACCGACGGCGTGACGGCCTTGAGCTCCAGCTCGATGCCGGCGCGCTGGCAGGCCTGGCGGATGATCTGCTGGGTGCGCTGGCGCGGCGCGTTCACGCTGGTCTGGAAGACGAAGCGCAGCCGCACGCCGTCCTTCTGCCGGATGCCGCCCTGGCCGCGGGCCCAGCCGGCGCGGTCCAGCACCTCGTTGGCGCGCGCGACGTTGAACTCCATCGGCAGGTTGCTCGACCGGAAGCGCGGCGGGTTGTTGAGGAAGTTGGGCGTGGCCGGCCCGCCGCGGCCGTAGATGAAGCGGCTGACGCTCTCGCGGTCCACCAGCAGCGCCATCGCCTGGCGCACCGCCGGGTCGCGGAAGGCCGGGTGCTGGGTCTGGGCGGCCACCGAGCGGTCGCCGTCGATCTCGCGGTTCGGGTCGGCGGCGTTGAGCTGGATGAACTCGATGTTGCCGCCCTCGATGATGTTCACGCGGCCCCGGTTCGCGGCTTCGAGGCGCAGCAGGATCTCGTCCTCGACCTGCAGGTTCCAGGCGTAGTCGAAATCCGCCGTCTGCAGCACGGCCCGCGCGGCGGAGACGGCGTCGCCGCCGCCCTTCACCTCGACCGTGTCGAAGAAGGGGCGGCCTTCCAGGTAATAGTTCGGGTTCGCCTCGGCCCGCAGCGTGTCGCCGGGGGCGAAGCTGACGAAGCGATAGGCGCTGGTGCCGACCGGGCGCAGGTTGGTGGGCGCGTCGCGCGAGTTGGGGCCGTTGAAGTTGCCGAACAGGTGCCGCGGGATGATCTGGCCGCTCGGGCCGACGAAGGCGTCGGCCCAGAAGGGCGTGGGGCGCGGGAAATCGAGGCGGATGGTGAAGTCGTCGAGCTTGCGGATCTCCATGTCCATGTAGGAGCCGCTGCTGACCGAGCCGACCTGCGGGTTGCGCGCGAATTCGAAGGTGAAGATGCAGTCGTCGGCGGTGAATTGCTGCCCGTCATGCCACCGGACGTTGCGCTTCAGCCGCCAGGTCACCGAGCGGCCATCGGCCGCGAGGTCGCCATTCTCGACCGAGGGAATACGCTCCGCGAGAATCGGGTGCAGGGTGCCGTCCGTCGCCCAGCCCGCCAGCGGCTCGTAGAAGACGCGGCTGCTGTCCTGGTTCGTTGTGCCGACCGCGAAATGCGGGTTCAGCAGGGTCGAGGCCTGCCAATACAGGATGCGGAGCGCGCCGCCCCGCCGGCCCGTCGGGCGATAGGCGGGCACGGACTGGGCGGCCGCCGGCGCGGCGCCGGTGACCGCGAGCAGCTGCGTCGCCATGGGCGCGGTGAGGCCCAGCGCCGCCATGCGCCGCACGAAGCCGCGGCGCGACAGATCGCCGCGCTTCACGCGGCCGATGAGGTGGCGCAGATCGTCCTCGGTCATCTCACCCATCTCCCTGTTGCCGGGCCTGCCCCGCGGCGTTGGCTTAGCGGGTCGGTTAAACTCTTGGAAAACTTCTCGTGCAAGGTCCTGTTCGCGGCCGCACTCTTGCTTATCCGGGCGCACTTGCCCAGTTCCGCGCCGGACGCTGCCACGCTGTGCAGGCGGACGCTCACCCCTCGTGCCGCCGAGCCCCGGACAGCCGGGCCACGCCGCTCCGGCGACTCAGGGCCGGGCGGAGGGCGTGCAGCGAGGCATTCACGCCCGGCCGCATCGCCATGGCGGCCCGCGCCCGCGCTCGCCGCCCGCGGGCATCGCCCGGCCGGCGGCAAGCCCGGCCGCCTGCCCGGGCCGCACGCCCGGATCGCGTGAGGATGCGTCATCGGGGGTGAAAAGAACTCGCGCCTGCCGGCGCGGCTGCCAGGGCAGACTGCGGGCCCCGACCGCCGCAGGGAGACCGAATGGCCGAGCAGGACGATGGTGCCTTCCCCTCGATCGCCGCGGCTTGGCCCCGCGCCGTCGGGAAGGGTGCCGAAGCGCGCGCGGCGGGCGGTGCGGCTTGACCTGGCTCGTCAACCTTGCCGCCGGCGCCGCGCTGATCGGCATCCTGACGAGCTTCACGCTGGCATCGCGCCTCGCCTACGGCGATTCGCTCGCGCCGCAGGATCTCGTGGCCATCCGGTTCGCCACCAGCGGTCTGCTCCTCCTGCCTTTCGCGATCGCGCGCCGGGGTCGGTCCCTCCTCAGCGCGGAGTCGCTCCTGCTGGCTGCGGCGGGAGGGATCGGCTTCGCGATTCCGGCCTTTGCCGGGCTCGCGATCGTGCCCGCGTCCCATGCGGGCGCCCTTCTGCACGGCGCGCTGCCCCTCTTCACCTTCGCGATCGGCCTCGCGATCGGCGGGACCGCCGCCGATCCCCGCCGGGCGATCGGGGCCGGCCTCGTGGCGGTCACGCTCGCCGCCATCGTCTGGGACAGCGTGGACAGCCGGGGAGGGCAGCAACTCGGCGGCGCCGCCCTGATCCTGTCGGCCTCCGCCATCTGGTCGGGCTTCGGGTTGCTGGCGGCGCGATTGAGGCTCGATCCGATCGTCACCGCGGCGACGGTCAGCGTGTGGTCGGCCACGCTCTACCTGCCGGCCTACCTGCTGGCCCTTGAACCGCAGCTGCACCGGGCCGCGCCCCAGGCGGTCCTGATGCAGGTGGCGGTTCAAGGCGTCATGGTCGGCACCATCTCGGTCTTCGTCTACAGCTGGGTCGTCCTGCGGCTGGGGGCGGTCGGGGCGGCGGTGAGCACGGCGCTGGTGCCTTCCGCGACGGCGCTCGCCGCGATTCCGGTCCTGTCGGAGCATCCCACGACGACCCTCGCGGTCGCACTCGTGCTGCTGGCCGGGGGCAGCCTGCTCTCGTTGACAGGCACGAGCCCGGGCGCGCGACGGGTGCCCAACTCGCGGTCCTGACGGCGCTTCAGGCTGCCAGCATCGCATCGCCCAGCTGCTCGCGCAGCCAGGCCGCGAGCTGCCGGCCCTCGCGCTGGCGCAACAGGCCGAGGCGAGTGACGAGCCAGTACACGGTGCCGCCCTCTATCGGCGCGTCCAGCGCCCGGACACGGCCGGCCGCGATGTCGTCGGCGCAGACTGGCAGCCGCGCCAGGGCCAGGCCGAGACCCTGAGCCGCGGCGTCGAGGGCGAGTTGGATGGTGTCGAAGCGCAGGCCGCGCGACGGGTCGGGCGCGGGCAGGCCCCGCAAGGCGGCCCAGGAAGCCCAATCCTCGCCCGCCGCCGTGACGTGCACCGCGGGCAGGCGCGCCAGCGCCTCGGACAGCGGCAAGCGGCAATCCGCCGCGGCCACCGGCACCAGCCTGACCGGCGCCAGCCGGTGCCATTCCCCCGAGCCGGATGGCGCGGCGGCCATGCGGATCGCGAAGTCGAAGCGTCCGTCGCCGATCTCCACATGCTCCCGCTCCGTCGAGATCGACAGGTCGAGCGACGGGTGGCGCCGCCGCAGGTCGGGCAGGCGCGGGAGGAGCCAGCGCGTGGCGAAGGTCGGCGCCACGCTGCCGGTCAGGCGGCGACCGGCGCGCGGGCCCGTCAGGGCTTCGATGCAGCGGGACAGGCCGTCGAAGGCGCGGGTCGCCTCGCGCAGCAGCGCTTCTCCGGCCGGCGTGAGGCGCATGCCGCGCGGATCGCGGTGGAAGAGCGGCACGCCGAGCGCGTCTTCCAGCGCGCGGACGCCGTGGCTGACGGCGCTCGGCGTCACGTTCAGCTCCGTGGCGGCGGCGGTGAAGCTGCCGCAGCGACCGGCGGCCTCGAAGATGCGCACGGCGGAGAGCGGGGGCAGCTTGTGCGCCATGGTCAGGGACCCTCTCGCGGGATTACAGGACGAACCAAGCCGCGGCTCAAACGCACTGGTCAGCATGGCTGACCTGTCAGGACCGCGCTCCTGATCGCGTCGTCATCGCCGGCCCTGACGTGGTGACGAGGGCTCATCGCGTGTGAGGAGTTCGCGTTCGCGCCACCCGGCGCGCCGCCTCAGGCTGCGGCCATGGATACGAACGCCCGGTCCGCTCCCGCCGCCACCCTGCACCGGACGAGGCATGGCGTGGCGGCGTCGCCCGCGACGGATCAGGTCGCGCGCCTCGGCACGCTCGAACCCGCGCCGCCGTCGGCGGGAGGCGCGCTCGACGGCGCCCCCGGCGCCTGCGCGGTCACCCTCACCGGGCCCCGCGCTCCCGCGGCGAGGTCGGACCGGCCGGCGCCGTTCGAGGACGCCGCACCGCGGCCCGCCGATGTCCGGTCGGCCGCGAGCCGGTTGCGCGTGCGCGCGCTGCGTGTCGCGCTGCGCCGCGCCGTTCGGCGACTTGGACGGCTGATGCGCACGTGGCGTCGTCGCCAGGCGGAGTCCGATGCGTTGAGGGCGATGTCGGATCGCGAGCTGCGCGACATGAACGTGAGTCGCTACGACGTCGCGGATGCCGTGCGGAGACCCTTCTGGCGCTCGTGATGCCGCTGTCCGGGGGTTCTGCGGCGCGCCCGGGCTGGTGGTGCAGGACGGTCAGGGCCCGCGGCGCGGAGCGAAGCGCGCCGAGCGCCGGCGCGCCGACATGTGACCGAGGTCCAGGGACCCGACGCGCGGCCGCGCCGTCCACACCCGACCCCCTCCGCTGATCACGGCCGAGGCCCCGCGCGCGACGCCGGGTGGCCATCCGGCACGTCTCGCCGCCCGCCTGGTCGGCCGCGTGAAGCGCCCGCGCGGCGACGTGTCCGGGCGGCGAGACTCCGGGGCCGGCGGCTGTCCGGCCGCGGCACCCCGCACCACCTCGACCGGCATCGGATCCTGTGAGGTCCCGGCGCGTGCCCGCGGGCGCGACCTCGCCGTGCCGTCGCGTCGCGTCCCAGGTCTCAGGCCGCTTGCTCCCAGGGCCCCCAATGTCCGTTGAGAGCCATCGCCGCGGCGGCGGCGTCGCGCGGGTAGAGGCTGCGCAGGCTGGGGGCGTAGCGGGCGTGGAACTCGCGCGCGATGAAGAACCGATTGGCGGTGGGTTCCCACACCTCGTCGCCGTCGGTCAGCCAGGCGCGCCCGAATCCCGCGATCACGCCATGGGCCAGTCGCCATTCCGTATCGCTCGGCAAGCGCAACAGCGCGGCCGCCGCCAACTCGTAGCTGCGTCCCTCGCGCTGCATCGCCGTGCAAAAGGGTCGCCGGTTCTTGTCTGAACCCACGCCAGAAACCTTCCGTGAGAGTACCGTTCCCTCGGCTGATACGCGACAAATCAGTCGCGTGGAACCGCCAAGCTTTCCGGGCGAAATAATTGCATTCTGGTTGTTTTCTGGAGCGGCACGGCCTGCCGTAGGACCGCGATGCCTTGGACGAGTGCGGCGTCCCGCTCGACCGCACCGCCGACCACGCGCCTCAGCGATCTCGGGACCCTGCGGCCCGACGCGACCGGGTCGCCGGCAAGCGGCCGACGCCGTCGGCGTGAGCGCGCTGGCACCGACGCCGGGTGGCTCGCGGACGAAACGGAATTTTCATCGGCACCCAGTAACCAGCGGCGGTCCACATAGGAGGATGGTGCGGTGGCCATTGGCGGTCTGGCGCGGTTGAGCATACGCGCAAAGCTCCTCGGGGTGTTCGCCCTTTCGGCGTTGCTGACGGCCGCTGTCGGAGGGCTCGCCGCCTTTCAGCTGCGGAGCCTGAACAACGAGGCTGTGTCGGTCCGTGACAACTGGCTGCCGAGCACCTATCAGCTCGGCGTGTTCAAGGCGGCGATCACCCGCTATCGCCAATTGCAGGCGAACTTGCTCCTCGCGTCGGATCCCGTGATCCGCACGCAAGAGCTGGGTCGCCTCTCCGAGCAGCGCCGCACGGTCGATGCGACGTGGACGGCCTACGACCCGCTGGTCTCGCCAGGGGAAGAGCGCCGCCTCGCGGATGTGACCCTCGCCGCCATGCGCGCGTTCTTCGCCCATTCGCCGGGGCTCGATCGGTCGGTGCAGAGCGGAGAGGTC
The DNA here is from genome assembly GCA_019750475.1 of Acetobacteraceae bacterium. Taxonomy (GTDB): domain Bacteria; phylum Pseudomonadota; class Alphaproteobacteria; order Acetobacterales; family Acetobacteraceae; genus Roseococcus. Next base: position 1,655 of record JAIEOO010000205.1, on the reverse strand, counting down.
CAGTCCGCCATGGCGGCGTTCCTCGGCCCGATGCGGGCCGACTTCATCCGCCTGCTCGAAGCCGTCGAGGCCCTTTCTGACCTGAACCTGCGTGAAGGACAGGCCGCTGGGGAGCGGGGAGAAGACGTCTACCGCCGGACGGTGTGGCTCGTCCTGATCGCCAGCGCGATCGCCATCCTCGTGGCCGCGGCCGCCGCATTCTGGGCTGATCGCGCGGTGTTGCGCCGCCTCGGGCCGCTGACCGTCGCCATCGATCGCCTGGCGCGCCGAGACTACGGCTTCACGCTGCCGGATGGCGCGCGGTCCGATGAGATCGGCACGCTGGTGCGTTCCATCGACGCCTGCCGCACCGGCCTGCGCGAGGCCGACGAGCTGGCGAACCGGCAGCGCGTGGAGCAGGACGCCCGCAACCGCCGCCAGGGGGCCATGGATCGCCACACCCAGGATTTCGGCGCGTCCATCTCGGGCGTGATGCGCATCCTGTCGGAGGAGGCGGAGGGCATGAGCCGCGCCGCCGCCGAAATGGCGCAGGTTGCCGACCGCGCGCGCAACCAGAGTGTCGCGACGGCCGAGGGGGCCGAGCGCAGCGCCAACGACCTCAACACCGTCGCCGCCGCGGTGGACGAGCTCAGCGCCAGCGTCGGCGAGATCAGCCGGCAGGTGGCCAAGGCCGCGGCCTCGGTGCAGGACACGGTGGATCGCGCGCGCAGCACGGACGCGACGGTCCGCAGCCTGTCGGAAACGGCCGCCCAGATCGACGAGGTGGTGCGGCTGATCAGCGACATCGCCGGCCAGACCAACCTGCTGGCGCTCAACGCGACGATCGAGGCCGCGCGCGCCGGAGAGGCCGGGAAGGGCTTCGCGGTCGTCGCCTCCGAGGTGAAGACGCTCGCGGCGCAGACGGCGCGCGCGACCGAGCAGATCGCCGGCCAGATCGCGGCCATCCAGCTCGCGACGGGTGAGGCGGTGGGGGCCGTGCGCGAGGTGGGCCTCGCGATCGGCCGGGTGGACGAGGTGGCGACGGCCATCGCCGCGGCCGTGGAGGAACAGGGCGCCGCGACCCGCGAGATCGCCGCGAGCGTGCAAGCCGTCGCGCGGCAGAACACCTCGGCGACCGGGGCGATGCGCGAGGTTTCCGGCGCGGCCGACGCGGCGTCGGCGGCAAGCCGCACGGTCCTGGCCGGTGCGGGTCAGCTGAAGGAGATTGCCGACACGCTGAGCGGCGAGGTCGAAGAGTTCCTGAACGCCATGCGGAACGAGGAAGGCGAGCGGCGCCGCTTCGAGCGCATCCGCGTCCGCGGTCTCCGGGCGACGCTGCTCGCAGGGGGGGCGGCCGGCCCGCTCGAGGTGGAGGTGGAGGACATCTCGCTCGGAGGGGTCGCGTTGCGGTACTCGTCCGCACTCACGCCCGGCGCCGCCGTGGAGCTGCGTTTCGCCGAGATCGGCTCGGCGCTGAAGGCGCGGGTCGCGCGGAATGAGGCGGGCACCCTGGCCCTGGCCTTCCGTCAGGATCAGGAAACCGTCGGGCTGATCGAACCGCTGCTCGACAAGCTCCGCGCCAAGGCCGAGGTCCAGGCGAGAGCGGCGTAGCTCCGCCGCCGCCTCCCTCGCGCAGCGCGGCCGGCGCGCCGCCCATCGCGCCGCGCGCAGCCCAT
>JAIEOO010000094.1 GCA_019750475.1 Acetobacteraceae bacterium | reverse complement strand
GGCTGGCCGGGCTGGGCCGTGGCGCTGATCGGCATCGCCATGGGCGCCACCGCCATCGGCTGGAACGGCGTGCTGCTGGCCGAAACGGCCCGCGTCGCGCCCGCGGGGCAGGTGGGCGCGGCGACGGCGGCGCTGGGCTTCGCCTTCGGCGCGACGATGCTGGTCGCGCCCTCGCTCTTCTCGGTCTTCGTCGCGGTGACGGGCGGCTACGCGCTCGGCTTCGGCATGTGCGCCGCGGCGGCCTTCGGCGGCGCGCTGGCGCTCGCCCGGTTGCGCTGGCCGGCGGCGCGCCCATAAAGCCCGGATGCAAACCGCTCTCACCCTCCTGGTCGCGCTCGCGATGTTCGCGACCCTCGGCGTGCTGTTCGCCGGGCTGATCGGCATGGCCCGCGGCGGCAGCGCCCAGACCTCCAACCGGCTGATGCGCTACCGCATCCTGCTGCAGTTCGTGGCGCTCGTGCTGTTCGGGATCCTGATGCTGCTGCTGAAGGGCTGAGAGCCCCCGCTCAGGAGCCGGCGGCCAGCGGCTCCAGCACGGGCGCGGTGCCCTGGGCGAAGCGGACGAGGTGCGCGACGAGGCTGTCGGACGCGGCCGCCGCCGCCCCTTCGTCGCCATCGGCGACGGCCCCGGCCAGCGCCGCGTGCAGCCGCGCCGTCTCGGCCATCTGCTCCGCGCCGCGATGGTGGTGGAACCAGAAGCGGCGCGACACGGCCTGGAGCGTCCCCGTGGTGGCGGCCAGCACGGCGTTGCGCGCGGCGGCGGCGAGGGCGTCGTTCAGCTCGCCGTCGAGGCGCATGAATTCCCGCAGCGTTTCCGGCCGCACCGCCTCCAGCATGCGGGTGCCGATGCGGCGGATCGCCTCGCGCTCGGTCGGCGTGGCGCGGCGCGCGGCGGCGCGCGCGACGAGGCGGTCGAGTTCGCGCCGCGTCTCCAGCACCTGGAGGAGCGTGTCGAGTTCGACGGCCGTCACCACCACGCCACGGCGCGGCAGGACCCGCACGAGGTGTTCGCGCGCCAGCCGTTGCAGCGCCTCGCGGATCGGCGTCGTGCCGATCCCCAGCATGCGGCCGAGGATCGCCTCCGACACGGCCTGGCCGGGCGGAAGCTCCAGCGTGACGATCATCTCCTCGAGGCGGCGATAGGCCTCCTCGGTCAAGGTCCCCGGCGGATCGTTCATGAAATGAGCTTACCCGATCCGCGCCCGGCTTGAAGGGATCGGCGGGGCGTGGCGGGATGCGCGGCCATGACGGACAAGCCCGCGCCCGCCCGCCTCGCGGAGTTCCCGCATCACTGCCCGATCAGCACGCGCTGGGCGGACAACGACGCCTATGGCCACGTCAACAACGTGGCCTACTACGCCTTCTTCGACACGGCGGTGAACAAGTGGCTGATCGCGCAGGGCGCGCTCGACATCGCGGCGAGCCCGGCGGTGGGCCTGGTGGTCGAGACCGGCTGCCGCTACCGCAGGCCGCTCGCCTATCCGCAGGATGTCGTGGTCGGGATGCGGCTGGCGAAGCTCGGGAATTCCTCGGTCCGCTACGAGCTCGCGGTGTTCGGCGCCGGCGAGGAGGAAGCGGCCGCCGAGGGCCACTTCACCCATGTCTATGTGGACCGCGGCACGGGGCGGCCGGTGCCGGTGCCCGACGCGCTGCGCCGGGCGCTCGAAGGGCTGCGCCGCTCAGCAATGTAGCACCACATTCCCCAGCACCGCGCCGGCCTCCACCGCCTCATGCGCGGCGACGATGTCGGCCAGCGGCAGGGTGGCACCGATGGCGTGGGTCAGCTTCCCCTGCTCCATCCAGGCGTTGAGCTGGGCGCAACCCTCGCGCCGCGCGCCCTCGGGCAGTTCGTAGACGATGAAGAAGCGCACCGCGGCGCCCGAGACGATCATCGGGCCGAAGGGCAGCGTGACCTCGGCCTTTCCGCTGCCGTAGCAGGCGCAGATGCCGTCCTGCCGGACGATCTTCGGCAGCAGGGCGCCGTTCGCCGCGAGGTCCACCTCCACCACGCGGTCCACGCCGCGCCCGCCGGTGAGCTCCCGCACCCGTTCGGCCACGTCCTCGCTGCGGTAGTGGATGGCGTGGTCGGCCCCGGCATGGGCCGCCTTGTCGGCGCTGCTGACGGTGGTGATCACCTGCTTCGCCCCCATCAGCCGCGCCATCTGGACGGCGTAGTGGCCGACGGCCCCGGCGCCGCCGGAGACGAGCACCGTCTGCCCGGCGACGCCGCCATCCACCTGCAGGGCGCGCCACGCGGTCAGCGCCGGGATGCCGAGGCAGGCCCCGGCCTCGAAGGAGGTGCCGTCGGGCAGGCGCACGGCCTGCGGCGACGGCAGGGCGATGTATCCGGCGGCGGTGCCGAAGGGGCGCTTCCACTGCCCGTTCCAGATCCAGACGCGCTCGCCGATCCGGGCGCGGTCCACGCCGTCGCCCACCGCCTCGATCACCCCGGCCCCGTCGCTGTGCGGGATGACGCGCGGCGCGACCATGGGGCGCGACCCGCCGCGCGTCTTCCAGTCCGAGGGATTCACGCCCGAGGTCGCGAGGCGCACCAGCACCTCGCCCGGGCCAGGGGTGGGCGTGGGCATCTCCCCCACCACCAGCACGTCCCGCGCGGGACCGTTCCGCTCGTACCAAGCTGCGCGCATGCGTCTGTCCCTCCCCTGTCGCGGATGCGATGGTTGATCGGGTCGCGCGGCAAGGAAAGGGTGACAGTCCATGGAGATCGGCATCGTCGGGCTGGGACGGATGGGCGGGAACATCGCGCGCCGGCTGATGCGGGCGGGCCATGGCTGCGCCGTCTTCGACCGGGACCCGGCGGCCGTCGCGTCCCTCGCGGCGGAGGGGGCGCGGGCCGCGGACGGCTTGGCGGCCCTGGTGACGGCGCTGCCCGCGCCCCGGACCGTCTGGCTGATGCTGCCCGCGGGCGCGGTGACCGAGGCGGCGCTCGCGGACCTGGCCGGGCTGCTCTCCCCCGGGGATGCGATGATCGAGGGCGGCAATTCCTTCTGGAAGGACAGCGTCCGCCGCGCCGAAACCCTGGCGGCGCGGGGCGTGGACTACCTCGATGTCGGGACCTCGGGCGGCGTGTGGGGCCTGGCGCGGGGCTACTGCCTGATGATCGGCGGGAAGGAGGCGACGGTGCGGCGCCTCGACCCGGTCTGGCGGGCGCTGGCGCCGGGCGAGGATGCGGCACCGCCGACGCCGGGCCGCGACGGAAGCGACCCCCGCCCGGCCGCGGGCTACGTCCATTGCGGGCCGAACGGCGCCGGGCATTTCGCCAAGATGGTCCACAACGGGATCGAGTACGGGATGATGCAGGCCATGGCCGAGGGCCTCGACCTGCTGCGCCGCGCGCCGGCGCCGCTCGACTTCCGGATCGAGGAGGTGACGGAGGCCTGGCGCCGCGGTTCGGTCGTCGCGTCCTGGCTGCTCGACCTCACGGCCCAGGCCCTGGCACAGGACCCGGAGCTGGCCGGGTATTCGGGCCATGTCGGCGATTCGGGCGAGGGGCGCTGGACCGTGGACACGGCGGTGGAGAACGGGGTGCCCGTTCCCGTGCTGGCCGCGAGCCTGTTCGCCCGCTTCCGCTCCCGCGGGGAGGAGAACTTCGCCGACAAGGCGCTGTCCGCGATGCGGAAGGGCTTCGGCGGGCATCTGGAAACGAAGTAGCGGCCGGTCAGCCGCGCGCGGCCCAGGGATCGATGACCATGAGGCCCGCCGCCCCGAAGGCGCCCGTGTCGCGCGATGCGACGGCGAAGCCATGCGCGGCGGCACATGATGGCAGACTTTCATGTTCGCCGCCTGCGGCCCTCCGGTCCGCCGCTTGCGCCACGCCGTCCCCCTTCAGGCGGCTCGGCTCACCGCCTCCCCACCGTCCGACCCGCCCGGTCGCGATAGACGGCGCCACCGGCAGCGTGACGATTCTCCGTGCCGATGGTGCGTCCGGCGCGATCGCGGAACACGGCGTCCCCGCGCGCCGTGAGGTCGCGCCGGGCGACGGCGCGGCCGGCCGCGTCGCGGAAGGCGACCGAACCGGACCGCAGGCTGCTCCGGTCATCCGCTCGCCAGCCCTGGGCCTGGGCGGGCGCGGCGAGGACGAGCAGGAGCGCGAGGACGAGGCGGGGCATCGGCCTGTCCTGCGCCCCGAACCCGGCAACATCCAGGCAGCGGCGGGTTTTTCGTCGCGCGCGGCGCCGCGCCTCGGCTAGCGTTCCGGCACAACGGAGGAATCGCCATGCTTCGCCGCCACCTGCTCGCCGGCGCCGCGGGCCTGTCGCCGCTCGCCGCCCGGCCCGCCCGCGCCCAGGAGTGGCGGCCCGAGCGGCCGATCCGCGTCGTCGTCCCCTTCCCCGCCGGGGGCGCGACCGATGTCTGGGCCCGTCTCTGCGCCGAGCCGATGAGCGAGATACTGGGCGTCCCCGTCCTCATCGAGAACCGCTCGGGCGCCGGCGGCATGATCGGCGCCGATGCCGTGGCGAAGGCCGCGCCGGACGGGCACACCCTGCTGTTCACCATCACCTCCCTCGTCCAGGCACCGGTGGTGCTGGGAAACGCGCCTTACGACGCCGTCCGCGACTTCACGCCGATCGGCCGCATGGGCTCGACCACGCTGATCTTCGTCATCCGCGCCGAGCATCCGGCGCGCAACCTGGCGGAGTTCATTCCCTACGCGCGGGGCCGCGGCCTGACCCTCGGTTCCTGGGCAGCCGGGTCCTCGGGCCACGTCTTCGGCCTCGCCTTCAACAACCTGATGAATCTCGGCATGACGCATGTCGCCTACCGGGGCGAGGCGCCGATGGTCACCGCCTTCCTCTCGCGGGAGGTGGATGCCGGGATCAACAGCCTGACCTCCGTGCGGGAGCACATCGCCTCCGGCCGGCTGCGGCCGCTCGCGGCGCTCGGCTCCGCGCGCGCCGGGACGATGCCCGAAGTGCCGACCTTCCTCGAACAGGGGGTCGAGGTCGGGCGCGACTGGTCGGGCTTCGTCGGGCTGCTCGGCCCGGCCCGCCTGCCGGCGCCGATCCTCGCCCGCCTCGCCGAAACCTTCCGCCTGACCATGGCGCGGGAAGCCTTGCAGCGCCGCCTGCGGGAGATCGACACCGACCCCGGCTGGGCGGGGCCCGAGGCCTTCGGGCGGGAGATCGCGACGGTGCGCGACCGCTGGATCGAGATCACGCGGGGAATGGACCTGCAGCTCGGCTGAGCACGGGTTGGCAAATGAATTCCCCGTGAAAGGCTTGCGGTGCGGATTCCGCGGTGCATAACCTAGCCCTGGTGGCGAATCGCGGAAACGGCCCCAATCCCTTGTCCGTTGGGGGAGACAAGGGCGGGTCGGACGGCCATCGGGATGGAGGTCCCGAAGCCGGGTCGCAGATCCGCCGTCACGGGGGTGCGCTCTTGCCGGCCAGCCATCCCCGGCCTTGCAGGCCGCCGCGTCCCGAACGGGGCGCCCAGGGGAGGTGCCGCATGTCTGGTCAGCTTGCCCACCACGTCGATTCCGCCACCAACCCGCTCGACGTGCTCGAGCAGATCGTCGCCGCGAACGAATGGCTGTTCGAGCGCAACTCGGACCACGAGATGGCGGCCGAGGCGCCCGGCAAATGGTGCGACTACACCCTGTTCTTCGCCTGGTCGCACGAGATCAGCGCCATGCATTTCTCCTGCGCCTTCGACCTCAAGGTGCCGGCCGATCGCCGCGCCCCGCTCTACGAGCTGCTCGCCATGGCCAATGAGAAGCTGTGGATCGGCCATTTCGGCATGGACAGCGACGACGGCATGCCGGTCTTCCGCCACTCGGTCCTGCTGCGCGGCGCGCCCGGCGCCTCGGCGGAATCGCTCGAGGACATGGTGGACATCGCCATCACCGAGTGCGAGCGCTTCTACCCGGCCTTCCAGCTGGTGCTGTGGGGCGGCAAGTCGCCGCGGGACGCGCTGACGGCCGCCATGCTCGACTGCGTGGGCGAGGCGTGATCCCACCCCTTCTCCTGCTCGGCTGCGGCAAGATGGGGGGCGCGATGCTCTCCGGCTGGCTGGAGCGGGGCCTGTCGCCCGAGACCGTGGTGGTCGAGCCCAACACGGCCGCCGTCTCGGCCTTCGCGGGGCGCGTGCGCCACGTGGCGACGGTCGGCGAGGTGCCGGCCGGCTTCCAGCCGGCCTGCGCCATCCTCGCGACCAAGCCGCAGGAGGCGCCGAACGCGCTGCCGCCGCTCGCCCATCTGGCGTCCCCCGGGGCGCGGGGCGGCACGGTGTTCCTCTCCATCATGGCCGGGCGGACGGTCGCGGGCATGGCGGCGCTGGTCGGCGGCACCGCCTCGGTCGTCCGCGCCATGCCCAACACGCCGGCCGCGGTGCGCCAGGGCTTCACCGCCGCCTTCGCCGGCGCGGGCGTCTCCGCGGCCCAGCGGGATCTCTGCGACACGCTCCTCGCCGCGATCGGAGAGGTCGCCTGGGTGCCGGAGGAGGGGATGCTCGACGCCGTCACCGCCGTCTCGGGCGGCGGGCCGGCCTATGTCTTCCTGCTGGCCGAGGTGCTGGAGCGCGCGGCGATCAGCCAGGGCCTGCCCCCGGACCTCGCCCGGGCCATGGCGCGGCGCACCGTCGCCGGATCCGGCGCGCTGCTCGCCGCCTCGACGGCCGATGCGGCCGACCTCCGCAAGGCGGTCACCAGCCCCAAGGGCACGACCGAGCGCGCCCTCGCGGTGCTGATGGAGGAGAGCGCCTGGCCCGCGCTGATGGACCGCGCCATCGCCGCGGCTACCGCACGCTCGAAGGAGCTCGCGGGCTAGCCAGCTCGGGCACCGGGAAGACGAGGCGGACGCGGGTGCCGCCATCGGTCTCGACCGAGAGTTCGCCTTCGAGATGGGCGGCGAAGCCGCGCATCAGCGACATGCCGACGCTCTCGGTCCCCGCCTTCGCCGCGGCGATCCCGATGCCGTCATCCGCCACCTCGAGGACGGCCTCGCCCGCCACCACCTGAAGCGTGACCCGGATCAGCCCCGCCCCGCCGGCCGGGAAGGCGTGGCGCAGCGCGTTGGTCACCGCCTCCGCCACGAGGAGCGCCACGGAGACGGCGTGCTCCGTCTGCAGCGTGAGCGGCGCCGCATCGACCTCGAGCCGCGCGGTCCCGGGCGCGGGCGCCCCCGTCACCATCTGCGCGCACATCTCCCGCAGCATGGGGGCGATGGCGACGCCGGCGAAGTCGCCCTCCACGTGGAGGTGCCGGTGCAGCGTGGCGAGGGCCTGCACGCGCTCCCGCGCCAGGAGGAATTCGGCGCGGATCGCGCCGTCGGCGATGCGCGCGGCCTGGAGGTTCAGCAGCGAGGCGACGATCTGCAGGTTGTTCTTCACCCGGTGGTGCACCTCGGCGAGCATCATGTCGCGCTGGCGCAGGGCCTCGGACAACTGGCGCTCCCGCGTCTCGATCACCCTCGCCGCCTCGTCCAGCGCGCGGTTGAGCGCCGTGACCTCCCACGGGTCCCAGATGCTGTGCGTGGTGGTGAAGGCGAAGCCGGGCCGCCAGGCGGCGACCTTGCCCGCCAGCCGGCGCAGCGGCCGCGAGCAGGCGAGCTCCGTCCCGGCGAGGATCGCGAGGATGCAGGCGAAGATGAACAGGCCGATCTCGCCGAGGCGGCGATGGAAGCGCCGGGTCGCTGCCGCGAAGGTGTCCTCGGCCGGCAGGGCGAGCAGCCACTGGACGGGGTGTCCGGGCGGCGATGCCGCCCAGGCGGTCAGCCCGCCATCCCGCGCCGCCGCCACGAGGATCCCGTCGGCCACCCCGGCGCGCAGCGCGTCGAGGTCGTCCGGCCTCGGCAGGCGGCCCTCGGACCCCGCGTCGAGCGCGATCCGCTCGCCCGTCATGTCGAAGAGCCAGACGTGGCTGGCCGCGCCCTCGAGGGGCGGCGCGCGGAGGGAGTCGAGTCGCAGCGCCGCGCCGACCATCCCGGCGATGCCGCCATCGGCACGGAGGATGGGCGCGGCGGCTTGCAGGACGAGCTGCCCGGTCAGGGGACCTCGGCGGAAGCCGCCGACCGCGTAGCTCCCGGTCGCCAGCACCCGGCCGACATAGTCCTGGTCGGCGAAGGACGCGCCCGGCGGCCGGCCGGCGGAGTTGCAGCGCAGATGCCCCGTCTCGTCGAGGATCCAGACGCCCGTGAAGCGCTCCTCCCCGGTCAGGGCGGCACTCAGGGCGGCGTCGCATTCGCCTGGCGGCAGGAGGAGCCAGGACCCGTTGGCCGCCAGGCCCTTGACGAGGGCGCGCTGGCTGTCGAGCGCCGCGAGGCTCCGGGCGGCCACGGCCTCCCGCAGGACGCCGACGCGGCGCGTCAGCCCGTCGAGCGCCTCCTGGCGCTCGAGGACGGCGTTGTGCATCGCGACGATCGCGACGGGGACGGCGCCCACGAGCATGAGCGCCAGCAGCCGCCCACGAACGCCGGACAGATTGGTCGCGCGCGACCAGAACGCCGCCATGAGGACCCCGCGGGGGCAGCCGTCACTTCCCGCGGCGGTCGGACTCGATCAGCCGCAGAAGCTCCTCGGGAATGGGTTCGCGCGCGATGTCGTCGAACATCGCGTGCAACCCGTGGCGCAGCCACAGGTCGAAGGCAGCGTCCGGCGAGGCACCGTTCACACCACGACCATTGCTCTGTTGATCCTTCCCCATGCGGGGTGAGGCCTTTCCGCTGCGCTTCGGTGGCTTCGCCATCAGGCTCCGAGGGGTGTCTCCCTCGGAGCGGCCGCAATGGCACCGCTGGCACGGCGGCGGGTGGCCGTCGGCGCCTTGCGGGCGGACCCGCGCTCCTCCTCGGGCTCGCCGAGCAGCCAGAGCTGCAATTGCTTCCGCGCCCGGAAGACGCGGCACTTGAGGGTGCCGACCGCCACGCCGAGCGCCTCGGACACCTCTTCGTAGGACATGCCCTGGACGGACACCATGAGCAGCGCCATGCGCTGGTCGGCCGGCAACCGGGCGAGGTGCTTGCGCAGCTCGGTCACGGCCACGCTGTCCTCCTGGCTGGCGGCGCGGGCGAACGCGTCCTGCGGCGCGTCCTCGACCTCCACCGTCTCGCGGCGGCGGCGCATGTCGGAGAGGAAGCGGTTGCGCAGGATGCGCGCCATCCAGGCCTTGAAATTCGTGCCCGGCATGAAGCTCGACTGCGCGGCCAGCGCGTTGGCGACGGCAGCCTGGACGAGGTCGTCCGCGTCGGCGCGGTTGCGCGTCAGGGCGAAGGCCTGCTGACGCAGCTGCGGCAGAACCGAAATCAGGAGGTCATGGAAGGACGCGACCGGCGCGTCCGCCGGGGCATCACCGGCGATCCCCTCAACCTCGACATCCTGCATGTCGGAAACCTGCGCTGACGACATGATGAAGTCCTTGTCCCGTGTATCTTGATGCCACAACAACCGGCCAACGCCAAAGGTTTCGTCGTCGGCATGCGAATTCATGGATACACGCATGCGCTTTCGGTATGATACGAAACTCCAGGAAGGTACGTTGCATTGGTGCGGCCAAGGTGCGTGCGCGCCGGCCGCGACGCCCCCGCTTCACCCAGGCCCGAGGACCGACCGCGATCCATGAGTGGTGTTACCCGCAACGAGCTCGTCGCCGCCCTGCCCTATGCCCGCCGCTACGCCCGCGCCCTCGCCGGCAACCAGAAGGCGGGCGACGCCATGGTGGCGGAGGCGCTGAAGCGGGGCCTGCCTGACCTTCCGGGCCGGCTCGCCCTGTACGCCGGCGTCACCAGCCTGACGGACGAGGAGCCCGCGGCGCCGCCGCTGACGCAACGCGGCAAGCAGCTCCTGCTGCTCACGGCGCTGGAGGAGCTGCCGATCGGGGACGCGGCGCAGGTCATCGGCATCTCCGCCGAATCGGCGGCGACCGAGCTGGAGACCGCCCGCACCGCCCTGCGCGGCGCCGCGGCGACCCACGTCCTGATCATCGAGGACGAGCCGGTCATCGCCATGGACCTCCAGCAGCTGGTGCAGCGCTGCGGGCACAAGGTCGTGGGCGTCGCCTCGAGCGAGGCCGCGGCGGTGCGCCTCGCCCAGAAGCATGGCGCCGGCCTGATCCTCGCGGACGTGAATCTCGGCCGCGGCGGCGACGGCATCAACGCGGTGCGGCGCATCCTCGAGACGATCCAGGTGCCGGTGATCTTCGTCACCGCCTATCCAGAGCGCCTGCTGACGGCCGAAGGGCTCGAACCCGCCTTCATCATGTCGAAGCCCTTCGATCCTCTCGCCCTGTCCATCTCCACCTACCAGGCAGTCACGGCCGGGCGCGTTCCGCTGGCCTGAACAGCCGGTCCGAGCCCGCGCCGGACAGGGCGGCCATCGCCGCGACCTCCCGTGCGGCCGGACGGGAGGCGCGGCGGCCGGCAGGCGGCGCGCCCTCCCCGCCGCGGCGCGGGCCAGCAGGGCTTGGCCGCAGCCTTGCGGCAACTGCGGCGGAACACCGGGCGTTCTCGGGAGCAACCACCCCTCGGACGGGGATGCTCCCGATGCTCTACCAATCGATCACCTTCCTCGTGCTGGCGCTCGTCCTCGGAATCCTGGGCGTCATCGCCAGCCCGTCCGGCACGGCCGGCCTCGCCCGCGCGCTGAGCGTCGTGTTCCTGCTGCTGACGGCCGTCGCCCTCATCGCCGATCCGGGGATGGCCGGCTGAGATGGTCCGACGCCGAAGCTTCCTCGCCGGCGCCGCGCTGCTGCCGGCCGCGCCCGCGCTGGCGCAGCGCTCGCCGCGCGGCCTCTGGTTCGACCCGACCCAGCTGCCGTCCTATTCGGGCACGCTGTCGCGCTGGCTGATGAACCCGGCGGGCGAGACCGATCGCGCCCTGCTCCGCGAGGGCGTGCAGATCGTCTTCTCCCCGTCGGAGGCGCCCGACCTGATGGCGGCGGTGCAGCCGGGCCAGAACCTGACCGCCTGGGGCATCCGCGCCCGCAGCGCGCCGGTCGTGACCATGCTCGCCTGGGGCCGCGCCTCGGACCAGCCGGCGACCTTCGTCACCACGCCCGCCTGGTTCGCCAACATGGCCTCCGGCCGGCAGGAGCTCGAGGTCGGGGGCGTCATCCAGCATCCGCTTCTCAATCCCCAGGGAGAGCCGATGGGCGTCATCCTCGAGAATGGCGACGTGATCCGGCTGACGCCCGCCGCCCACCAGGCGCTCGCCAACCGGCTGGACAATGGCCGCCGCATCGCCGCCCAGGGCATGGGCACCCGACGGGACGACCACACCTCGCTCGACGCCGCGCGGATCGGTCCGGCCCTCGACTCCCTCGCGCCCGTCCCGACCCCATGAGCGGCGCCAGCGACACGCCCGACCGCCCCCTGCCCGACGCCGAGAGCAGCGCCTCGCCGATGCGGGCCTTCCTGCGCCTCACCCGCGGCTGGCTGACGGCGCCCGACCGCGGCAATGCGCGGCTGCTGATCCTGCTGCTGCTCGGGCTGACCTGCCTCCAGGTCTACATCGCGATGCGCTTCAACTGGTGGAACCGCGACTTCTTCAACGCGCTCGAGAACCGCGACGGCGCGGCCTTCCGCCACCAGATCCTGGTGTTCGGCATCCTCGCGGTCAGCCAGATGTCGGTGATCGTCGCGCTGCTCTACACCAAGCAGCTCATCCAGCTCGCCTGGCGGCAATGGCTGACGGGGCACCTGCTGGGGCGCTGGCTGAACGAGGGCCGGCAATACCAGATGGAGATGGCCGGCGAAGGCGCCGACAACCCGGACCAGCGCATCGCCGAGGATGTGCGCGTCTCGGTGGACCTCGCCGTGGACTTCGTCGGGGGGCTGATGACCTCCTCGCTCATGCTCGTCGTCTTCGTGGGCATCCTCTGGGGCATCTCCGGCCCGTTGACCTTCGGGCTGATGGGGCGGGAGGTGACGATCCCCGGCTACATGGTCTGGGCCGCGCTGCTCTATGCCGGGGTGGGCACGGTGCTGACGCTCGTCGTGGGGGCGCCGCTGGTGCGGCTCAACATCGCCCGCACCACGGCCGAGGCCGATTTCCGCTTCGGCCTGGTCCGCGCGCGGGAAAGCGGCGAGGGCATCGCCCTCATCCGCGGCGAGACCGACGAGCGGCGGGGCCTGAAGGAGCAGTTCACCGAGGTCGCCGGCCGGCTGCGCGACCTGATGCGCTCGCAGCGCAACCTGATGTGGCTCACCTCGGCCTATGGCACGCTGGCGATGATCTTCCCCACCGTCGTCGCCTCCCCCGGCTATTTCGCCGGCGCCATCACGCTCGGCGTGCTGATGCAGATCGGCGCCGCCTTCGGCGAGGTGCAGCGCAGCCTCTCCTGGTTCGTGGACAGCTTTCCCAAGCTGGCGGAATGGCGCAGCGCCGTGACCCGCCTCGTCACCTTCCAGGACGCGCTGTCGAACCTCGACGCGCTGGTGGCCGATCCCGAGCAGCCGACGATCAACGTGCGCGAGGAGGAGGGCGACCGCCTCGTGTTCCGCGGCCTGGAGGTGGCCTTCGCCAACGGCACCACCGTGATCGCCGACGCCGAGGCCGAGATCCACGCGGGCGAGCGCGTGCTGATCAAGGGCGAGAGCGGGACGGGCAAGTCCACGCTGTTCCGCGCCATCGGCGGCCTCTGGCCCTGGGGCGCGGGCGAGATCGTCACGCCGCCGCGCGCCCAGATGATGTTCATGCCGCAGCGCCCCTACCTCCCGCTCGGCTCGCTGCGGGTGGCGCTCGCCTATCCGGCCGGCCCCGAGGCCTATGACGACGCCGCGATGAGCGCGGCGCTGGACCGCGTCGGCCTCGGCCGGCTCAGCGAGCGGCTCGACGAGGTGGAGCGCTGGGACCGCGTCCTCTCGCTCGGCGAGCAGCAGCGCCTCGCCTTCGCGCGGCTGCTGCTGCACCGGCCGAAATGGGTCTTCATGGACGAGGCGACGGCGGCGCTCGACGAGGCGAACCAGGACGCGATGATGAACCTCGTCATCGAGGAGCTGCCGGAGGTTGGCCTCGTCTCCATCGGCCACCGGCCGGGGCTCGAGGTGTTCCACACCCGCACGCTGCAGCTGCAGCGCGCGGAGGGGGGCGCGCGCCTCTCCAAGCCCCGGCGGCAGGCCAAGCCGCCGCGCCGCAGCCCGCTGCGCTGGCTGAAGCCGCGCCGCCGCGACGCGCCGGAGCCCGCGCGGGCCTGAGCCGCCCCCTTGCGTCCGGCCGGGCCTCCGCCTGCAATGCCGGCCAGACAGGAGGAGGAAACGCGATGACGAAGCTCACGCGACGGGCGGCCCTTGCCCTGCCGGCCGCGCCCGCGCTCATCCCGGCCGCGCGGGCCCAGGGCGGCTGGCAACCGCAGCGCCCGATCACCGTGATCGTGCCCAACCCGCCGGGCGGCGGGACGGATTTCGCCGCGCGCCTCTTTGCCGACGGGCTGTCCGCCGCGCTCGGCGTGCCGGTCGCGATCGACAACCGGGGCGGTGCGAACGGCAACATCGGAATCATGGCGGCGGTGCGCGCCCCGGCCGACGGCCACACGCTGCTGCTGCAATACAGCGGCTATCACGCCGGCAACCCGGCGATGATGGCGAACCTCCAGTGGGACCCGCTGCGGGACCTCGTGCCCGTGGGCATGGGGACGCTCGCGCCGCACGGGATCTTCGTCGGGCCGCAGGTGCCGGCGAACACGCTCGCCGAGTTCGTCGCCTGGGCGCGGGAGCGGCCGGGGCGGCTCAACTACGCCTCCTCCGGCACGGGCTCCATCCAGCACGTCGCGGGGGTGCTGTTCAGCCGCGCCATCGGCGTCGAGATGACGCACGTCCCCTATCGCGGCGCCGCCCCGGCCCTGCAGGACGTGGCGGGCGGCCGGGTCGAGCTGTTCATCACCACCCCCTCCTCCGCCATCGCGCTCGTGCAGGGCAACCGCATCAAGGCGCTGGCGATGGCGAGCGCCCGGCGCGCCCGCGCCCTGCCCGAGGTGCCGACCACCGCCGAGGCCGGCCTGCCCGGCTTCACCCTCGACGCGTGGTTCGCCTTCTTCGCCCCGTCCGGCATCCCCCAGGCCGCGCGCGAACGCCTCAACGCCGAGCTGCGGCGGCTGGCGCAGGACCCGTCCATGATCGCGCGCGCCGAGGCGGGCGGCGCCGCGCTGCAACCCATGACGCTCGCCGAGCTCGACGCCCTGGCCCGGCGCGAGGTGGAGGAGCTGGGCGCGGTGATCCGCCAGGCGGGGATCACCATCGACTGAGAGCCTGCCCCCTGGTTCCCCCGGGGGCCGGCGCTCAGCCCTGGAGGCGCCTGGCCAGCTTCCGCGCCAGCACGTAGCCCAGCATGCCGGCGACCGGCCCGGCCGGCAGCACGAGCAGCCAGCCGATATGCGCGCCCTGCACGACGAGGCCCATGCCGATGCCGAGCATCAGCCCGCCCACGAGGCAGCCCGTGACGCCCGCCGTCAGGCCGAGGACCAGGATCTCTTCGCGCGTGACCATGCGGCGCAGTAGGGCGCGCCCCTGCCCTTTGACAAGGCCGTGCCGGCGGTCACGGTTTGACAGGGCGGCAGGGCGGGCCTACACCCCGCGCCATTCCTGGGAATGTGGACGGGCTCCCCGCGCCGACGGCGCGCGGCCCGCGCCCGTTCCCGCGGGGCCAGGGCCAGGCGGGAAACTACCGGGACAACCCTTCGGGGCCAGAGGCGCGATCGGCGTCCGCCGCCCCGAGCAACGAAGAAGGACCGCGACGGGGTAAACCCGACGTGGTGCAGACGCGCATGACGAAGCGCCTGACCTCCAAGTACAAGATCAACCGCCGCCTCGGCGAGAACCTCTGGGGCCGCGCCAAGAGCCCGGTCGTGAAGGCCCGCAAGGGCGAGCAGGGCGCCCGCACCTACGGGCCCGGCCAGCACGGCCAGCGCCGCAAGAACAAGCCGACCGACTTCGGCATCCAGCTGATGGCGAAGCAGAAGCTCAAGGGCTACTACGGCAACATCGGCGAGAAGCAGTTCCGCAAGTATTACGAGGAGGCCGTGCGCCGGAAGGGCGACACCTCCGAGAACCTGATCGACCTGCTGGAGCGCCGGCTCGACACCGTCGTGTACCGCATGAAGTTCGCGGTGACGCCCTTCGCCGCGCGCCAGTTCGTCAACCACGGCCACGTGACCGTGAACGGCAAGCGCGTGAACATCCCCTCCTACCTCGTGCGCGACAACGACGTGGTCGAGGTGAAGGAGAAGTCGAAGCAGCTCACCGTCGTGCTCGACGCGGTGCAGGAAGCCGGGCGCGACGTGCCCGAGTACCTGGAGACGGATCACCGGGCGATGCGCGGCCGCTTCCTCCGCGCGCCGAAGTTCGGGGACGTCCCCTACCCGGTGCAGATGGAACCGAACCTCGTCGTCGAGTTCTACTCGCGCTGAGGCGGACCGCGTGTCGGAGGCGAACGAAGGCGTCGTTGGCCTCCGGCAGGCGCTGGAGGCCGTCATCCACGCCGGCCACCGGGCGATCCTCGGGCGCGAGGTCGAGCAGGGGTGGGTCGCGGTCTTCCTTCAGGAACTGACGACGCGCTGCCAGTCGCAGTCGCTGGAGGAGGTCACCGCCTTCTTCCTCCAGCTGCTCTACAACAGCCCGGAGGGCGCGGCCCGCGCCGCGTCCCTGACGCGCGACCAGGTGCTGGAACGCATCCTGCCCAGCACCTTCGGCGGGCGCCCGGTGATCCCGCCCTGCATCTCGGCCGGGCCGACACCCCTGTCGGCGTCGCTGCTGCGCCGCGCCGGGCTGCGCCGCTGGGCCGGTCCGCTCGACTGGATGACGATGCCGCCGGCCGCGGTGCTGGACTGCATCGCCGACGACTTCCACCTCCTGCTCAACCCGGCCGAGCACGAGAGCGTGCCGCCGCGGGAGCGGCCGGAGGGCAGCCTGGGGCACCTCGCGCTGCACAAGCGCCTGACGGCCCGCCACGGCCCCACCCATTTCCATCGCTGGGACCCGACGACGCCCGAGGGCTACGCCGCCCTGGAACGCGCGGTGCTGCGCATGCGCGAGGCGCTGCGCGGGCTGCACGGCAAGATGCTGCTGCAGGTGGCGGCCGAGGATGACGACACCCTCCGCGTCTTCGCCGAGATGACCGAGCTGCTGGACCGGGTCGGGCGCGGCGTGACCTTCGTCCACGTCGCCATCCTGGAGGATGGCCTGGCCGCGCCCTTCCCGGAGATGGAGCTGCACGAGCTGCGCGGCACGCACCGGCTGCTCCGCTGCCGGCCGGTCTCGGCCATGGGCACGCTCGGCTTCGCCGACCTGCTCGACGAGGTCGTGATCCTGCGCGGCGCGCTCGCCGCGCCGGGGCTGGATCAGCCGACGATCTGACGGGCGAGGCCGCCCACCGAGAAACGTGGGGGGCCGGCCGTCGCGGACGGAGGCCGGCCCGCCGCCGCTCAGGCCTCGGCGCTGGTCGGGATGCCCTTGTCCTTGAGCATCGCCTGCAGCTCGCCGGACTGGAACATCTCCATCACGATGTCGCAGCCGCCCACGAACTCGCCCTTCACGTAGAGCTGCGGGATGGTCGGCCAGTTGGTGTACTGCTTGATGCCCTCGCGGATCTCCATGTCCTCCAGCACGTTCACGCCCTTGAAGGGCACGCCGACGTGGCTGAGGATCTGGACGACGCGGGCCGAGAACCCGCATTGCGGGAAGACGGGCGTGCCCTTCATGTAGAGCACGACGTCGTTGCTCTGGACGTCGCTCTCGATGCGCTCGAAGACCGGGTTGGACATGGGCGGATTCCTTCAGTCGGGTGCGGAGGTCTGGAGGGCGAGCGCGTGCAGCACGCCACCCATGCGGCCCTGCAGCGCGGCGTAGACCATCTGGTGCTGGCGGACGCGCGGGATGCCGCGGAACGCCTCGGACACGACGGTGGCGGCGTAGTGATCCCCATCGCCGGCCAGGTCCTCGATCGTGACCTGGGCGTCGGGCAGGGCCGCCTTGATCAGCGCCTCGATCTCGGAAGGCTGCATGGGCATGTCGGTCAGGCTTCCCCCATCAGGGCCGGCAACGTCGCTTCATGCGCCGCCGCCAAACTGGCCACGGATATGGCACCCGCACCGGGCACAACCAAGTCCCCGCCTCGGGACTTGCCGAGCAGCCGCGCCGGAAGCCCGGCCGCTTCCGCGCGCGCAACGAGCGCGGCGCCGTCGCGCACCGCCAGCACGTAGCGCCCCTGGTCCTCGCCGAACCAGAAGCCCTGGTCGCCCGCGACGCCGAGCACGGCGCCGACGCCCGAGGCCATGGCCATCTCGGCGATGGCGACGAGAAGGCCGCCGTCGCTGCAATCGTGGCAGGCCAGCACCTCGCCGGCGCGGATGCGGGCGCGCACGAAGTCCCCGTTGCGGCGCTCGGCGGCGAGGTCCACGGGCGGGGGCGGCCCCTCTTCCCGCCCGGCGATGTCGCGCAGCCAGAGCGACTGGCCGAGATGCCCGCGCGTCTCGCCCACCAGGACGAGATCCGCGTCCTCGGGCAGGGCGAGGCCGACCGCCTGGGCCACGTCCTCGATCACGCCGACGCCGCCGATCGCGGGGGTGGGCAGGATCGCCCGGCCCTCCGTCTCGTTGTAGAGCGAGACGTTGCCGCTGATCACCGGGAAGTCGAGCGCGGTGCAGGCGGCCGCCATGCCCCGCACGGCGGAGGCGAACTGGCCCATGATCTCGGGCTTCTCCGGGTTGCCGAAATTCATGTTGTCGGTGATGGCGCGCGGCAGGGCGCCGGTCGCGGTGATGTTGCGCCAGGCCTCGGCCACGGCCTGCTTGCCGCCCTCCTCGGGGTCGGCCTGGCAGTAGCGCGGCGTGCAGTCGGTCGTCATGGCGAGCGCCATGCGCGTGCCGTCCACGCGGACGATGGCGGCATCCGCCTGGCCCGGCCGCTTGTTGGTGAGGCCGCCCACCTGCGCGTCGTACTGGTCCCAGATCCAGCGGCGGGAGCAGAGATCGGGGCTGGCGACCAGCTTCTCGAGGGCCGGCAGGATGCCCACGGGGTCGCTCACCGGCCCGAGCGGCGGCTGCTTCGGCGTCTCGGCCGTCGGGCGCCGGTAGAGCGGCGCCTCGCTCTCCAGCGGCGCGAGCGGGATGTCGGCCTCGACCGCGCCGTGGTGGCGGATGACGATGCGGCCCGTGTCGGTGAGGCGCCCGATCACGGCGAAGTCGAGCTCCCACTTGCGGAAGATGGCCTCGGCGATGTGCTCCTGGCCGGGCTTGAGGATCATCAGCATCCTCTCCTGGCTCTCGGAGAGCATCATCTCGTAGGCGGTCATCCCCTCCTCGCGCTGGGGGACCTTCTCCATGTCGAGCTCGATGCCCATGCCGCCCTTGCCGGCCATCTCGACGCTGCTGCTGGTGAGGCCGGCCGCGCCCATGTCCTGGATGGCGACGATGGCGTCGGTCTCCATCAGCTCCAGGCAGGCCTCGATCAGCAGCTTCTCCGCGAAGGGATCGCCGATCTGCACCGTGGGGCGCTTCTCCTCGCTGTCGGCGGAGAACTCGGCGGACGACATGGTGGCGCCGTGGATGCCGTCGCGCCCGGTCTTGGAGCCGACATAGACCACGGGGTTGCCGACGCCGGTCGCCGCGGCCGTGAAGATGCGATCCGCGCGCAGGATCCCCACCGTCATGGCGTTGACCAGCGGGTTGCCGTTGTAGGCCGGATGAAAATTCACCTCGCCGCCCACGGTGGGGACGCCCACGCAATTGCCGTAGCCGCCGATGCCGCGCACCACGCCGTCCAGGATGCGCCGCGTGCGCGGCAGCGCGGGGTCGCCGAAGCGCAGCGCGTTGAGGTTGGCGATGGGCCTGGCACCCATGGTGAAGACGTCCCGCAGGATGCCGCCCACCCCCGTCGCCGCGCCGTTGTAGGGCTCGATGAAGCTCGGGTGGTTGTGGCTCTCCATCTTGAAGACGGCGGCCAGTCCCTGCCCGATCTCGATGACGCCGGCATTCTCGCCGGGGCCGACGAGCACCCAGGGCGCCTTGGTCGGCAGTTCGCGCAGCCAGACGCGGCTCGACTTGTAGGAGCAGTGCTCGCTCCACATGACCGAGAAGATGCCGAGCTCGGTCAGCGTCGGCCCCCGGCCGAGGATGGCCAGCGCCCGCTGGTACTCGTCGGGCTTCAGGCCGAATTCGGCGGCGAGCTGCGCGGCGCGTTCGGGGGCGAGGGGGTCGGAGGCGGCCATGGCCGGGTTGTCGGCGGGCGCCCCGGCCTTGTCCAGCCGGGATGGGCGGGGGGCGGCCCTGCGCACCCCGTTGGACAGAGGCCCGCGGCGGCGCACCCTGCGGTCATCGACCGCCCCCTGCGGGAGCACGCCTTCTTCCGCCAGCTGACGGCGCAGCCGGCGGTCGAGGCCGTCCGGCGCTTCGGTGGCGCGGCGCGGGGGCCCGCGCGAGCGATGTCGCCATCGCCTGCCCG
>JAIEOO010000030.1 GCA_019750475.1 Acetobacteraceae bacterium | reverse complement strand
CCAGCGCCCCGCGACGCCGGCGGCCACCACCGGCCAGACCCAGCAGCGGCCCGCGGCGACCGGCACGACCGCGACCGGCGGTTCCACCGGCAGCGCGCCGGCGCAGGCCCCCGCCCGCACCAACTGACCCCGTCCGGTTCTACCCTTTCGGTTCTCCCGCAACTCGGCCCCCGTCGCATCCGCGGCGGGGGTTCTTTTCGTCCTGGCCCGGGGCCTGCCTCAGGCTTGGCCGTGACGGTTGACGCGCCCCGTGCCGCCATGCGGAATCAGCGGCCAGAAAGGCACTCCGAACGGGGAAGGAACAGCGCCATGCCGGATGACGGCCTCATCGCCATCAAGCCCGAGATCGCGTCCCACGCGCTCGTCAACGAGGCCCGCCGCGCCGCCATGGCCGAGGAGGCCGACCGCGACCCAGACGGCTTCTGGCGGCGGGAGATGCGCCGCATCGCCTGGATGAGGGAACCCACGAAGATCAAGAACGTGGACTTCACGGGCGACATCAGCATCAAGTGGTTCGAGGACGGCGTGCTGAACGCCTCCGTCTCCTGCCTCGACCGGCACCTCGCCACCAAGGCGGACGATGTCGCCATCATCTGGGAGGGCGACGACCCGAACAGCGACAGGAAGGTCACCTACCGGGAGCTGCACGCGCGCGTCTGCCAGATGGCGAACGGGCTGCGCAGCCTCGGCGTGAAGAAGGGCGACCGCGTCTGCATCTACCTGCCCATGATCGTCGAGGCGGCGGTCGCCATGCTCGCCTGCGCGCGGGTCGGCGCCATCCATTCCATCGTCTTCGGCGGCTTCTCCCCGGACAGCCTGGCCTCCCGCATCCAGGATTCCGAATGCTCGGTGCTGATCACGGCCGATCAGGGCCGGCGCGGCGGGCGCGCGGTGCCGCTCAAGGCCAATGCCGACGAGGCGCTGAAGGCCTGCCCCTCGATCCGGCACGTGATCGTGGCGAGGAACACGGGCGGCGAGGTCGCGATGCAGGCCGGCCGCGACGTCTGGTGGGCCGATCTCTGCGACCAGCAGCCGACGACCTGCGAGCCGGAGCCCATGGGGGCGGAGGACCCGCTCTTCATCCTCTACACCTCGGGTTCCACGGGGAAGCCCAAGGGCGTGCTGCACACCACGGGCGGCTACATGGTCTGGGCGTCCTTCACGCACCAGAACGTGTTCGACTACCGCCCGGGCGAGATCTACTGGTGCACCGCCGATGTCGGCTGGGTCACGGGCCACACCTACATCGTCTACGGCCCGCTCGCGAACGGCGCGACCACGCTGATGTTCGAGGGCGTGCCGAACCACCCGAGCGTCTCCCGCTTCTGGGAGGTGGTGGACAAGCACCAGGTCAACATCTTCTACACCGCGCCCACCGCCATCCGCGCCCTGATGCGCGAGGGCGAGGCGCCGGTGAAGAAGGCCTCGCGCAAGTCCCTGCGCATCCTCGGTTCCGTGGGCGAGCCGATCAATCCGGAAGCCTGGCTCTGGTACTACCGCGTCGTCGGCGACGAGCGCTGCCCGATCGTGGACACCTGGTGGCAGACCGAGACGGGCGGCATCCTCATCTCCCCCCTGCCCGGCGCCGTCGCGCAGAAGCCCGGTTCCGCGACCCTGCCGCTGCCCGGCGTGAAGCCGGCGCTGGTGGATGGCGACGGCAGGATCATCGAGGGCGCGGCCGAAGGGAACCTCGTGCTGCTGGATAGCTGGCCGGGCCAGATGCGCACGATCTATGGCGACCACGCGCGCTTCGGCCAGACCTACTTCTCCACCTTCAAGGGCATGTACTTCACCGGCGACGGCGCGCGGCGGGACGCCGATGGCTATTACTGGATCACCGGCCGCGTGGACGACGTGATCAACGTCTCCGGCCACCGCATGGGCACGGCCGAGATCGAGAGCGCGCTGGTCGCCCACCCCAAGGTGGCGGAGGCCGCGGTCGTCGGCATGCCGCACGACCTCAAGGGCCAGGGGATCTACTGCTACGTCACGCTGAAGACGGGCGAGGAGCCGTCGGACGCGCTGCGGAAGGAGCTGGTCGCCTGGGTGCGGAAGGAGATCGGGCCGATCGCGGCGCCGGACGCCATCCAATGGGCGCCGGGCCTGCCCAAGACGCGCTCGGGCAAGATCATGCGCCGCATCCTGCGCAAGATCGCCGCGAACGAGACGGACAGCCTGGGCGACACCTCGACGCTGGCCGACCCGGCGGTGGTGGACGAGCTCGTCGCCAACCGGGTGCAGTGACCCTCCCGGCCGGGGGCGATGCCGCCGGCCGCCCTTCCTTCCGAGAGACCATCATGACGCTTCCCCGCCGCGCCCTCCTGGCCGGTGCCGCCCTGCTCGCGGCGCCTGCTGTCCAGGCCCAGTCGGAATGGCCGCCGCGCAACGTCACCCTCGTCGTGCCCTGGGCGGCGGGCGGCTCGACCGACGCCGTCGCGCGCATCCTGGCGCAGCGGCTCTCCCAGGACACCGGCCGCTCCTTCGTGGTGGACAACCGTACGGGCGCGAACGGGACGATCGGCTTCGCCTCGGTCGCGCGGGCGCGGCCGGATGGCGCGACCTTCCTCGTTTCCACCGTCAGCACCTACGCCATGGCGCCCTGGCTGATGCAGACGCCCTACGACAATGAGCGCGACTTCGCCGGCGTGGGCCTGCTCGCCTCCATGCCCATCATAATGGTGGTGAACGCCGGCTTCCCGGCGCGGACGCTGGCCGAGTTCATCGCCATCGCACGCCAGCCGGGGCACCGCCTCACCTACGCCAATTCCGGCACCGGATCCTCCACGCACCTGGCCACGGAGCTGTTCCTGCGCGAGGCGGGGATCGAGATCCCCGATGTCGGCTATCGCGGCGGCGGGCCCGCCGTGCAGGCGGTGCTGGCGGGCGAGACGCCGATGGTGTTCCAGGCGGCGTCGGGCATCCTGCCGCACATCCAGGCCGGCACGCTGCGGGCGCTCGGCGTCGCCTCGCGCGAGCGCAGCCCGCTCGCGCCGCAGATCCCGACCTTCGCCGAGCAGGGCTTCCCGGGGGTGGAGGTGACCGAGTTCGTCGCGCTGCAGGCCCCGGCCGGCCTGCCGGAGGAGATCACGCGGCGGATGAACCAGCTCGCCCGCGCGGCCATGGAAGCGCCCGAGACGCGGGAGCGGCTCGCGGCCCTCGCCGTCGTGCCCAGCGTCGGCACGCCGGAGGCGTGGCCCGCCCACTTCGCCGCCGAGAACGCCAAGTGGCGCGAGGTCATCCGCGGGCGGAACATCCGCCTGCAATAGCGGGCGACCGCCGGGGCGGCGCCTATTCCGCGGCGTGCGCCGCCGCCGGGAAATGCGGGTTGGCGGGGCGCGGCAGGCCGAGATTGTCGCGCAGCGTCCGGCCCTCGTAGCGCTCGCGGATCAGGCCGCGCCGCCGCAGCTCCGGCACCACCAGTCGGACGAAGCGTTCGAGGCCCGCGGGCACCGCGGGGGCCGCGATCATGAAGCCGTCGCAGGCTTCCTGGCGGTACCACTGCTCCATCTGGTCGGCGACCTCCATGGCGCTCCCCTGGAAGAGGTTGCCGGCCATCTGCGGCAGGATGGATCGCGCCGCCTGGCGCACCGTCATCTTCCGCTCGAGCGCCTTCGCCAGGATGGCGTGGCCGATGCCGGTCGGCCCGACATGCTCGGCCGAGAGATCGGGAAACGGCCCGTCCAGCGGATAGGCCTGCATCTTCGTGCCCACCATCTTCGAGAGGTAATCCACCGCGACCGGCATGGGGACGAGCGCGTCCAGCTCGTCCGAGAGGCGCTGCGCCTCGGCCGCGGTCTCGCCCACGATGATGGTGACGCCCGAGAGGATCTTCAGGCTGTCGCGGCTCCGGCCATGCTTCGCCAGCCGCCCCTTGAGGTCGGCGTACAGCACCCTGGCGCGCTCGATCGTGCCCTCGATGGCGAAGACGCAATCGGCGTGGCAGGCCGACAGCTCCTTCCCCGTCTCCGACTGCCCGGCCGAGAACACCACCGGGTGTCCCTGCGGCGGGCGCGGCGCGTTGAGCGGCCCCGCGACGCGGAAATGCTTGCCGACATGGTTCAGCGCGCGCACCCGCGACGGATCGAGGAAGCGGCCGGTCGCCTTGTCCTGCGGGAAGGCGTCGTCGGCCCAGGAATCCCACAGCCCCTTCACGATCGAGGCGAATTCGAAGGCCCGCTCGTAGCGATCGTCGCGCGCGACATGCGCATCGTGGGAGAAGTTCAGCGCGTCGCCCGGATTGGAGGTGGTGACGAGGTTCCACCCCGCCCGCCCGCCGCTGATGTGATCGAGCGAGGCGAAGCGCCGCGCCACCGCATAGGGCTCGTCGTAGGTCGTGGTCGTCGTCGCGACGAGGCCGATATGCCGCGTCACCATCGCCAGCGCGGAGAGCAGCGTCACCGGCTCGAACACGCCGGGCCGGTCGGAGGGCGAGGTCGCGGCGAAGAGGTCGGGCTTGTCCATGTTCCGCACGCCGTTGCCATCGGCGAGGAACAGCAGGTCGAAGCCGCCGCCCTCGGCGATGCGGGCGAGGCGCACGGCGTTGTCGATGTTGCTGGCGGGCCGGTCCCAGGCTTCGGGGTGGCGCCACTCCCCCACATGGGAGCCCTGGGCGTTCGCGTTGGCGGCGAGGATCATGGGCATGGGTCGCGTTCCTCTGGGCTCGAAGGCTCTTTCCCGGCAGCTTCCGCCCCTGTTGAATGCCATGCAAGTCCAGCGGAGCCCTTGGCGCATGGCCCAGATGCACCTCGTCGCCTATCTGAAGTCCGGCCCGTCCCATTCCTACCCGAGCACCTGGCGCCACCCGACCGCGACCCTCGATGACCTCTTCACGCCGGAGCGTTGGGAACACATCGCCCGCGTGATGGAAGCCGCCCGCTTCGACGCCTGCTTCTTCGCCGACGGCCTCGGCATCCCCGACCTCTACAAGGGCAGCTACGACGACTATCTGGGCCGCGGCGGGCAGCTCTCCCTGCTCGATCCCATGGCGCTGCTGCCGCTGATGGGGCGCGTCACGCGGCATCTCGGCCTCGGCGTCACGCTCTCCACCTCCTTCACGCCGCCCTACATGATCGCGCGCTGGCTCGGCTCGCTCGACCTGCTGTCGCGGGGACGCGCGGCGTGGAACGTCGTCACCACGGGGCGCGACTTCGAGGCGCGGAACTGCGGCGCGGACGGATTGCTGCCCAAGGATGCGCGCTACGACATGGCCGACGAGGTGCTGGAGGCCTGCGACGCGCTGTGGAACGGCTGGGCGCCGGACGCGCTCGTCCTCGACAGGGCGGGCGGCGTCTTCGCCGATCCGGCGAAGGTCCGCTACGCCGACTACAAGGGCCGCTACGTCTCGACGCGCGGCCCGCTCTCCATCCCGCGCTCGCCGCAGGGGCGGCCCGTGCTGCTCCAGGCCGGCGCCTCCGACCGCGGGCGGGATTTCGCAGCGCGATGGGCCGAGGCGATCTTCACCACGCCCGCGACCAAGGCCGATGGCCAGCGCTTCCGCCAGGATATCCGCGTGCGGATGGACCGGTTGGGGCGCGACCCGGACACGTGCAAGGTGCTGCCCTCCGTCACGCTCGTGCTGGGGGAGACCGAGAGCATCGCGCGGGAGAAGGCGGAGTTCATCCGCTCCCAGGTGGATGGCGAGCTGGTCATCGCGTCCTCGTCCTGGTCGGTCGTCGCCGATCTCTCGAAGCTGGAGGATCCGGCGGCGCTGGACAGCCCCGGCTCCCATCAGGGCGTCGAAGGCCATCGGGAGCGCTTCCGGCAGGTGGCGCGCGCCAAGGGGATCAGCTTCGCCCAGGCCGTGCGGGAGCCGCGGTCCCTGGTTGCCGGGACGCCCGCCATGATCGCCGACATGATGGAGGACTGGTTCCGCGACGGCGCCTGCGACGGCTTCATCCTGCCGCCCACCGTCTTCCCGACGACCTTCGAGGAGGTCCAGCGCATGCTGACGCCGGAGTTGCAGCGGCGCGGCCTGCTGCGCCGCGATTATGCGGGCCGCACGCTGCGCGAAAACCTTCTCGGCTAGGAGCCGTACCCGCTTGGCGGTGCGGATTGGCCGCCGTGGGCTTTTTCGTTCTGGGCAGGAAGCGGCGCCGGCCCGATGTGATTCATCGGGCCGAGCCGCTGACGCACCCAGGGCGGAAAAGAACCGGCGGACGGCCGCACCGCCAAGCGGGTATGGATCCTCGCTAGGCCGCGCGCCTTCCCCACCAATGGAAGCGCGTCGGCGCGACATGGGTGAGGTCGAGCGAGGTCGGCCGCCCCTGCGCCAGCTCCAGCACGGCTTCCGCCGTCAGCGCCGCCATGGTCAGGCCGAGATGCCCGTGGCCGAAGGCGCACAGCACGTTGGGCGCGAGCGGCGCGCGGCCGATCACGGGCAGGCTGTCGGGCGTCGAGGGGCGCGGCCCGACCCAGCGGCTCGCCACCTTGCCGCCCAGGCCGGGGATCACCGTCTCGGCGCCGCCCAGCACCCGCGCCGCCATGCCGTGATCCGGCGGCGCGTCGGGATGCGCGTACTCCGCCAGCGAGGAAATGCGGATGCCGTGCAGCATGGGGCTGACCGAGACGCGCCGGTCGGCCAGCAGCATGGTCTGCCGCACGGGCGCGTTCGAGCCCTCCAGCATGACGTGATAGCCGCGCTCGGCCGCGAGCGGCACGCGCACCCCCACCGCCTCGGCGAAGGGCGTGGACCAGGCGCCGGCCGCGAGCACGATGATGTCGGCCTCCACCCGGCCATCCGCCGTACGGATGCCCCGCGCGTCCACGCCGGTCGCGGTGGCGCGCCGGATGGTGCCGCCCAGCGCCTCGAAGCGCGCGGCGATGCGCTGGGAGAGCCTGAGCGGGTGCTTCACCGTCCAGACATCCGGCATGTGCCAGCCGCCGGCGATGTCCTCGGAGAGGCAGGGCTCGCGCTCGCGGGCCTGGTCGGGCGTCAGGCGCTGCAGCCGCACGCCGTAGCGCTCCCGCAGCTCGTAGGCCCAGCGGGATTTCTCCATCGCCGCCGCGCCGCGGAAGACGTGCATCAGCCCGTGCTCGCGATCCACCAGATCGAGCGCCGCCACCTCCTCCAGGATGGGGGCCCAGGTCTTGTGGACGCGGCCGACGATGGGCGCGAGGGCCGCGGCGTTGCGCTCCACGCGGGCATTCGTGCCGTTGGCCAGGAAGCGCAGGAACCAGGGCAGGTTGGCGACGAGGTCGCCCGGGCTGACCTTCAGCGGCGAGGTCGGGTCGCGCAGCAGGGCCGGCACCTGCTTCCAGAGACCGGGCGTGGCGATGGGAACGACGCTGCCGGTGCCGAGATGCCCCGCATTGCCGAGGCTGCACGCCTCCCCCGGCGCGCCGCGATCCACGATGGTGACATCGAAGCCCGCCCGCCGCAGCGCGAGGCCGCAGGCGAGGCCAACGACGCCGGCGCCGAGGATGGCCGCCTTCCCGCTCATCGCGTCTCTCCCATGTCCGTCGCGGCCTCCACGATGATCTCCACCTTCAGGTCGGGGTGGCCGAGCCGCGCCTCGCAGCAGAAGCGGCAGGGCGGGCTGTCCTGGTCCACCCAGTCGTCCCAGGCGGCGTTCAGCCCGGCGAAGTGCCGCATGTCCGAGATCAGCACCTGCGCGATCAGGATGCGCGACTTGTCGGTGCCCGCGAGCGCCAGCCGCTCGTCGAGCAGCGCCAGCGCCTGGCGCGCCTGGGCCTCGGCGGAGGCGCCGGGGTCGTAGGGCTTGGCGGCGGTCGCGACGATGCGCGCGACGCCGCGATGCACCGTCGCCTGGGAGGAGCGGACGCGCCCCTCCCCGCCCGGGTTGCGCCCGAGGCGGATCACGGCGCTCATGTCATCTCCGGTTCGGCGGGGGCATCGAGGCCGAGCTTGCGGCAGAGCAGCACCAGCGCCTCGTGGGTGATCTGCGCGGCGAGGCTCGCCGTGATCTCGTGCGGGTCGTGCGGCGGGCTGACCGTGTTGATGTCCACCGCCACGATGTCGAGGCCGGTGAGCGCGCGCATGAGCGCGATCCCCTCGCGCGCCGACAGGCCGCCCCAGTTGGGGCTGACCACGCCGGGCGCGGCCGCCGGATCGAACACGTCCATGTCCCAGCAGAGGCAGACCGGGCGTCCCGCCGCGACCTCGGCGAATTCGGCCGCCATCTGGGCGAAGCCGCGCGCCATCAGCGCCTCCATCGAGACCACCCGGAAGCCGAGCGATTCCGCGAAGGGCACGCGTCCGGCCGCGTGGATGGTGCCGCGGACGCCGACATGCCAGGAGCGCGCGGCATCCACGAGGCCCTCCCGCACGGCGGCGGTGAACTGGTTGCCGCTGTCGTGCCCGTCCGCCTCGCGCCAGGGCTTGGCGTCGGTGTGGCTGTCGATGTGCAGCGCGACGAGGCCGGGATGGCGCCGCGCGACGGCGCGCATGATGGGGAGCGAGATGGCCCCGTCCCCGCCCATGGTCACGGGGATGGCGCCATCGCGCATCACGCGGGCCAGGGCGGCCTCGATCCGCGGGAAGCTCTCGGCGACGCGGCCGGGGGTGAGCCGCACGTCGCCCGCATCCACCAGGCCGAGCCGCGCCACGGGGTCGAAATCCGCCGCCGTCGCGTTGAAGCGCCGCACCTGCCAGGAGGCGAGGCGCACCGCGAGCGGCCCCTGCCGGCTGCCGATGCGGCGCGGGTTCACCCCGCAATCGAAGGGCACGCCGAGGAAGGCGGCGCGGCAGCCCGGCTCCGGCAGCCCGTGCGGCGCCCCCAGGAAGGAGGGCGGCGGGGCGAAGAGATCCGCGTCGGCGAACACTTACTGGCCGCGGATGCCGGCGCGCTCGACCACGCCGCGCCAGCGGTCGGTCTCGGCGGCGATGAAGCGCCGGAACGCCTCGCGGTCGCGCCCCACGGGCAGGGAGCCGAGCTGGGCGAGCCGCTGCCGGAAGGCCGGCGTCTCCGTGATGCGGTCGAGCTCCGCCTGGAGGCGCGCCATGACCGGCGCCGGCGTGCGCGAGGGCGCGAAGACGCCGCCCCAGATGAGCATCTCGAGCTGGGGGAAGCCGGCTTCACCCACGGTCGGCACCTCCGGCAGGCGGGGCGAGCGCGTGGCCGAGGTGATGGCGAGCGCCCGCACCGCGCCGCTCTCGATCCGCGCGATGGCGGGCGGGAGGTTGTCGAAGATCATGTGGACGCGCCCGGCCTGGAGGTCCTGATGGGCCTCGGCGCTGCCGCGGTAGGGGATGTGGACGATGTCGATGTTCGCGAGCTGGCGGAACAGCTCCCCGCCCAGATGCAAGGTCGTGCCGACGCCGGAGGAGGCGAAGTTGAGCTGCCCCGGCCGCTCCCGCGCCATGGCGACGAGTTCCGCGACGTTGTGGACAGGAAGCGCGTTCGCCACCAGCAGCACGTTCGGGATGAGGTAGAGCTGAGCGACGGGTTCGAAATCGCGCACGAAGTCGTAGCCGCTGTTGGCGAACAGGCTCATGTTGATGGCGTGGTTCACCATGCCGAAGAGCAGCGTGTTGCCGTCGGGCCGGGCCTGCGCCGCACCCTGCGCGCCGATATTGCCCGAGGCGCCGGCGCGGTTCTCCACCACCACGGCCTGGCCGAGGGCGGCGGCCAGCGGCTCCGCCACGAGGCGCCCCATCAGGTCCGGATTGCCGCCGGGCGCGGAGGCGACGATCAGCCGCACGGGCCCACCCGGCCAGGCGTCCTGGGCCCGGGCGAGGCCCGGCGCCGCGAGCAGCGCGCCGGCCAGGGCGATGCCGTGGCGTCGGCTGAGGGCGTCGCGCATGCTGGCCTCCGTCGCTTCGATCCGGTCCTCGGAGGAGCCTCCGTCGGATCGCCTGGCCGTCGCCCATCGGCACGGACGGCCCGCGGGAAAGTGTCCGGACGAATGCCTTGACCTGTCAAGCGCCCGGTGGTCGCATCCGCACCGGTCGCGGAGGAAACGGCGGATGCGCAGCGGATTGAAGCGGGAGCCGATCGCCAACATTCCCCGCCTCGAAGCCCTGATGGATGCCGAAGGGGTGGACGCGGTGGTCTGCCGCGCGGGCCACAACTTCGCGACCTTCTCCGGCGTGATCTATCCCGGAACGCTGGCGCGCCACATGGACCTGGCCGACAGCGCGCGGGCCGTGATGCTGGTCTGGCCGCGCGAGGGCCGCCCTTGCATCGTGACGAACAGCATCGCGGCCGGGCTGGCGCGGCGGGATTCCTGGGTGGAAGACGTGGTCCTCTACGACGGCTACCTGGAGAGCCCCTACGCGCGGCTTGCAGACGTCCTGCGCGGCCTCGGCCTCGCGAAGGCGCGCATCGCGATGGAGCGCGACTACGTCTCCGCCCGCGACTGGGACATCGTCGCCAAGGCCCTGCCCGGCGCCGCCCTCACGGACGGCACGCCCCTGCTGGAGCGCGCGCGGCGGGTGAAGACCCCGGCCGAGGTCGCGCTGATCAAGACCGCCGCCGACCTGCTCGACGACGTCTTCCTCGACGTGTTCCGCACCATCCGCCCCGGCGTGACGGAGCGCCAGCTGCACGCGCGGATGCTGAAGGGCTGCCTCGATCTCGGCTTCGAATGGGCCCATGGCATCCTGAACTCGGACAAGAACACCATCCCCTACGCGGGCGAGAGCGACGGGGTGCTCAACAGCGGGGACGTGATCCGCACCGACTACGTCTCCTACCGCAAGGGCTATCCGGGGCATCAGTCGCGCAACGCCATCCTCGGCAAGCCGACGCCGCAGCAGGCGAGCGACTATGCCCGCAACCTCGAGATCTATCGCGGCTGCATCGGGCGCTGCGTGGCGGGCGCGCGGGTGGGCGACCTGTATGACTGGGTGATGGCGGAGTTCGCGCGCTCGGGCTGGGAGTACAAGACGCTGCTCATCGGCCACAGCGTGGGCTGCTGGTGGCACCAGCAGGACCCGATCCTGATCCGCGGCAGCGACGAGGTGCTGGAGGCCGGGATGGTCCTCGCCCTCGAACCGCACAAGGCGCATTGGCACGTGCAGGACATGGTGCTGGTGCGCGACAGCGGCCCGCCCTTGCTGCTGTCCGACCGCTTCAACACGGACGAGCCCTTCATCGCCGAGGGCTGATCACCCTTTTTGTCCGGACATAACTGTGCTGATCTGCATGGAACGAAGCACAGGGGAAGGAAGCGGATGGCTGGCTATGGCCTCGCCTACGTGGCGCTCGCGACGAAGGATGTGGCGCGGGCGGCGCGCGTGCTCGGCGAGCTTCTGGGTCTGCCACGGCAGGATGTGCGGCTCGGCGGCGGCACGGCTGCCGCCTTCGCCATTGGCGAGACGGCCCTCGCTCTCTTCTCACCGGATGATCCGTTCCTGGGCAGCGGGGCGAAGCCCGGCGTCCATCACATCGCGCTGGCGGCCGAGGATCCCGCCGCGGCAGCGGCGCAACTGACCAGGGCCGGCTTCGGCGTCAGCGCGGGCGCGGCCGGACTGCCGGAGCTCGATCCGGGCGGCACGCACGGCGTCCGCATCCGCCTGGCCCCGCCGCTCGGCCTCGGCGTCGGCCGCTCCGCGCATGTCGAACGCGTCGACCACATCGGCATCGCGAGCGCGGACAACGTCCCGGTCGTCGCCACCTTCTGCGGCGCGCTCGGCCTGCCGCTCGAGAGCCAGCAGACGGACATGGAGGTGCAGATCGCCGTCGAGAGCTTCACCTCCGACCGCTACGGCGTCGTGTACCACAGCCGCGCCCCCGTTCCGGTCGGCGGGCTGCGCGTCGCCTTCATCACCGCGGGCGATTGCGAGCTGGAGTTCCTGCAGAATTTCGACCCGAACCAGTCGGGCCATGTCAGCCACGGCAGCGCGGGCAACACGCGGCAGGACCAGGGCGCCATCGCGCGCTTCGTCGCCTCGCGCGGGGCGGGGCTGCACCACGTCGCGTTCAAGGCGACCGACATCGACCGGACGCTGGCGCATCTGCGCGAGGCGGGGGTGCCGCTGATCGACCACAAGGGCCGGCCGGGCTCGCGTCGCGCCCGCATCGGCTTCTGCCACCCGGACGCCATGGGCGGCGTCCTGATCCATTTCGTGGAGCGCGGGGCATGATCCGCCTTCTCGGCCGGCGCAGCTCCTTCAACGTGCGCAAGGTGCTGTGGCTCTGCGACGAGCTGGGCCTGCCCTTCACGCGGGAGGATTGGGGCCGCGGCTTCACGCCGACGACCACGCCCGAATTCCTCCGGCTCAACCCGGCCGCGCAGATTCCGGTCGTGCTGACCGACGGCCTCGTGCTGCGGGAATCCCACGCCATCCTGCGCTATCTCTGCCTGCGCCACGGCGCGGAGGCGCTCTACCCCTCCGATCCGGCGAAGCGCGTCTTCGTCGAGCAATGGATGGACTGGGTCGCCTACGACCTGACGCATGCGATGCGCGGGGCGTTCCTCGGCGGACAGCTGAAGGAGCCGCCCTGGAACAACCCCTGGTTCGTGGATCAGGGCCGGCGCGACTTCACGCATTGCATCGGGCTGCTGGAGCGGGAGCTCGCTTCCGGCAAGCCCTACGCGTGCGGCGACGCCTTCACCCTCGCCGACATCCCCCTGGGCCTCGTCGTCAACCGGTGGTTCGCCGTGCAGGGCTTCGACAAGCCCGACACCCCGCATGTGTCGGCCTATTTCGAGCGGCTGTCCGAGCGCCCGGCCTTCCTCGCGCACGGGCGCAACGGCCTGCCGTGACCACGAGACAAGGGAAGGAAGCGACGATGCTGCGCAGGACATTCCTCACCGGGGCCTCGGCGCTCGCGGCGCCGGCACTGGCTCAGACGCCGTTTCCGGACCGGCCGATCCGGCTGATCATCCCCTACGCGCCGGGCGGCGGCACGGACGCGACAATGCGCGTGCTCACGGGGCCCATGGGCGAGATCCTGGGCCAGCCCTTCGTGATCGAGAACCGCACCGGCGGCGCCGCCATCGTCGCCCAGGCGCGGCCCGACGGCTACACGCTGCTGGCCGACCCTTCGGCCCACGCGCTGAACCACGCCCTCGTCCGCCACATCCCGTTCAACTACGAGCGCGATTTCGCGCCCATCGCGCGCATGTCAGTCATGCCGCTCATCCTCGTCGTAGGCGCGAATGAGCGGGCGCCGGACCTGCGATCCTACATCGAGTGGGCGAAGGCGCAGGGCGACCGCATCTCCTGGGCGAGCGCGGGGTTGGGCACCGCGTCCCACCTCTCGGGCTTCCTCTTCGTGCAGCGCGCGGGCATCGGCGGCGCGCACGTTCCCTATCGCGGCGGCAGCCAGGGGGCGCAGGCGGTGCTGGCGGGCGACACGGCCTTCAACTTCGCCACGGCGCCCTCGGCGGTCGGGCTGGTGCAGGGCGGACAGTTGCGGGCGCTCGCCGTCTCCTCCGCCACGCGCATGGCGACGCTGCCCAACGTGCCGACCGTGGCCGAGGCGGCGCTGCCCGGCTTCGAGCTGGTGGAGTGGATCGGCCTCTGGGCGCCGACCGGCACGCCGGGCGCCGTGATCGAGCGCGTCCAGGACGCGGCCCGGCGCACGCTCGCCATGCCGGAGGTGCAGCAGCGCCTCGCCGTGCTCGGGATGGAGGCCGCCTTCCAGGATCGCGACAGCTTCGCGGGCTTCCTGGCGCAACAGCGGCAGTTGCTGGTGCGGCTGGCCGGCGACGCCGGGCTGCGCGCCGAATGAGCGGCGCGCTCGACGGGTTGCTGGTGCTGGACCTGACGACGTTCCTGTCGGGCCCCTACTGCACGATGATGCTGGGCGACCTCGGCGCCGAGGTGATCAAGGTGGAACGGCCGGAGGGCGACGAGGCGCGGCGGATGCCGCCTTTCGTGGAGGGGCGGTCGCAGCCCTTCGCGCTGTGGAACCGCAACAAGCGCAGCATCGCGCTCGACCTCAAGAGCGCCGCCGATGCCGAGGTGCTGTGGGCGCTGGCGCGCCGCGCCGACGTGCTGGTCGAGAATTTCCGGCCCGGCGCGCTCGCCCGCGCGGGCTTCGGGTGGGAGGCGCTGCACGCGGCCAATCCGCGCCTCGTCGTCGCCTCCATCTCGGGCTTCGGGCAGACCGGGCCCTGGGCGCAGCATGGCGGCTTCGACATGATGGCGCAGGGCATGTCCGGCCTCATGGCCGGCAACGGCCCGCCGGACGGGGAGCCCTACCGGCTGCCCATCGCCATCACCGACCTGGCCGCCGGGATGTTCACCACCTCCTCCGTGCTCGCGGCCCTCCTGGCGCGGGAGCGCACGGGGACGGGCCAGCACATCGACCAGTCGCTGTTCGAGGCCGGGCTCGCGCTCGGCGTCTACGAGGCCGCGCATGTCTTCACCCATGGCACGCGGCCGGAGCGCATGGGGCAGCTGCACCGCGGCAACTCGCCCTATCGCGTGTTCCGCACCCGCGACGGCCACATCACCATCGGTGCCAACAAGGACGCGTTCTGGCGCGCGCTCTGCGAGCTGATCGGCCGGCCCGAACTGCCCCG
Organism: Acetobacteraceae bacterium; assembly: GCA_019750475.1. GTDB lineage: Bacteria > Pseudomonadota > Alphaproteobacteria > Acetobacterales > Acetobacteraceae > Roseococcus. The sequence goes on along the minus strand of JAIEOO010000030.1, from coordinate 4,881 downwards.
GGATCCGCGCTTCGCCACCAATGCCGACCGCGTGCGGAACAACGACGCGCTGGTGCCGATCCTCCAGGCCGAACTCGGGACGCGGGACAGCGCCCATTGGCTGGAGGCGCTGGGCAAGGCCGGCATCCCGGGGGAACCTGTGCTCGCCTATGACGAGGCGCTGGCGCATCCGCAGGCCGCGGCGCGCGGCGTGACGGCGGAAATCGCCGATCCGGCGCGCGGGCCGATCCGCACCCTCGCCTCCCCGCTGCGCCTCGGCGGCACCCCGGCGACGTTGCGGAGCCGCGCGCCGGACCTCGACGAGCATGGGGCAGAGATCCGGGCCTGGATCGCCGGTTGATCCGCGGCCGGGACGGCTGCCACGCTGCGGCGTGACGGAGGGAGAGAGAGGGATGATGAGGCGTCGTTCACTCCTGGCCGGGCTTGCCCTGCCGGCCGCGGCCGTGGCGCAGGAGCTGCCGCCGCGCCCGATGCGGATCGTCGTGCCCTTCACCACGGGCGGCACGACCGACATCCTGGCCCGGATCCTGTCGGAGCACGCGCAGGCCGAGTTCGGCCAGCCGCTGATCGTCGAATCCCGCCCCGGCGCCGGCGGCGTCACCGGCAGCGCGCAGGTGGCGGCGGCCGCACCGGACGGCACCACGCTGCTGGTCGGCACGCCCGGCACCATCGCCACCGCCCCGGCCCTCGTCCCCAACCTGCCCTACGACCCGATGCGCGATCTCGCGCCCGTCATGCTCATCGCCAACGTCCCGAACATCGCGGTGGTGAACCCGGCTTCCGGCATCAACTCCATCCAGGAGCTGATCGAGCGCGCGCGGGCGCGGCCGGGCAGCATCAATTTCGGCTCGGCCGGCATCGGCGCCACCACGCATCTGGCGGGCGAGCTGTTCCGCATGATGACCGGCACCGAGATGACGCATGTGCCCTACCGAGGGTCCGTCCCCGCGCTGACCGACCTGCAGGCCGGGCAGATCCAGCTCATGTTCGAGAACATGCCCGGCGCGATCGAGCTGGTGCGCGCGGGGCGGCTGCGCGGCCTCGGCGTGACGTCGCCGCGGCGGGCGCAGGCCGCGCCCGACATCCCGACCATCGCCGAGGCCGGGGTGCCCGGCTACGAGGTCGTTTCCTGGTTCGCGGTCTTCGCGCCGGGCGCCACCCCGCAGCCGGTCATCCAGCGCCTCAACGCCGGCTTCCGCCGCATCATGGCGCGGCCCGAGGTGCGCCGGCGCATGATCGAGATGGGCGCGGAGCCCGCCGACGACACGCCCGAAGCTCTCGGCGCGCTGGCCCGGAGCGAGCTGGAGCGCTGGACCCGCGTCATCCGCGAGGCGAGGATCACCGTCCAGTAATGCTGACCGTCGGGATCGAGATCGGCGGGACCTTCACCGATCTCGTCTGCCTGGGGCCCGGGGGGCTCCGCATCGCCAAGGTGCCGAGCACGCCGCTCCAGCCGGACGCCGCGGCCTTCGACGCGCTGCGCGCGGCGGGCATCGCGGCTGCCGCCATGGACGACTTCGCCCATGGCTCCACCGTCGCGACCAATGCCGTGCTGGAGCGCAAGGGCGCGCGCCTCGCGCTGCTGGTCACGGCCGGCTTCCGGGACGTGCTGCTGCTCGGCCGGCAGGATCGGCACGAGCTGTTCAACCTGCGCTACCGCAAGCCGCGCCCCCTGCTCCCACGCGAGGATGTGCTGGAGGTGCCGGAGCGCGTGCTGGCCGACGGCTCAGCACTCGCGCCTTTCGACGCCGCGTCCTTCGAGCCTGTGCTGCGCGGCTTCCTGACGCGCGGCGGGCATGGCGGCGTCGCGATCTGCCTGCTCAACAGCTTCGCCGATCCCGCGCATGAGCAGGCGCTGGCCGCGCTGGTCCAGCGCGTGGCGCCGGGCGTCACCATCACCTGCTCGCACGAGGTCACGCGCGAGTTCCGCGAGTATGAGCGCGCCAGCACCACGGTGATGTCCGCCTATGTGCAGCCGGTGGTGGACGCCTATCTCGGCCGGATGGAGCGGCGACTTGCGGAGGAGGGCTTCGCCGGCCGCTTCTCCGTCATGCAGTCCAATGGCGGGCGGCTGCCCGCGGCCGCGATGCGGCGGAGCGCCGTGACCGCCCTGCTCTCGGGACCCGCCGCCGGCGTGATGGGCGCGGTGCGCCAGGCGGGGCTGTCGGGCGTGCGCGACATCATCACCCTCGATATCGGGGGCACGAGCGCCGATGTCTGTCTGATCCGCGACGGCCAGCCGGACCTGACGAAGGACAGCCAGGTGGGCGGGCTGCCGGTGCAGCTTCCCATGCTCGACATCACGACGGTGGGTGCCGGGGGTGGCTCCATCGCCTGGGTGGATGAGGGCGGGCTGCTGCGCGTCGGGCCGCGCAGCGCGGGAGCCGATCCGGGGCCGGCCTGCTACGGGCGCGGCGGCACGGCGCCGACGCTCACCGACGCGCAGGTGATCTGCGGCCGCATCCCGGCCGGGAAGACCCTCGCGGGCGGGCTCGTCATGGATGAAGGCGCGGCGCGCGCGGCCTTCGAACCGCTCGCCGGCCAGCTCGGCCTCCCGGTGGAGGCGCTGGCGGAGAGCGTGGTGCGCATCGCCGTCGCCAACGTCGTCGCGGCGGTGCGCCTGGTCTCGACCCGGCGCGGGCGCGACCCGCGCGAGCACGTGCTGGTGCCCTTCGGCGGCGCCGGGCCCTTGCACGCCGCCGCCGTCGCGGAGGAGCTGGCGATGACCCGCGTCCTGGTGCCGCCCGGCGCGGGCGTGCTCTCGGCCTATGGGCTACTCGCGGCCGACCACAGCCTCTACGACAGCGTGACGCGCCGGATCGTGCTCCGCGAGGGCGCCGCCGCGACGCTGCGCGCCGCCATCGAGGAGCTGCGCTCGGGCCTCGCCGCGCGCTTCGCCGCGCTCGGCCTCGCGGGGGAGATGCGGATGGATGTGGCGCTCGAGATGCGCTTCGTCGGGCAGGCCTTCGAGATCCCGGTGGCGCTCGACCCCGCCGCCCTGCCCGCCCTCGACGAGGCCGCGCTGCTCGCTTCCTTCAGCGAGGCGCATGCGCGCATCTACCGCCAGCCGGCGGACACGGCGCGGCGCGCGGTGGAGATCGTCTCCCTGCGGGTGGGGCTGCATCTGCCGCGCGCCGATCTCCCGGGCCTTGGCGGCGCGCGGCGGCTCCCGGCGCCGGTCGCGGGGCCCGCCCTGATCGCGGACAGCACGGCCAGCATCTGGGTGCCGCCGGGCTGGCGGGCGGAGGAGGACGCGGCGGGCAACCTGCTGCTGACGCGCGCATGAGCCTGATCCATCCGGCGGACCAGGCCGTCATCGGCCAGGCGCTGCTCTCGGCGGCGCGGGAGATGGGCGCGAAGCTCTACCGCTCCGCCTACTCGCCGATCGTGCGGGACGGCAAGGACGCCTCGACCGGGCTGCTCGACGCCGACGGCCAGGCGGTGGCGCAGAGCGACGAGCTGATCCCCATCCTGGTTGGATCGCTCTCGCTCACGCTGCGGCGCTGCATGGCGGCGATCCCGCCCGACGCGCTGGAGGAGGGCGATTTCTACATCACCAACCACCCCTATGAGGGGGCGCATCACCTCCAGGACATCCTGATCTTCATGCCCTGCTTCGTGGAGGGGCGGATCATCGGCTACGCGGCCGCCGTCGCGCATCACCTCGACATCGGCGGCGGGGCGCCCGGGCTGAACTCCTCCGCGACCGACCTCTACGGCGAGGGGCTGATCATCCCGCCCTCGCGCTACAACCTCGCGCGGGATTGGGCGGGGGGCGGACCCTTCCAGCGGATGGTCGCCGCCAATATCCGCGTGCCCGACCAGACCATCGGCGACATGGACAGCCAGTTCGCCGCCTGCCTGACCGGCATCGCCCGCCTGCGGGAGCTCTGCGCGCGGCACGGCACCGCGACGGTCGAGGCCGCCATGGCCGGGCAGATCGCCTATGTCGAGCGCCGGGTGCGCGCCGCCATCGCCGCCATCCCCGATGGCACCTACGCCGGCGAGGATTTCGTGGACGATGACGGGCTGAGCGACACGCCGCTGCCGGTGCGCGCCGCGGTCACGGTGCGCGGCGAGGCGCTGCACGTGGATTTCGCGGGCTCGGCGCCGCAGGTGCGGACGCATCTCAACGCGCCCTTCGCCTCCGTCGTCTCGGCCACGCTCGCCGCGCTGAAATCCTTCCTGACGGCGGAGGACGTGCCCTTCAACGAGGGCGCGGCGCGCGCCGTCACCATCGCCGCCCCCGAGGGCTCGCTGCTGAACCCGCGCTTTCCGGCCCCCGTCCGCGCCCGGATGGAGGCGAGCTACCGCGCCTATGACGCCGTGCTGAAGGCGCTCGGTTCCGCCGTGCCGGAGCGCGCGACGGCGACCGGCTATGACAGCACCATCTCCTTCTGCCTGAGCCACCTGTCGGAGGGGCGCTATCGCGTCTTCATCGAGCTGCGCGACGGCGGCTTCGGCGCCTTCCAGGGCGGCGACGGCTGCGACGCGGTGGCCGGCCCGCTCTCCAACTGCACCAATGTCCCGGCCGAGGCGATCGACGCCGATTACGACTTCTTCCGCATCGAGGGCGCGGCGCTGCTGCCCGGCACCGGCGGGCGCGGCCAGTGGCGCGGCGGCCACGGCTCGGCGCGGCGCTACCGCATCCTGAAGGATGGCGTTCGCCTCGCGATCTACGCCGACCGCTTCCGCGTGCCCGCGGCGGGCCTCGCGGGCGGCGAGGCCGGGGCGCGGGCGAGCTGCACCATCTTCCGCGACGGCGCCGAGATCGCGGTGCGCTCGAAGGACGACGTGCGGCTCCGCGCCGGCGACGTGATCGAGCTGCGCTCGGGCGGGGGCGGCGGCTACGGCCCGCCCGCGGCGCGCGACGCGGCGCTG
>JAIEOO010000410.1 GCA_019750475.1 Acetobacteraceae bacterium | reverse complement strand
CACGGCCTCCAGCCGGGCCAGCCGCGCGCCGAGCGCCGCCGCGCCGGCGCCGCCGGGGAACACCATGTCCTCGAGCGCGGCCAGCCGCGCGTCGAGATCCGCGACGTCGAGCCAGCGCAACGAGGCGAGGCGCACGGCGCCGGACAGCGCGTCCGGCAGCGTGACGACGAGGTCGGCGGCGTCGGGCCAGGCCACGCCCGGCCGCCCGACATCCAGCGCGAGCAGATAGGTCCCGCCCTCGGGCGGCAGGGCGGCGTCGGTCGCGTGGCCCAGCATGGCGAGGCCGATGCGGCCGCCCGTGGAGGGCGCGGCCCGCAGCTGAAGCACCATCCGCATCCGATCCGCGGCGTCCGGCGGCAGGGCGAGCCCGATCCGCACGAGCGGTCCGGTGAGGTCGACGCCGTCCGCATGGGCCGCGCCGCAGCCGCCGCCCAGGGGGGCGCGCCAGTCCTCGGCGCCATCGGCCGCGGGATGCGGCAGGGCGAGCGGGCGGCCGGTCTCGAGGCGCAGCCGGGCGCGGGGCAGCAGGCGGATCGCGGCGACGCCCGCGCGGATCAGCCGGACCTCACCCATCGCCGGCTCGATCGGACCGCCGACGTGGAAATCGATGCGGAAGGAGCCGTCGGGACGCGCTTCGGCGGGCAGCGCGACCCTGAGCACCTGGGCCGGCGCGAGCCGGATCTCCACCGGGGCGTCGGGCGCCGCCTCGATGCGCAGCGTGTTCCCCTCGGCCCAGGGGACGGTGTGGACGATCAGCAGCACGCTCAGCCGGCCTTCTGGCGCCCCGGGACAGCGGAACCCGATCCGGGCGGACCGGCCACCGATCCAGGTCTGGTGCGTCTCCGGCGTCTCGAAGCCGGCCTGCAGCGCCTGGAGCGCGGCCGGCTGCTCGCCCTCCGCGCGGTCGGTCAGGGCCAGCGCCAGCCTCGTCCCGACCGGCAATTCGCCGAGCGGCAGCCGCGCCGCGATCCGGGCCGGCGCCTTCAGGCACTCCTCCGCCGCCGCGAGGAAGGCCCGCGTCACCTCCGGCCAGCCACGCGGGCGGAACCCGTCGCGGATCCGGCGCTCGGCCGCCGCCAGCGCGTGACGGTCATCGAGGAAGTGGCGGACGCGGGCCGCGATGCCGCGGGGGTTGAACGGGTCGATGGGTTCGGCGAAGCCCTCGCCCGCCTCCGGCGTCGCGCCCTCGGTCGAGGCGAGGCAGACCTTGCCGAAGCAGAGCGCCTCGCCCACCGGCAGGCCCCAGCCCTCGGTGAAGGAGGGGAAGACGGTGAACAGGCAGCCCCGGTAGAGCGCCTCGAGCTCCGGATCGGAGAGCCCGTCCACGACCCGGACGCGCCCGCCGAGATGCTGCGTCGCCCCGAATTGCTGCAGCAGGTCGTCCACGCGCCAGCCCGGCCGCCCCACCAGCACGAGCGGCGGCGCGTCCCCCCGCTCGGCGAGGAGGATCTGCCAGGCCTGGAACAGGGCCAGGTGGTTCTTGCGGGATTCGATGGTGCCGACGCAGAGGATGAAGTCCTGGCCCCGCAGGTCGCTCAGGACGCTCGGCCAGCTGTCCGGCGCCGGGGCGGGCGGACGCTCCGAGAAGCGGTGCGCCAGGGGGAAGGACCGGATCGGCATCGCCGGCTGCCCGTGGCGCCGGAGCTGCCGCGCGAGATCGGCCGCGCTGTGCCGCGAGATGGCGAGGGCGAAGTCCCAGAAGACGGCGCCCTCCACGAAGGCGCGCCGGTACTCGGCGGCCGTGGCGGCCTCGGTGTGCTCGGGATGGGTCAGCGGGATGAGGTCGTAGATGATCGGGCCGACGCGCACGCCGAGCTGCTGGAGGCGCTCGAAGAAGAAGGTCGCGCCGGCGAAGTACCAGAACGCGCCGGCGATGACGAAGGCCTCGGCGCCGCGCGGGTCGAGCAGCAGGGCCTGGTCGCGGAGGTCGTCCACCGCCCGGCGCAGCCGCGAGGCATCGCGCTGGCCCTCGAGGCAGAGCCGGGCCAACGCCGCGAGCCCCGCCGGATCGAGCCGCCACAGCCCGGCGCCCCGGTCGGACACGAACACGAACTCGATGCGCGCCCGCTCCGCGGGGTCGGCCAGGAGCGACGTCACGAGGCCGAGCTGCACGCGCTGGATGCCGGTCACCCGGCCCGTGCCGTGCACGAAGGCCAGCAGGTCCGTGACGTCGAGCAGGAGGGGCGCGGCCGGCACCCCGCGCCCCTCGGGCAGGAGGCCGCGCCGGCGCGCCGCCCGCCAGTTGGCATGGTTGGGCAGCAGGGCGAAGCCACGGGCCAGGGCCTCGTCCGGATCGGCCAGGCGCGGGTCGTCGGGGGTCATCGCCGCCTCCGCTTTCCGGCCCGCGGCGCCCCGGTCAACCCCTTCCGGTCCGGTGGCCCCGGGGACAGGGCGGTCGCAGTCGGTGGCAGTCGCAAGGACGACGTTCCTCCTCTCGAGAGGTCGCGACGGCCGGTCCCCACGGCGCCGCCGGAGAGGCGGTCCCCCTCCGCCCGTCCGGGCTCATGCCCCCCGAGGTCAAGCTTGGCAATCCGGATCAGCGGCGGCGGGACCGCACCCCGCGGCCGCTGGGCGGTCTCCGCCGCGCCCGGTCAGCCGCGCGGGTCGCCCCCGGTCCACCGTTCGGGGAGGCCGGCCCGGAGCTTCGGGGCCGGAGCCCCTCCGGCCCGGCCGGCGCCCGGCTTCCCAGGCCCGCCGATCCGGCCCGCGGGGCCCGGTGGCCCCGCGGCGATGGGGCCGCCTCAGCGGCGGTTCACCAACGCGTCGTAGTCCTTCATCAGCGTCTCGGTGATCTGGCCCGGCGTGTAGGTGTTGTCGCCGATGCGGCGCACCGGCGTCACCTCGGCCGCCGTGCCGGCCAGGAACACCTCGCTCGCCTTCGCCATCTCGTCCGCGGCGATGACGCGCTCGACCACCTTCATCTGCCGCTTCCGCGCGAGGTCCATGACGGTGCGGCGGGTGATGCCGTCGAGGAAGCAGGTCGGCGTCGGCGTGTGGACCTCGCCGCCGAACACGAAGAAGGCGTTCGCCCCCGTCGCCTCCGCCACGTCGCCCTTCCAGTCGAGCATCATGGCGTCGTCCGCGCCCTCATCCATGGCGGCGTGCTTGGACAGCGTGCCGATCATGTAGAGGCCGGCGGCCTTGGACGCCGTCGGCGCGGTCTCGGGGTGCGGGCGGCGCCACTTCGCCATGGCGAGGTGCACGCCCTTCATCCGCTGCTCCACGCCGAAATAGGCGCCCCATTCCCACACCGCGATCGCGACGTGCACCTTGGTGGACTTGGCGGCGACACCCATCTCCTCCGCGCCGCGCCAGGCGATGGGGCGGATATAGGCATCGGTCAGGCCGTTCTTCGCGATGGTCGCGTTGCAGGCGGCGTCGATCTCGTCGGCCGTGTAGGGGATCTCGAAGCCGAGGATGCGGCCGGAGTTGATCAGGCGCTCCGTGTGCGCGCGGAGCTTGAAGATCTCCCCGGCGTAGCAGCGCTCGCCCTCGAAGACGGCGCTGGCATAATGCAGCCCATGGGACAGGACATGCAGCTTGGAGTCGCGCCAGGGGCGGAACTCGCCGTTCCACCAGATCCAGCCGTCGCGGTCGTCGAAAGGAACCAGGGCCACTTCGTCCTCCATCGCAGGCCGCGACGACAGAAAACCGCCGCGACCGGGTTGCTGGACGCAACTTTCTTGCGTCTTCTGAGCGGACAGTAGAATGCCCGGAAAAAATGTGTCAATGAAGCTGACCGAAAACGGAGACATGGCAGCCATGTCGGGACGGCTCGACGCCACCACCCAGCCCCGCCCGCCGGCGGGCCTCGCGCGCAACCTGCTCTTCCTGCGGGAGGAGGAGCTGCGCCTCGCCCAGGACCTGCTCTTCTTCGGCTACCGCGACTTCACCGCCGGCGCCGACCGCATCCTCGAGCAGATGGGCATGGGGCGCGCGCATCACCGCGTGCTGCACTTCGTCGGCCGCGCGCCCGGCATCACCGTGGGCGACCTGCTCGCGATCCTCGCGATCACCAAGCAGTCGCTCGGCCGGACGCTGCAGCCCCTGATGGCGCAGGGCTATGTCGAGCAGCGGCCCGGCCGCCTCGACAAGCGGCAGCGCCTCCTGTTCCTGACCGAGTCCGGCCGCGCGCTGGAGCTGCGGGTGTTCGAGGCGCAGCGCGCCTGGGTGCAGCGCGCCTACCGCGAGGCCGGGCCCGAGGCCGTCGAGGGCTTCCGCCGCGTCATGCGCGGCCTGATGGGCCCCGAGGCCCGTTCCCAGTTCGAGGCGCTGGAGCGCGCGCGGCCGCCCGGCTCCGGCATCGCGGGGGGCGGCCCGGGGAGCGGACGATGAGCACCACCCAGGCCGTGACCGCCGCCGCGCCGCGGCCCGACGCGCCGCACCTGCTGGTCGTGGACGATGACGCGCGGCTGCGCGCCCTGCTGCAGCGCTTCCTGTCGGAGCAGGGCTGGCGCGTCACCGCCGCGGCCGACGCCGCCGAGGCGCGCGCCGCGCTCGCCGCCCTCTCCTTCGACCTGCTCGTGCTCGACGTGATGATGCCGGGCGAGACCGGGCTCGACCTCGCCGAGAGCCTGCGCCGCCAGGGCGACGACACGCCGGTGCTGATGCTGACCGCGCGCGGCGCGCCCGATGACCGCGTCGCCGGCTTCGAGGCCGGGGCCGACGACTACCTGGCGAAGCCCTTCGACCCGCGCGAACTGGCGCTGCGCATCCGCACCATCCTGCGCCGCGCCGCCCCGGCCCAGCCCGCCCAGCCCCTGCCCTCCGGCCCCGTCCAGCTCGGCCCGCGCGTCTTCGACGCCGAGCGCTGCGAGCTGCGCGGGCCCGAAGGCGTGCAGCGCCTGACCGGCGGGGAGGCCGCGCTGCTCACCGTGCTGGCGCGCCGCCCCGGCGAGGTCCTCTCGCGCGAGGAGATCGCCGCCGCGCTGGGCACGCCGGAAGCCGGGGAGCGCAGCGTGGACGTGCAGGTCACGCGGCTGCGCCGCAAGATCGAGGCCGACCCGCGCGAGCCGCGCTACCTCCACACCATCCGCCACAAGGGCTACGTGCTGAGGCCGGGGCCGTGACGGCGCGCCGGCGATGAGCCTCACCCGGCCCGAGCTGGCGCCGCGCTGGCGCCGCGCCGGCGTGCCGCGGGCCGACAAGCAGGTGACGCGCGGCCTCCGGGCCCTGCTGCCGCGCGGCCTGCTGGCGCGCACCGTCCTCATCATCCTGCTGCCGCTCCTCGTGCTGCAGGCGGTCGCGTTGCAGCTCTTCTACGGCGGGCATCTCGACGTCATCTCCCGCCGGCTCACCGCCGGCGTCGCCGGCGATGTCGCCTTCGTCGCCCACATGCTGGAAACGGCGCCCGAGGCCGCCCGGCCGCACATCCTGCGCGAGGGCAACTGGCGGCTGGGCCTGGCGCTGGCCTACGAACCGGGGATCCGCCTCGCCTCCCCGGTCGCCCGTCCGGCCTGGAGCACGCTGCTGCCGCTCGAAGGGGATCTCGACCACGCGCTGCGCGAGCGGCTGCTGCTGCCCTTCGACGCGGACTGGCATTCGCAGCCGGATTCCATCCTCATCCGCGTGCAGCTCGCCGACGGGGTGCTGCATGTGGAGGCGCCACGCAAGCGCCTCTTCTCGACGACGCTCTACGTGTTCTTCCTCTGGCTCGTCGGCACGGCGCTGCTGCTCTCGGCCGTCTCCGTGCTGTTCATGAAGAACCAGGTGCGGGCCATCCGCCGCCTCGCCGCGGCCGCCGAGGATTTCGGCATGGGGCGGGACACGGGCGCCATCAAGCCCGAAGGCGCGCGGGAGGTGCGGCAGGCGGCGCTGGCCTTCAACGCCATGCAGGAGCGCATCCTGCGCTTCGTCTCGCAGCGGACGGAGATGCTGGCCGGCATCAGCCACGACCTGCGCACGCCGCTGACCCGCATGCGCCTCCAGCTCGCGATGCTGCCCCACACGCCCGAGACGGCCGAGGACATCGCCGCGCTGACCGAGGACCTCGCCGAGATGGAGCGCATGGTCGAGACCTACCTCGCCTTCGCGCGCGGCGAGGGGACCGAGGCGCCCCGCTCCTCCGACCTCGCGGCGCTGGTCCGCGACGTGGCGGAGAAGGCGCGGCGCGGCGGCGCCGACGTGGCGCTCGACCTGCCCGAGGCCCTCGACCTGCCGCTGCGGCCGGAGGCCTTCCGCCGGGCGCTGGGCAACGTGCTCGACAACGCCCGGCGCCACGGCCGCCGCGTCGCCGTCAGCCTGCGCGAGGTGCAGGAGGCCGAGGCGCGCTGGGCCGAGGTGCTGGTGGACGATGACGGCCCCGGCATCCCCGAGGCCGAGCGCGCCGACGCCTTCCGCCCCTTCGCCACCGGCTCCGCCACCGGCACGGGCCTCGGCCTCGCCATCGCGCGCGACGTGCTGCGCGCCCATGGCGGCGAGATCCTGCTGCAGGAGAGCCCGATGGGCGGGCTGCGCGCGGTGCTGCGCCTGCCGGTGTAGAGCCCGATCCGCGCAGGCGGCGTCACCGGGGCGGTGCGTCGTCGCCGGACCATCCACGGCGGCGTGATCACGTCGCGCGGAATCACGCCATGGCCCGGGGGCTACTTCGCCCGCGCGATCGCCAGCAGGGTGTGGCGGGCGATGGTGGCGTCGGGCAGCCCCGTGCTCTTCGCCTGGCGCTCGGCCCGCAGCAGCGCGCTGCCGGCGGCCTCCAGCCGCGCCGTGCTCCAGCGGCGCAGGGCGCGCTCGACCGCGGCCTTCTGCTTCCAGAAGACCGGCGGGCGGAAGGCGTTGACCGCCTCGCCGGGCGGCGTGCCCTCCGCCACCTGGAGCGAGAGCGCGTGCAGCCGCTGCACGTGGCGCAGCCCGGCGCGGATCACCTGCACCGGGTTCGCCCCTTCCGCCATGGCGAGGTTCAGAGCCCGGTCGGCGGTCGCGACGTCGCCCAGCAGCGCCGCCATCACCGCCTCCTCGACATCGAGGCCGCCGGCCTCGGCGACCACGGCGATCACGTCCTCGGCCGTCACGCGCTGGCCGGCGCCCGCATGCAGCGCGAGCTTCTCGACCTCCCGCTTGAGGAGGAGCCGGTCCTCGCCGGCGCGGTCGGCCAGCAACTCGAGCGCGGCGGGCTCGGCCTCGGCGCCGAGGTCCCGCAGCATGCGCCCCGCGCTGGCGACGAGCTGCGCGCCGGTTTCCCGCCAGCATTCGATCAGCGCGGCGGCCGCGCTGTCCGCCGCCAGGGCGTAGAGCTTGTTGCGCCGCGCGAGGCCCGGCGCCTCGATCACCACGAGGCCCGGCCCACGGCCCTGCGCGGCGAGGCGCGCCCCCTCGGTCAGGGAGTCGCCGCCATCCCGCACCCAGACGGCGCGCCGGCCGCCGGTCAGCGGCAAGGTCGCCGCCTCGGCCGCCATCAACCCCGTGTCCTTGGCCGCCTCCCGCGCCGTCGGCTCCACCAGGCACAGATCGTCGCCCCGGGTGACGGCGCGGACCAGCTCGCCCGCGCGCTCGCGGATCAGCCCGGCATCGTCGCCGACCAGCACGGCGAGGCGGCATTCCCCGGGATCGGCGAGGAAGCCGGACAGGCGCCGCGCGTCGAGCTTCGCCAAGCGCCGCTCAGGTGCCGAGGCGCGCGCGCAGCGCCGCCACGACCTCGAAGAAGATGCGGTCGGCGAGTTCCGCGACGATCCGGTTCTCCATGTCGGCGCGGCTCGTGTCCGCGGCGAAGAACTGCAGGTCGGGGATGTTGTAGGCGTCGAGGGTCCGGGGCGCGCCGCGCGCGAGCACCTGCGGCGGCGCGTCGAGCGTGGCCAGCGCCCAGGGACCGGACGCGTTGTAGCGCACCCGCGTCGCCAGCCCGTCGCGGCGGAAGCCCAGCGGCTCGGTCGAGATCGCGAGGCCGGCCTGCAGCTCGTAGCGCGCCGGCGTGCCGGGGCGGCTCCCCTCGAACCGCCGCTCGAGGTTGCGGCGCATCACCTGGCCGATGCGGTCGGGAATGTTGGCGACGCGCACCGCCGCGATCTCCTGCCGCAGGCGCTCGTCGTTCGGCACGCCGGCGCTGTCGCCGCGCGGGGCCAGCATCGGCTCGAAGCCGCAGGCGGACGCCGCCAGCGGCAGGCCGAGCAGGGCGCGCCGCGCCGTGAAGCGCGGACCCACGCCCCCGGCCGGATCCGGCCGTCCGCGATCCGCTCCCGTCGTGGAGAGCGGATTCACGCTCCCGGCCGGGTCCGGCCGTCCGCGATCCGCTCCCGTCGTGGAGAGCGGATTCACGCTCCCGGCCGGGTCCGGCCGTCCGCGATCCGCTCCCGTCGTGGAGAGCGGATTCACGCTCCCGGCCGGATCCGGCCGTCCGCGATCCGCTCTAGGCGACAAGGTTCACCACCCGGCCCGGCACGTAGATCCGCTTGCGGACGGGCTTGCCGCCGAGCGCGCGCTGCACGTTGTCCTCGGCCTCGGCGGCGGCGAAGACCTGCTCCTCCGTCGCCTCGGCCGGCACCTCGATGGTGGCGCGGAGCTTGCCCAGGACCTGCACGGCCAGCGTCAGCGTCTCGGCCTTCAGCAGCGCGGGATCGGCTTCCAGCCAGGGCAGCTGCGCGACGAGGCCCTGGCCCGGGTTCAGCACCGCCCAGAGCTCCTCCGCGAGGTGCGGCATCATGGGCGAGGAGAGGCGGACCGCCGCCTCCAGCGCCTCGCGCCGCGCCGCCTCGGGCGCGTTCGCGTGCTCGGCGATGGCGTTCGCGAATTCGTGGATGCGCGCGACGGCGACGTTGAAGGCGAAGCCCTCCAGCGCCTCCGTCACGGCGGCGATGGTGCGGTGCGTCGCCTGGCGCAGCTTCTTGCCGGCGGCCTCGTCGGCACCGCCGCCCACCGCCTGCACCATGCGCCAGAGGCGGTGGACGAAGCGGCTGGCGCCGGCCACGCCCGATTCGCTCCACTCCATGTCGCGCTCGGGCGGGTTGTCGGACAGGATGAACCAGCGCGCGGTGTCGGCGCCGTAGCGCGCGATGATCGCGCCCGGGTCCACCGTGTTCCGCTTCGACTTCGACATCGCCTCGACGCGGCCGACCGTCACGGGCTCGTTCGTGCCCTTCACGATCGCCGTGCCGTCGGCGCGCTTCTCGACCTCCTCCGGGTAGAGCCAGCGCCCGTCGGCGCCCTTGTAGCTCTCGTGCTGGACCATGCCCTGCGTGAACAGGCCGGCGAAGGGCTCGTCGAGCTTCAGGTGGCCGCTCGCCTTCATCGCGCGGGTGAAGAAGCGGCTGTAGAGCAGGTGCAGGATCGCGTGCTCGATGCCGCCGATGTACTGGTCCACCGGCAGCCAGGCATCCACCGCCGCGCGCGTCACCGGCTCGTCCGCCCGCGGCGAGCAGAAGCGCGCGAAATACCAGGAGCTGTCCACGAAGGTGTCACACGTGTCGGTCTCGCGCCGCGCCGGCCTGGCGCAGGACGGGCAGGCCACGTGCTTCCACGTCGGATGGTGGTCGAGCGGGTTGCCGGGACGGGAGAAGTCCACGTCCTCCGGCAGGCGCACGGGCAGCTGGTCCTCCGGCACCGGCACCGCGCCGCAATCGTCGCAATGGATGACGGGGATGGGGCAGCCCCAGTAGCGCTGGCGGGAGACACCCCAGTCGCGCAGGCGCCAGTTCACCACGCCCTTGCCGGCGCCCAGCTCCTCGAGCTTCGCGATCGCGGCGCGCTTGCCGGCCGCGACGTCGAGGCCGTCCAGGAAGCGGCTGTTGATGATGACGCCGTCCTCCACGAACGGCGCCGCCGCGACGGAGAAGTCATCGCCCGCATCGCGCGGCTTCACCACCGGCAGGATCGGCAGCCCGTACCTGCTGGCGAAGTCGTGGTCGCGCTGGTCATGGCCGGGGCAGCCGAACAGCGCGCCCGTGCCGTATTCCATCAGCACGAAGTTCGCGATCCAGACGGGATGGCGCTCGCCCGTGAAGGGATGGACCACGGAAAAGCCCGTGTCGAAGCCGCGCTTCTCGGCCTGCTCGATCACCGCCTCCGACGTGCCCATGGCGCGGCACTCGGCGACGAATTCGGCGGCCTTCGGGTTCCGCGCGGCGGCCGCGGCGGCCAGCGGATGCTCGGCGGCGACGGCCAGGAAGGACATGCCGAACAGCGTGTCCGGCCGCGTCGTGAAGACCTCGCAGCTCTCGATGCCGTCCACCGCCTCGGCCATGCAGAAGGAGAAGCGGGCGCCCTCGCTGCGGCCGATCCAGTTCGCCTGCATGAGCTTGACCCGCTCCGGCCAGCGATCCAGCCCCTCCAGCGCCTCCAGCAGCTCCGGCGCGAACTTCGTGATCGAGAGGAACCATTGCGACAGCAGCTTCTTCTCGACCGGCGCGCCGGACCGCCAGCCCTTGCCGTCGATCACCTGCTCGTTCGCCAGGACCGTGCCGTCCACCGGGTCCCAGTTGACCCAGCTCTCCTTGCGCTCGACGAGGCCCGCCTTCCAGAAATCCAGGAAGAGCTTCTGCTGCTGCCCGTAATACTCCGGGTCGCAGGTCGCGAATTCGCGCGCCCACTCCAGGCTCAGCCCCATGCGCTTCAGCTCGGCGCGCATGTTGGCGATGTTGTCGTAGGTCCACTTGCCGGGGTGGATCCCACGCTCCCGCGCCGCGTTCTCGGCGGGCAGGCCGAAGGCGTCCCAGCCCATCGGGTGCATCACCAGATGCCCGCGCGCCCGCTTGTAGCGCGCCACCACGTCGCCCAGCGTGTAGTTGCGGACATGCCCCATGTGGATCTTCCCCGAGGGGTAGGGGAACATCTCCAGCACGTAGTACTTCTGCGTCCCCTCCGGCGGGACGTCAGGGACGGCAAAGCACTTCGCGTCGTCCCAGGCCTTCTGCCACTTGGGCTCGGCGGTGGCGAAGTCGTAGCGGGTCTGGGTGTCGGCGACGTCGTTCATCTTGCCCCCCGCAATACCGAAGCCCTGCCCCCCGTGGAAGCAGGCTTTCCGCGCGGCGGGCTTGCAGCCGCGCCGCCACGCCCAACCTCCGCTCCCATGCGCCGCGCCCTCCCGACGCTCGCCGCCCTGCTGCTGCTCCCGCTCGCCGCGCGGGCGGACGAGGCGGCGCATGAGCGCTTCTTCTCGGCCGCCTCCATCCCCGCGCCGACGCCGAGCGCGAGCCTCGCCATCGGCTTCACCAAGCAGTACCGGGGCGCCGTCCCCCACGCGGCCTTCGCCTTCGCCATGGGTCCGGACGGGCGCTCCGCCTGGGCGATGGTTTCGGGACGCGCCACGCCGGCCGAGGCCGAGGCCGAGGTGCTGGCCAACTGCAACCGCACCGTCGCCAACATGCGCGGCCAGCCCCTCGGCGCCCCCTGCCGGCTGCTGGCGACCGACCTGCGCCTCGCGGAAGGCGGCGCGCCCCTCACCCCCGCCAGCGGGACCATCGGGCCGTTCCGGCGCAGCCCCTTCCACGTGACGCGCGGCCCCGCCGAGGCGAGCGGCGCGGTCATCTGGAGCCACGGCTATGACGGGCCGGACCGCGACCTGCGCGGCGCACCGGGCCCCGGCTTCCTCGCCGCCCTCAACGAGGCCGGCTACGACATCCTCCGCTTCGACCGGCACCCGGGCGACGACGCCCTCTTCACCTCCCTGCCCCGGCTGGTGCGCGGCCTGCCAGCCCTGCGCCACGCCGGCTACCGGCGCGTCATCCTCGCCGGGCAGTCGCGCGGCGGCTGGCAGGCGCTGCTGGCCGCCAACGAACGGCCGGACCTGGTGGACGCCGTCATCGCGACGGCACCGGCCGCACACGGCGAAGCCCAACGCAGCGAAGGACAGGCCCATCCCGGCGCCCTCGAGGACTTCCAGCGCGCCCTCAACGGCCTCGCCGCCGACCGCACGCGCGTCGCCATCATCCTGTTCGAGGGCGACGAGTTCGACCCGAGCCCGGCCCGCCGCGCCGAAACCGTGGCCAGCCTCGCGGCGCAACGCACGGCACCCACCCTCGCCCTCTGGCCCCGCAACCTGCGCGGCCACAGCGCCATCGGCGACTGGCGCTTCACGCGCGACTACGCCGGCTGCGTGCTGACCTTCGTCTCAGCCCCCGACCGCAGCGCGCCGCGCGGCCTGCGCCGCGAATCCTGCGGCGGCGGGTAGGGCGGGCGACGTTGGTCGCGCCTGAGGAGGGCTTCGCCCTCCCCCGGACCCCGACCCACCACAGGCCGAGAGGCCTTTGGAAACCATTGGTCTGATCGGGGTTGAGGGAGGGGCGTCACGCGCGGCGACCTTGATCGAGGTCACCTCCTGCCCCTCCCTCAACCCCGATATGTCACCGCGGGTCCAGGGGCCCGTGGCCCCTGGTGGGGGAGGCTTGGAGGGGGCGAAGCCCTCTCCAACGGGCCACTGGCGCCGCGCTTATCGCGACGCTGACTGGCTGCGCAGTTCGCGCGCGCGGGCCAGGACGCGGTCCTCGAGTTCGGAGTTGGTGGTGGAGGAGGACGGGGCGTCCACCCACTGGCCGTTGCGGAGCACCTGGCGGAAGAGCTGCACGCGCACGCCGTCGGAGCGGAGCTGGCGGCCGAGGACGTAGGCGGTGGCCTTGAAGCGTTCGCTCGGCGCCTGGGGTGGGGTGTACCAGTCGGTGATGACGACGCCGCCGAAGGGATCCGCGCTGGCGAGCGGCATGAAGGCCAGCGTGTCGAGCGTGGCGCGCCAGAGGAAGGCGTTGACGGTCATGCCGCCGCCGCCGGCCGCGGCCTGGTCCTGCTGGCGGGAGCGGTCCACGCCGAAGACGACGACACCGGCCGTGGTGGGGTTGGCGCCCGTCTGGCGCAGGATGCGCTCGCGCTGGTTGTCCGTCCCGTATTCCTCGTTGCCGACGAGTCGACCGCCGCTGCAGGCGGCGAGCAGGGGCAGCGCGACCGAGAGGGTCAGGAAGGTGCGGACAAGGTTTCGCATGGGCAAGCGAGTTAGTCCGGCGTCGGGAAAATGAAAAGGGGCGGCAGGTTGCCCTGCCGCCCCCAATCGTTTCGCCCCACGTGTTCCGTGTGGGGGCGCGTGGCTCAGAAGGCCAGGCGCGAGCCGAGGATGAAGACGTTCGCCACACCGCGGCTCTGGATGCCGGCGCGGCCGGCATCGAGGTCCGCGCCCTGCTCGCGCACCGAGTGGAAGACATACTCGGCGATCAGGTCGAGGCCCGGGGCGAGGCGGTAGTTCGCACCGAAGCCCATGCCCCAGCGGCGCTGGCTGGCGAGGGTGTTGGCGCCCACGCCCGCCGCGGGGTTGAAGACCGTCGGGGCGGCGTTACGCGTCACGGCACCGGTCGCCGTGCTGAAGGTGGAGTTGTCGCCACCCTCGAACAGGCCGGACATGAAGTTCGCGCCGACCGTGATCGGGCCCGAGGTGTAGGAGATACCGGCCGTCAGCTGCTGGCCGTTCCGGGCGCCACGGATGGTGTTGCCCCAGAAGAAGTTGGTGTTGCCGAAGAAGTAGGCCGCACCGACCGTGAAGCCCATGTAGCTGGCCTGGGCGCCGAACTGCCACACGTCGAGGCCGTTCAGGGTGCGGACTTGACGGTTCGTGTCCGTCAGGTCACGAGCCGTGCCGGAGCCGATGTAGCCGGCCGTGGCGCTCAGGCCGACGCCAGCCAGGTTGCCGCGCCAGCGGGCCGCGAGCTGGTACTCGTTGCGGCGGGCGCCGAGCTCACCGCCACGGACCGGGATGGCCGCGCCGGTGGCGCCGCGGAAGGCGTAGGCGCGGTCGCAGAAGGTGTTGACCACGTCGGCGATGCAGCCGTGCTGGCCCATCGAGCCGAAGTTCGGGGCGAAGCTCGCGCCGAAGTCGAACCCGAAGAACTGCGGCGACATGTAGACGATCTTGGAGTTGTCGCCGAGGCCGCCCGGGGCGGTCTGCGTGCGGTTGGCGACGGCGCGGGTCTGGAAGTTCTCCCACACGCCGAACACGCCGCCCGTGCCGAAGCCGGTGATCCAGCCTGAGTTCATCAGGCCGCCCATCACGCCGTCTTCGTCACCGAAGCGGACCTGACCGAAGCGCGGATGCGCCACGAAGATCCACGCCTCGTCGACCGCCGGAGCCGAGCGCGACACGCCGACGTTGCGGTTGCCCGGGATGACCGTGCGGCTTTCCTGGTTGTTGAAGGTCAGGTCGATGTTGCCGCCATAGGTGATGCCGTTGGCGAGCTTGCCCGACACGATCACCGAGAACTGCGGGATCGTCACGATGTCGTGCTTGCCGAGACGACCGAACGAGCCGGTCGTCAACGCGCCCGTGCCACCCGGCACGGCGTTCGGAACGGCCGCGGCGGTCCCGGGCTCGGACTGAGCGCCGTTCTGCTGAATGTAGCCCCAGTAAGCCTGGATGGAGCCACCGATGCGGACCGTCGGCGCCCCTTGGGCGAAGGCGGGGGCCGACACGGCAACCGCCGCGACGACCGCCGTCGTGCCCAGCAAGATCTTGCGCATGCTATCTCTCCTCACGCGCCGGGCACGCCCGGCCTGTTCCCATGACCCCCACCCCAGCCTTCCGACCGAGGCGGCGACCCCATGACCTGCGTCCGCATGACGCCGACGCAAAACAAGGGTCACCCGGGCCCGAGGCGCACTATGCTGTCAGCGTGAGCGACGGGGCAACTGGGTTCCGCCCCCTCTTGCGACTTCCCTGAGACACTGTGACTTGGGAACCACAGCCCGATCCCGGCGATGCCGGCCAGCCACATCCCGGGGATCCGCCGCGCCCGCGGCGGCGTCACGCCGCCCAGCGCGACCGCCGGGCAGCGCAACGACCGGGCCAGGCCCGCCCAGCGGATCGGCCCGAGCGCGGGCGCGCCCAAGTGGCTCTCGGTCGGAAAGGCCGGTGACACCAGGGCGGCGTCGGCACCGAGGCGGTGCGCGCGGGCCACGCCGCAGCGCCCATGCACCGCGCAGGACAGCGGGAGCGGCCGCCCCGCGCGCCGGGCCAGCAGGACGGGAAGCAATCCGGCGCAAGGCCGGCGGTCCGGCACGTGCAGCCCGGCGCCGAGCGCGAGCGCCAGGCGCCCATCGCCCGAAACCAGGGGCACCAGCCCCCGCGCCTGGGACAGTCGCGCGACACGACGCGCCACCTCGGGCGCGGCGTCGCGCAGCAGGACCACGCCGCCCCGCGGCAGCCGGCCCAGCAGCGCGGTCGGATCGGGCAGCCGGCGGGCGTCGCTCAGCAGCCAGGGGCGGGGGCGCCGATTCCCGAAGCCGCCCAGCGCGCCTACCCTGCCCGGCATGACCGAATCCCTTCCCGACATCGCCGCCGGCCTGGCCCGGATTCGCGCCCGCACCGCCGAGGCCGCGCTCCGCGCCAACCGCCGGCCGGAGGATGTCACGCTCGTCGCCGTCTCCAAGACCCATCCGGCCGAGGCCGTGCTGGCGGCGCTCGCGGCCGGGCAGTCCGTGTTCGGCGAGAACCGGGTGCAGGAGGCGCAGGCGAAGTTCCCCGGCCTTCGCCCCGCCCATCCGGCGTTGCGCCTCCATATCATCGGCGGGCTGCAGACGAACAAGGCGCGGGACGCGGTGCGGATCGCCGACGTGATCGAGAGCCTGGACCGCCCGCGCCTGGCCGAAGCGCTGCGCGACGCCATGGCGAAGGAAGGCCGCCGGCCGGACCTGCTGGTGCAGGTGAACACCGGCGACGAGCCGCAGAAGGCCGGCGTCCCGAACGCCGAGGCGGAGGGCTTCATCCGCGCCTGTCGGGAGGAATGGGGATTGCCCGTGACGGGCCTGATGTGCATCCCGCCGGCGACGGAGGATCCGCGGCCGCATTTCGGCCGCCTGGCCGAGCTGGCCGCACGGCACGGCCTCCCTGTGCTCTCGATGGGCATGAGCGCGGATTTCGAGACGGCGATCGCCATGGGCGCGACGCATGTCCGCGTCGGCTCCGCCATCTTCGGCACCCGGGGCTGAGGCGGGCCGCCCCGGCGGTGGGCGGGGCGGAGGGCGTCAGACCGTCGCCTGACTCCAGCGGCGATAGGCCTCGGCGACGTCGGTGCCGCGCGGCAGCAGCGCGGGAACCGCCGGCAGCGGGTCGGGCTGCCCGTTGAGATGGGCGCGCAGGCGCTCCACCGGCCGGAAGGCTTCCAGGGCGGCCATCACGCCCGCCGTCGCCATGCCGAGCGGCCCGCCCGTGATCCCGGCGCCCGCGACTCGCATCACGGGATGGATGTCGGTGCCCGTGGCGGCACGGTACAACATGCCGACCCCCGGCACGTGTTGCAGGGGGTTCAGGCCCTGGAGGAACTCCCGGAAGGTGATGTTGCCGGGGATGGGGATTGCCTGGTCGTTGTCGAGCGGCGGGCCGCCATCCTGGGGCTGCGGCGTCTCGATCGAGCCCTCGGGACGGAAGGCGAGGCGGACGGGATCGGTGATCAAGGTTTCTGCTCCGGCGGCCGCGCCGGCGGCCCGACCAGGTTCTTGCATCTGGCGTGCCAGACATACGCCGCGCGCCAGCCGGCATCCGTGCCAAGCCGCAGCGCGGCAGCGGCGTGCCGCCGAGAGGCCTACAGCATGTGGCCGAAGCGCTCGGCCTTGGTTTCCAGGTAGCGGTCGTTCACGCCGTTGGCGGCGAAGCGATGCGCCTCCCGCCCCGCGACCTCGATCCCGCAGGCGGCGAGCGCCGCGAGCTTGTCGGGGTTGTTGGTGAGCAGCCGGACGCGCGGGATGCCGAGCTGCTCCAGCATGGTGGCAGCGGTCAGGAAGCGCCGCTCATCGGCGCCGTAGCCGAGCGCGCGGTTCGCATCGAGCGTGTCGAGGCCGTCATCCTGAAGGGTGTAGGCCCGCAGCTTGTTGACGAGGCCGATGCCACGGCCCTCCTGCGCCAGATACAGCAGCACGCCGGCGCCGGCCTCGGCCATGCGGCGCAGCGCGCCCTTGAGCTGCGGCCCGCAATCGCAGCGCAGCGAGCCGAGCAGATCGCCCGTGAAGCATTCGGAGTGGATGCGGGCGAGCGGCGCGTCGCCACGGGCGACCACGGCCTCCACCTCGCCCACCAGCATCGCGAGGTGCTCGATCCCGCCATCGGCCGCGCGGAAGGCGACGATGCGCGTGTCCGCCGAATCCTCGAGCGGCACGCGCGCCTCGGCCACGCGCCGGAGACTGCTCGCCTTGGCGTCGGGGTAGGCCAGGATGTCCGCCGCCTGGACCGAGCCCAGATGCGGCCGCGCCTCCGGCAGGGCCGGCGCGGCCACGACCGCCGGCAGCAGCAAGCCGAGCTTCGCGAGCTCCTGCGCGGCGAGGGCGAGCGACGGGACCGGCGCGCGCTCCAGCGGCGCCGCCGGCGACAGCAGCTCCGCCGTCGGATCGGCGAAGGCGCGCAACCGCGCGGGCTCCAGCAGGGCGGGCGGCAGGCGGAGCGAGACGACCCCGCTCTCCGGGGCGTCGAGCGGCACGGGCCGCGCGAGCACCGCGGCCGCGCGCACGGGGGCGAGGAGCAGGACGGCGGAACCGGCCGCCGCGTCGGCCAGCTCGGCGAGGCCCTGGGCCCCCACCGTCTCCGCCGCCGCAACGACCAGGGCAGTGCCGTTGCCCCGGATCACCACCGGCGTTCCGCGCCGAAGATCGGCGACCGCACGGTGGACGGATCGCTGCGCCAGGGCCTCGGGCGAAGGCTGGAAGGCCGGCGGCGTCGCGCCGGGAAGCGAACTCATGCTCGTCGTCATCCAATCGTGCCGTGCGGTTCCATACACCCGAGGAATGTGGCACGGCCACGGCGACTGCCAGGGGCAGGCTTCAACTTTTCCTCGAGCTTCATCACGAGCTTGGACGAAGCCTTGGGCGCAGCCATTGTTCCGCCGGCCCGGCATGGGTGCTATCCTCGGTCCCCCGCCATGGCCGCGCCCCGACGCCTCCTGCTGCTGACCCTGGACGCGGCGCTCGCGGGGCTGCTGCCGCAGCAACTCGCGCTCGGCACCGGCTACACGGCCGAAGCCGCCGCGCCCGAGGCCGGCGCGGCCCTGCTGGCCACGGGCCGCTTCGACGCCGTGCTCCTCGACTCCGCCGCCTGGCCTCCGGCGACGGACCCGGCGGAAGCCTTCGCGCACGGCCCCGTGGTGCGGCCGCTGCTGCTGCTCGGCGGCCGGCCGGGCCCGGGACTGGACCACGTGCCGAAGCCCGTGCGCATGGCGGACCTCGTGGCACGGCTGAACCAGCTCCTCGCCCGCTTCGACGCCTCGCCCGAGGCCGCCATCCGCCTCGGGGCGCACCTGTTCCACGCCGCCGGGCGCTGGCTGGAGACGGGGGGGCGCCGGGTGAAGCTGACCGAGAAGGAAGCCGCGATCCTGCTGCACCTGCATCGCGCGGCGCCGCGCGCCGTGTCCCGCGCGGAGCTGCTGGACGAGGTCTGGGGCTATTCGGCCGCCGTCGCCACCCACACCCTCGAGACCCACATCTATCGGCTGCGGCGGAAGCTCGCGGCGGCGGCGGATCTGCTGGTGACCGAGGAGGGCGGCTACCGGCTGGGCGGCTGAGGCTCGATCAGCCGCCCCGGCAGGTCGAGCCGCGCGCGCAGCCCGCCCAGCGCCTCCCCGCGCTCGAGCGTCAGCGTGCCGCCATAGAGGTCGGCGAGGTCGGTCACGATGGCGAGGCCGAGGCCCGATCCGGGCTTGGCCTCGTCGAGGCGCACGCCGCGCAGCAGCACGGCGCCATCCTCGCCGTCGGCGAGGCCGGGGCCGTCGTCCTCGACCTCGATGACGGCGCGCCCGGCCATGCCCGCGCCGATCCGCACCGCGACCCGCCCGCGCCCGTACTTGCAGGCATTCTCCATCAGGTTGCCGAGCATCTCGGTCAGGTCCTGCGGATCGGCCCGGACCCGCAGCGCCTCGTTGCCGGTGACCGCGATGGCGATGCCCCGCGCCGCGTGGAGGCGCCGGAGCGCGGCCGCCAGCGCGCCCGCCGCGGCGAAGGGCGCGCTCTCGGCG
>JAIEOO010000053.1 GCA_019750475.1 Acetobacteraceae bacterium | reverse complement strand
CGGCGCGGTGCCGTTGCCGGTGGCGATCACCGCGCCGGGCGTCCCGGCGCGGCCCTGGCGCGCATCCATCCAGCGCAGCGCGGCGGCGTAGCCACCCATCGGCAGCGTGCCCAGCAGCCGCGCATCGGGGCCCATCACGCCGCCCGTCCGCCCGTCCCGCAGGGCGGCGAGGATCGCCGGGACCTCGGCCGGGGGAAGCGGGGCGCGACGCACCCCCTCGGCCGCGTCGGAGAGGCGGAGGGCCGGTCCGCGCGCCTGGCCGTCCACCACGAGGCGGATGGCGGCGGGGCCGCTGGCCGGCACGTCCACGAGGGAGACCCGCACCGGCGCGTCGCCCGCCCCGCGGTCGAGGCGCAGCAGCCAGTCGCTGTCCTCGGTCTTGCCGAGGGCCGTGCAGGCGAGCGTGTTGTCGCAGCCCACGATCCAGTCGCGGAACTGGCGGATCGGGGCGTCATCGCGCGCCGGGGCCTGCGCAAAGGCAGGCCCGGTCAGCGCCAGGCTCAGGAGCGCCGCCGCTCCCGCACGCGATTGTCCCAGCCCTGGTAGCGGATGAGGGGCCTCGCGGCGCGCTCCGCCGGGGTCATGCCGTGCCATTCCAGGAACTCCCGCAGGATGAGCTGGGTGATCGGCGCGAGCGTCTGCCCGGCGATCTCCCCGGTCGAGAAGAAGCGCACCTCCTCCAGCTCGCCGGAACCCTGGATCGTGCCGTGGGCGCGCTCGGCCGGGGCGATCAGGAAGCGGGCGTGGAAGCGGATGGGCCGGCGCGGTGGCGTGATCGCCCGGCAGAGATAGGCCATGCAGCCGAGATCGGCGTGCAGCGCGCCGTCGCGCCATTCGCCGAGGGTGAGGCCGGCTTCCTCGTGCAGCTCCCGCGCCGCGGCGCAGCCGAGGGCGTGGGCGAGGCCGGGGCTGGAGGAAACCTCCAGCCCGTCGCGAGCCTCGCGGGAGAGGGGCGAGAGCGACGGCGCACCGTGATCGGCGCGGTCCACGCGGCCGCCCGGAAAGACGAGCACGCCCGGCATGAAGCGCATGTCGCGGTGGCGCCGGCCCATCAGGATCTCGGGCGCGCCGTCCGAGGCGGCCCGCCACAGGATCAGGCTGGCCGCGTGCCTGGGCCGCACCTCGCGGCGCGTGCTGCCGCGCGCATCCTCGGCGCCCGGGTTGTCGGGTGCCGGCGGGTCCGCGCCAGGGTCAGTCAAGCGCGAAGCCGCGGCTGCGCAGCCAGGCGCGGAAGCCCGCGCGCTCGGGCACGGAGAGCTGGCGCGCCACGTTCTCCGTCCAGCGGCAGCCTTCCGGCGCCGGACCGTGGATCTCGGGGTAGCGGGGCTTCGCGCGCTCCCGCCGCGAATCATAGGCCGAGAGGTGCTGCGCTTCGGCCGAGCAATCGTAGCGCTCGCGGTGGACGGTGACGGCGGGCGGCAGCCGGGCGGAGGGCGCGTTGCGCGCCTCGGGCCAGCCCAGCGTCAGCCCGGCGATGGGGAACACGCCCTTGGGCAGGCCGAGCAGCGGCCCGACCTTCTCCAGGTGGTTGCGGACGTAGCTGATGGGGCAGGTGCCGAGGCCCGCGGCATCGGCGGCCGCGATGGTCATGCCCATGGCGAGCGCCGCGTCCACGGTGGCGTTCAGGACGGTGTCGAGGTTGTCGTTCGCGTGCTCCCGCCCCTCGCGCGCGCAGATGTCGCGCCCGCGGCGCACATCGGCGCAGAACACCAGCAGGACGGGCGCGTCCTTGATCCAGGGCATGGTGCCGATCCAGTCGGCGATGGCGGCGATCCTCGCCTCGTCGCGCAGTACGACGACCGACCATTGCTGCATGTCGCTCTTCGACGGCGCCGAGGAGGCCGCGGCCAGCACCGTGTCGAGCAGCGGGTCCGGCACGTCGTCGGCGCGGTAGCGGCGCGTCACCCGTCGGTCGAGGATGGCGGCGAGCGCCTCGGGCACCTCCGCCACCGGCTCGAAGGGCAGGTGGCCGAAGCGGCCTTCGAGAAGGGGGCGGGGGTCGGTCATGCGCGGACGATCCAGGCATCGGCGACGGTGACGCCGTGTTCGTGCACCATCAGCGGGTTGATCTCGGCCTCCCGCACGCCGTCCAGCGCGGCGAGGCGCGAGACGGCGACGACGGCATGGGCCAGCGCCTCGACGTCGCCGCGGGGCAGGCCGCGCCAGCCCGTGAGGATGCGCAGGCTCCGGATGGCGGCGATCATCTCCCGCGCCTCGTCGAGATGCAGCGGCGCCAGGCGGATGGCGACATCGCGGTGCAGCTCCGCGAGCACGCCGCCGGCGCCCAGCAGCACGATGGGCCCCACCTCCGGGTCGCGCCGGAAGCCCAGGATCACCTCGGCCAGCCCCTTCGCCATGGGCTGCGCCAGGAAGCCCGTGATGCGCGCCGCGGGCATGGCCTGTTGCACGCGGGCCCGCATCGCCGCCGCTTCGCGCTGGAGCGTCGCGGCGTCCGGGATGTTCAGCTTCACGCCGCCGACGTCCGTCTTGTGCGCGATGTCGGGCGAGAGGATCTTCAGCGCCACCGGGTAGCGCAGCCCCTCGGGCGGCGCGTCGGTGAAGCGGACCGCGTCGCCCGGCAGGCCGAGGGCGGCGAAGAGGTGCCGCGCATCGGCCTCGTCCGGCGCATCGGGCAGCGGCACCTCCGGCGCGGCGACGTGCGGCGCCGCGAGCGGCGCGCGCCAGTCGAGGAAGGCGCGCACCGCGTCCGCCAGGCTCTCCGGCGTGCGGAAGGCGGGGATGCCGGCCTCGGCGAGCAGCGTCAGCGAGGCATCGGCCTGGGGCACCAGGAAGGCCGCCAGCGGCTTCGCGCCCCGGATGGCGTCGCGCCCGCGCACGATGCCCGCGACCGCGTCATGCGGCCGGAACTGCGCCGAGGAGCCGATGACGGGCACGATGACATCCGTGTCCCCCGCGGCGGCGAGCGCGGTGATGGCGGCCTCGACGCGGTCGGGCTTGGTGCCGGCCAGCGTCATGTCGAGCAGTCGGCCATGGGCGTGCATGTCGGCCGCGTGCAGCTTCGCCGCGGCGTGGGCGTCGGGCGCCCGCGCCTCGATCCCCGCGACGCCGAGCGCGTCCACCGCCATGGCGCCGCCGCCGCCCGTCGTCGTCATCACCGAGACGGCGCGGTGGGGGCGGGGCAGGGGCTTCCGGCCGAGGACGAGGGCCGGCAGCTCCAGGAAGCTCTCCAGCATCGTGGCGCGCAGGATGCCTTGGGCGCGGAAGAAGGCTTCGGCCGCCGCGTCGCTGCCCGCGAGCGCGCCGGTGTGGCTCGTCGCCAACTCGGCCCCGTAGGGCGAGCGGCCGAGCTTGAAGGCGATGATCGGCTTGCCGGCGCGATGCGCCTTCCAGGCGGCGTGGGCGTAGTGGCGCGGCTCCCGGATGGCTTCGAGGAACAGCATCACCGCGTCCACGCCGGGGTCGTCCACCAGCATCGCGGCGATCTCGCCCGCGGTCAGGTCGGCCTCGTTGCCCGTGGCGATGAGGTGGCTGAACCCCATGCCCCGCGCCGCGCCGCGCGACATGATGGCGCCCAGCATGGAGCCCGACTGGGAGACGAGGGCGAGCCGCCCGGCGGGAATGGTCCCGGCTTCCAGCGCGGCGTTCACGCTGCACGCCGTGCGCTCGGCGAGGTTGATGATCCCCATGGAGTTGGGGCCGAGCAGCCGCACGCCCGCGTCCCTGGCGGTGGCGATCAGCCGCGCCTGGCGGGCCTGGCCTTCCTCCCCCGCCTCGGCGAAGCCGTCGGCGAGGATGCAGGCGACGGGGATGCGCTTGGCCGCGATCGCGGCGATCTGCGCCTCGACCTGCTCGGTGCCGAGCAGCACGTAGGCGAAATCCACCTCGCCCGGCACATCGGCGAGCGATGCGTAGGCGCGCTCCCCCAGCACCTCCGGCAGGCGCGGGTTCACGGGATACAGCGCGCCCGTGTAGCCGTGCTTGCGCAGGTAGAGCTGCGCCCGCGCCGTGAGCCGCGCCGGATCGCCCGAGGCGCCGATTAGCGCGATGCTGCGCGGCGCCAGCAGTTCCCTCATGGCTTGGCTGGCCGCTGGCTGAAGGACTGGCCGAACACGCCCTCGGCGATGCGGTTCTTCATCATCTCGAGGCTGCCGCCGGCGATCATCCAGCCGCGGGTGCGGCGGACGCAGTATTCGATCAGCAGGTCCTTGGAGTAGCCGGTGCCGCCCATGACCTGCATGGACTCGTTGGCCGCGAGCCACCCCGCCTGGTTGCAGGCGTACTTGGCCATCGCCACTTCCTGCGCGTCGGGCAGGCCGCGGCCCGCGTTGACGGCGGCGCGGTAGAGCAGCAGCCGCGCGCTGTCGAGCGCCACGCGCATCTCCGCGAACTTCCATTGCAGGCCCTGGAAATCCATGAGCCTGCGGCCGAACTGCTCGCGCTGCATCGCGTGCTCGCGCGCGGCCTGGAAGCAGTATTCCCCGAGGGCGAGGGCGCGGGTGGAGTTGCCCAGGCGCTCGACGTTGAAGCCGCCGATCTGCTTCTTGAAACCGCCGGGGCCGAGCAGCACCATCTCCGGCGGGATGTACACATCCTCGAAGTAGAGGGCGCACCATTCCTCGTCGTTCATGTAGAGGCTGGGCTGGCCGAGGCGGAAGCCTTCCATGCCCCGCTCCACCAGCACGGAGCCGATGCCGCCCACGCCCGGTCCGAAGCGGCAATAGACGACGAAGACGTTGGCCTCGGCGCTGTTCGTCGTGAACACCTTCTGGCCGTTGAGGCGCCAGCCCTCGCCGTCCTTCGTGCAATGGGTCTTGAGGTCGGTCAGCGCCGAGCCCGCATCGGGCTCGCTCATGCCCACCGCCGCCACGGCCTCGCCGGCCAGCAGCGGCTTGAAGAACTTCTCCTTCTGCCAGGGGCTCGCATACTCGGCGAAGGTGCGGAAGGCGCCGAAATTCCCGGCCTGCAGCACGTCGGCGCTGCGCGGGCAGGCCATGGCGATCTGCTCCATCGCCAGCACGGCGTCCATCACCGTGCCGCCCTGGCCGCCGTCCTCCTCGGACAGCATCAGGCCGAAGAGGCCCTGCTGCGCCATGAGCTGCGCCACGTCCCACGGAAACCCGACCGTGTGCGCGCGTTCGACAGCGCCCTTCCGCAGGTGCCGCTCGGCGAAGCCGCGCACCATGTCCTGGAAGGCCGATTGTTCCTCGTTGAGCCGGAAGTCCATTGACCACGCCTTGAGAGAGAAGTTCCGAGGTGGAGGCCCGCCGGGGCCCCCGCGGAAACGCGCAGCGTTTTCGTGGGGTGGTGTTCGGGGCCCCCGCGGAAACGCGCCGCGCTTTCGTGGGGGGGTGTTCGTGGCCCCCGCGGAAGCGCGCAGCGACTTCGTGGGGACTGTCAGACGGGGTCCCAGGAGAAGACGTCGCCCGAACGCTCCAGCGGCACGAAGGAAGACCGCATCGCGGGCAGGGCGATCTCGGCGATCTTCTCGGGCGTCCAGCCGGCCTCGCTGTGGACGGACTTGATCGGCCGGTTCTGGCTGAACAGGAACAGCTCGTGCATGCGGGGCGCGAAGATCTGGCCCGAGACGTCCTTCGCCGCGTCGGAGGCGAGGAACACCGCGAGCGGCGCGTTCTTCTCCGGCCCCATGCGCATCAGGCGCTCCACGCGCGCCTTCTGCTCCGGCGTCTCCGCGGGGATGGAGGAGGTCATGCGGCTCCAGGCGAAGGGGGCGAGGCAGTTGGAGCGCACGTTGTAGCGCTTCATGTCGAGCGCAATGGACTTCGACAGCGCCACGATGCCGAGCTTCGCAGCGGAATAGTTCGCCTGCCCGAAATTGCCGATCAGCCCCGAGGTGCTCGTGATGTGGACGAAGGCCCCGCTCTCCTGCTTGCGGAAATGCTCGGCCGCCGCGCGGGAGACGAAGAAGCTGCCGTTCAGGTGGACATTGATGACGGACAGCCATTCCTCGGGCGACATCCGGTGAAAAATCTGGTCGCGCAGGATGCCGGCGTTGTTCACCACGATGTCCACGCGGCCGAAATTGTCGAGCGCGCATTGGACGATCTTCTGGGCGTTCGCCCACTCGCCCACGCTGTCGGTGTTGATCGCGGCCTGGCCGCCCTTCTGCTCGATGATGGCCTTGGTCTGCTGCGCGGGCGTGGTGTCGAAGCCCTCGCCGCCGAGCGAGGCGCCGATGTCGTTGATGACGACCTTCGCCCCGGCTTCCGCCATGGCGAGCGCGATCTCGCGCCCGATGCCGCCCCCCGAACCGGTGACGATCGCGACCTTGCCTTCGAGCATCATGGCGTGTGCCTCCCCATTTCCGGCGCGGAAGCTAGAGCCGTTTCCACGAAAGTGGAAACGGCTCCGGCCGCATGCTGCCGAGCGGATTCACGCAAATGGCTGATTCCAACCATTTTGCGATCTGCTCCTCGCGCCGGGGCGCGAGGGAGGACGCCCGGTTGGCGCGGCGGCGGACCGGGCGTAAGCCGCGGCCATGAGGCTTTCCCGCGCCGTCGTCGCCCTCGCCATCGCCTGGTGCGTGGCCTTCCCGGTGGTCGGCCTGTGGGCGCAGCTGCACCTCTTCGCCGACGGGGCGCTGTTCGCCTACGGCGTCGCGGCGCAGGACGGGTGGGCCTTCCATTTTTGCAACATCCCGACCCGGGCGGCGGCCTTCCTGCTGACCTCGGTGCCGGGGCAGCTCTGGGCGCGGCTGTCGGGCGATGCGGAGGCAGGGGGCGCGCTCTACGCCGCGCTGTTCTTCGCGGCACCCGGCATCGGCCTCGCGGTCACCTGGTTCGCGGACCGGACCGGGGTGATCCGCCTCTGGGCCGCGGCATCCTTCGCGCTGCTCTGCCCGCTGGTCTTCGGCTTCCCGACGGAGCTGTGGATCGGCCACGCCGCCTTCTGGCCGGCGCTGGCGCTGTGCTGGACCGTGGGCGGAGGGTGGCGTTGGGCCGGGGCCGCGGCGGCGCTCGCCATCACCGCATGCTCGCATGAGGCCGGGCTGCTCTGGGCGATCGGCCTCGTCGGGCTGCTGGTGCTGGCGCCCGACTGGCGGCGGGCGCTGCCGCGGGGGGCGCTGGCGCTGCTGCCGGGTCTGGCGCTGTGGGCGGGGTTGAAGTGGCTGGTCGTGCCCGACCCCTATGTGGCCGAGGTGATGGCGCGGGTGGCGCTGACCTTCGCCGACCCCTGGAACCTCGTCACGTCGCTCACGGTGACGCTGCTGGCGGCGCTGGCCGTCTATGCGGCGGCGCTGTTCCTGCTGGAGCGCGGCGGCTGGCCGGGCGTGGGGGCGGCGGCGGGGATCGCGGCCGCGGCGCTGCTGGTCTGGTGGCTGTTCCTCGACCCGACGCTGCACGCCTGGGCGCGCTACCACCTGCGGACGCTGATGGCGCTGGCGGTGCCGATGCTCGCCTTCCTGGCCGCGCTGCGGGCGCGCGGCGTGGTGGAGTGGCGGCGTCCGCCGCGCTGGGTACCGGTGCTGATCGGCGCCCTCGGCGTCACCACGCTGGTGCAGATCGGCGAGACGGCGAAGTTCGTCGCGCTCTGGCGCGGCTACGTGGCGGAGGTGCGGGTGCTGGCGCTGAGCGGCGAGCGCGACCCGGTGCTGGGCGACGCCGAATTCGTCAGCAGCGCCCGCCTGCCGGCGCGGTACGAGCGCCTGACCTGGCACAGCACGACGCCCTTCCTGTCGGTGATGGCGGTGCCGGGCCTCGCGCCGCCGCGGCTGGTGGTGGACCCGGCGGCGAACTACTTCTGGTTCGGCTGCGCGACGGCCGCGGCCAATGCGTCAGCGCGGCGCGCCCTGCCGGCGGAGACGCGGGAGAGGGTGCGGCGCTATGCGTGCCTGCATCGGCGGTAGGGACCAGAAGTACCTGGTCGGCCGCCGTGTGTCAGTTCAACCCGGCGTGAGTTGGAGGCGACTAACCTCTCCCTTTTCGCGATCCACGCAAAACGCGCGCAGGAATGCGATTCGGGCGATGGGTCCCAAATGAGCCGCCTCTACGCCAGGCATGACTGCGCGAGCGTGCGCGTGTTCGGCCTTCCATCTTGTGACCAAAGCATCAGGCGCGATCAGCGAATGATTCATGCCTGCGCGATCGATTTCAATCCAGACGGCCGTGCCCCACGTCCTGTGAGCCGGAACGAAGAAGCGCAAGCTGGAATTCGGATAGAGGTTCCCAAACTCTGTCCATCCAGGGAATCCGGCAAAGTCGAAGAGACTGACCCCGCCGATGCTACGCACATACGGAAGGTTGTTCACGTCAGCCGTCGCAAACCATCGCTCACTATCAGGAATTGGCGGCTCAGGGAGAATGGCTCCGCTTCTCAAAATGGCGTGGAAGCGATTCAAGTGCGTGGTGTGCCAGAGACCACCCGCAACTACGAGGGCATCACCGAAACACTTCGCATAGTCGCGATGTCGTACCACCGGACAGCCGACACCGCGTCAAACGTGAAAGCTTTCCCCGCAGCCGCAGCGGCCCTTCTCGTTCGGGTTCACGAAGGTGAAGCCGGCGCTCATCGCCTTCACCTCGTAGTCCATCATGGTCCCGATCAGGTAGAGCGAGGCCTTGCGGTCCACGAGGATGGTGACGCCGTTGCTCGTCACGCGCTCGTCGGCCGGGCCCTGCTCGTCCACGAAGGAGAGGTCGTAGGCGAGGCCGCTGCACCCCTTCGTCTTCACGCCGATGCGCAGCAGCTTGCCCTCCTCGCCGCGGGCGTAGAGGGCGCGCAGCCGCTCGGCGGCGGCGTCGCTGATGGTCATCAGCGGGGGCAGTTCCCGCTTGGGGCGGGACGGCGTCGCGGTGGTCGTGCTCATCGCTCGAACCTCCTGCTCAGTACATGTTGAGGGCGAGGCGCGCGTCCTCGCTCATCCGGGACTGGTCCCAGGGCGGATCCCACACGACCTCGACGTTGCAGCTCGTGACGCCGGGGACGCCGCGCACCGCTTCGTCCACCATGGAGGGCAGCTCCTGCGCCGAAGGGCAGGAGGGGGTGGTGAGCGTCATCTCGACCTTCACGGCCCCGTCATCCGCCAGCTCGATCGCGTAGATCAGCCCCAGCTCGTAGATGTCCACCGGGATCTCGGGGTCGAAGACGGTCTTGATCGCGTCGATCACCTTGTCCTCGCTGACGCGGGGCAGCTGCTCGCCCTCGGGCGTCCAGGCGGCGTGGGTCGGGGCTTCGCTCACGGCTCGCCTCCTTCGGTGCTGGCTTCGCCGGCGCCGTCCAGCGCCGCGTTGAGCGTGTGCCAGGCGAGCGTCGCGCACTTCACCCGGCTCGGGAATTCGTGGACACCGGCGAGCGGCGTCAGCCGCTCCATCTCGCCGGCGAGCGAGGCCTGGCAATCCGGGCAGGTGCCGGTCATCGCCATCTCCCTGAACGTCTCTCCCAGGGTGCGCGCCTGCTCGCGCGTCTTCCCGCGGACGGTTTCCGTCATCAGCGACGCGCTGGCCATCGAAATCGCGCAGCCGCGGCCCTGGAAGGCGGCGTCGGCGATGGTGCCGTCCGGCGCCGTCTTCACCCACAGCTCCATCCGGTCGCCGCAGAGCGGGTTGTCGCCCCGGGCCGCGAGGTCCGCGTCCTCGAGGCGACGGAAGTTCCGGGGCTTCCGCCCGTGATCCAGGATGATGTCCTGGTAGAGGTCGCGCAGCTCGTCGAACATCAGCCCGCCTTCCCCGCGAAGAAGCGCCGCGCGGAGGTGAGCGCCTCGGCGAGGAAATCCACCTCCTCCCGCGTGGTGTAGAGGCCGAAGGAGGCGCGGGAGGTCCCGTTCTCGACACCGAAGCGGGCGTGCAGCGGCTCGGCGCAGTGGCGGCCGGCGCGGACGCAGATGCCCACCCGGTCGAGCAGGGTGGAGAGGTCGTGCGGGTGGGCCGCGTCGAAGCTGAAGGCGAAGACCCCGCCGCGATCCTGCGCCCGGCCCAGGATCTCCACGCCCTCGATCGCGGGCAGCACGCGCATGGCGTGATCCACCAGCGCGCGCTCATGCGCCTCGATGGCGTCCATGCCGATGGCGGTCACGTAGTCCACCGCCGCGTGCAGGCCGACGGCCTCGACGATGGGCGGCGTGCCGGCCTCGAAGCGCGCGGGCGGCGCGGCCCAGGTCGAGCGTTCCAGCGTGACGGACTCGATCATGTCGCCGCCGCCGAGGAAGGGCGGCATCCGCAGCAGCAGCTCCTGCTTGGCGTAGAGCACGCCGATGCCCGTGGGCCCGTAGAGCTTGTGGCCGGTGAAGACGTAGAAATCGGCATCCAGCGCCTGCACGTCCACGCGGCGGTGCACCGCGGCCTGGGAGCCGTCGAACAGCACCCGCGCGCCCGCCTCGTGCGCCATCCGCGCGATGCGCGCGGCGGGGGTGACGGTGCCGAGCACGTTCGACATGTGCGTGACGGCCACGAGGCCGACATCGCCCTTCGCCAGCTCCTGGGCGAGGTGGTCCATGTCGAGCTCGCCCGCGTCGGTCACGCGGACGAAGCGCAGCCCGATGCCGAGGCCAGCATCGCGCAGCATCTGCCAGGGGACGAGGTTGGCGTGGTGCTCCATCTCCGAGGTGAGCACCACCTGCCCGGGCTTCAGCAACCCGCGCCCGAAGGAATGGGCGACGAGGTTGATCGCCTCCGTCGTGTTGCGGGTGAAGACGATCTCGGCCGGGCGGGCGGCGTTCAGGAAGCGCGCCACGGCCTCCCGCGCGGCCTCGTAGGCGGCGGTCGCGGTCTCGCTCAGGTGGTAGGCGCCGCGATGGACGTTGGCGTAGGCCTCCTCCATGCAGCGGGTCATCGCCTGGATGACCTGGCGCGGCTTCTGGGCCGAGGCGCCGCTGTCGAGGAACACCAGCGGCTTGCCGTGCACCTTCGTCGCGAGGATCGGGAAATCCTCGCGGATCCGGTGCACGTCCAGAGCTGGGCGGACCAACCCATCCATCACGCGGCTTCCTTCTCCCACCAGCCCTCGACCGCCTCGGCCAGCGCGTCCTGCGCCAGCGGATCGGTCACGCCTTCCACGGCCTCGGTCAGGAAGGCCTGCACCAGCATGGCGCGCGCCTCCTCGGCTGGGATGCCGCGGGAGCGGAGGTAGAAGAGCTGGCTCTCGTCGAGGGCGCCCACCGTCGCGCCGTGCGAGCACTTCACGTCGTCGGCGTAGATCTCGAGCTGCGGCTTGGCGTCGATCTCGGCCTCCTCGGACAGCAGGAGGGCCTGGTTCATCTGGTAGCCGTCGGTCCGCTGCGCGGCCTGGCGCACCAGGATCTTGCCCTGGAACACGCCGCGCGACTTGCCGGCCAGCACCGTCTTGTAGGTCTGGCGGCTGGCGCAGTCGGGGGCGGCGTGATCGAGGAAGGTCGTCGTGTCCGCGTGCTGCCCGTCGGCCGCGAGCTGCGCGCCGTTCATGTGGCACGCCGCCTTGGGGCCGAGCAGCGCCGTGTGGATCTCGTTGCGGACGAGGCGGCCGCCGGCGTTCAGCGTGAAGTTGTCATAGGTCCCGCCGGCCTGGACGGAGGCGAGGACGGTCGAGAGCTGGAAGGCCTTCCGGCCCTCGCGCTGGAGGCGCACATGCGAGAGCGTCGCGCCCTCCGCCACGGCGATCTCGTAGACCGGGTTGTGGAGGTAGGCCGCGCCGTTCGGGCCCGTCGCCGTCTCGATCAGCGTCAGCGTCGAGCCGCGGCCGAGGCGGATGATGTGGCGGGGATGGAAGGCGATGGGCCGGTCCGTGTGAGTCGCGACCGAGAGCAGCTCCATCGTGCCGCCATCCGTGCCCTCCGGCAGGTCGAGCCACAGCCCGTCCTCGAACAGCATGGTGTTCAGCGCGACGAGGGCGAGGCCCTGCTCCGGCGCCGAACCCAGCACGCCCTCGGCGGCGTCCAGCGCCCCGGCGAGGGAGACGGCGCGGAAGCCCTCGGGCATCCGCGAGAGGTTGGCGGCGAAGCGGCCATCCACGAAGACCGCGCGGTGCGGCGCGCGCGCGGGGGGCAGGGCAGGGGCTTCCTCGACGAGGGTCAGCGCCTCGGTGAAGCCCGCCTGCGCCACGGCGGAGAGATCGGTGTAGCGCCAGGCCTCCAGGCGGCGGTGCGGCAGGCCGGCGACGCGGAACGCCTCGGCCGCGCGAGCCCGCAGGCCCGCGACGTAGCCGTCGCGGCCCGGCAGGCGCCCGCCCAGCCCGTCGTACCGCGCGAGGAAGGCGTCGGAACCGGTGGTCATCGCATTCATGCGGCGATGGTCCCGTAGCCCTCGGCCTCGAGCTCCAGCGCGAGTTCCTTGCCGCCGGAGCGGACGATGCGCCCGCCCATCAGCACGTGCACGCGGTCCGGCACGATGTGGTTCAGCAGGCGCTGGTAGTGCGTGATGACGAGCGACGAGAAGCCCGGGCCGCGCAGCGCGTTCACGCCGTCGGAGACGATCTTGAGCGCGTCGATGTCGAGGCCGCTGTCGGTTTCGTCGAGGATGGCGAGCTTCGGCGCCAGCAGCGCCATCTGCAGCACCTCGTTGCGCTTCTTCTCGCCGCCGGAGAAGCCAACATTGACGTTGCGCTTCAGCATCTCGTCGGACATCTGCAGCTCCTTGAGGCGCGCGCGCGCCATCTTGAGGAACTGCATGGCGTCGAGCTCGCTCTCGCCGCGGGCGCGGCGCTGGGCGTTGAGCGCCGTGCGCAGGAAGTTGGCGTTGCCCACGCCCGGAAGCTCGACCGGGTACTGGAAGGCCAGGAAGACGCCGGCGGAGGCGCGCTCCTCCGGCTCCATCGCCAGCAGGTCCACGCCGTCGAAGGTGACGGAGCCGCCGGTGATCTCGTAGCCCTCGCGGCCCGACAGCACGTAGGAAAGGGTGGACTTGCCCGAGCCGTTCGGGCCCATGATGGCGTGCACCTCGCCCATGGGCACCTCGAGGTCGATCCCCTTGAGGATCTCCTTGCCCTCGATCTCGGCCTTCAGCCCTTCGATCTTCAGCATGACTTAACCAACGCTCCCTTCCAGGCTGATGGCGAGCAGCTTCTGCGCCTCCACGGCGAATTCCATCGGCAACTCCTTGAGCACCTCGCGGCAGAAGCCGTTGACGATGAGGCCCACCGCCTCCTCCTCATTC
The DNA here is from genome assembly GCA_019750475.1 of Acetobacteraceae bacterium. Taxonomy (GTDB): domain Bacteria; phylum Pseudomonadota; class Alphaproteobacteria; order Acetobacterales; family Acetobacteraceae; genus Roseococcus. The sequence goes on along the minus strand of JAIEOO010000053.1, from coordinate 5,807 downwards.
AGGCCGCGCTGGCGGCAGTAGAAGAGCTGGTCCTCGGCGATGCGCGAGGTCGTCGCCTCGTGCTCCACCTTGGCGGAGAGGCAGCGGTTCTCGATGTAGGGGACGGTGTGCGCCCCGCACTGGTCGCCGATCAGCAGGCTGTCGCACTGGGTGAAGTTGCGCGCGCCCGTGGCCTTCGGGCTGATCTTCACCAGGCCGCGATAGGTGTTCTGCCCGCGCCCCGCGCTGATGCCCTTGGAGACGATGGTCGAGCGCGTGTTGCGCCCGATGTGGAACATCTTCGTGCCCGTGTCGGCCTGCTGCCGGTTGTTGGTGATGGCGACCGAGTAGAACTCGCCCACGGAATCGTCGCCCTGCAGGATGCAGGAGGGGTACTTCCAGGTGATGGCCGAGCCCGTCTCCACCTGCGTCCAGGAGATCTTGGAGCGCGCGCCGCGGCAGGCGCCGCGCTTCGTCACGAAGTTGTAGATGCCGCCCACCCCGTTCTCGTCGCCCGGGTACCAGTTCTGCACGGTGCTGTACTTGATGGTCGCGTCATCCATCGCGACCAGCTCCACCACGGCGGCGTGGAGCTGGTTCTCGTCGCGCATGGGCGCCGTGCAGCCTTCGAGGTAGGACACCTGGCTGCCGGCATCGGCGATGATCAGCGTGCGCTCGAACTGGCCCGTGCTCTTCGCGTTGATGCGGAAATAGGTGGACAGCTCCATCGGGCAGCGCACGCCCTTCGGGATGTACACGAAGGATCCGTCGGTGAAGACGGCGCTGTTCAGCGCGGCGAAGTAGTTGTCCGCCTGCGGCACCACCGAGCCGAGATACTCCCGCACCAGCTCCGGATGGGTCTGCACCGCCTCGGAGATGGAGCAGAAGATGATCCCCTGCGCCTCGAGCGTCTTCTTGAAGGTCGTCGCGACCGAGACGCTGTCGAACACCGCGTCCACGGCGACGGGCATGCGGCCCCCCGCCGGGAAGGCCTCGGCCGGCGTCTCGCCCGCGCCCTCGACGCCGGCGAGGATCGCCTGCTCCTTCAGCGGGATGCCGAGCTTGGCGTAGGTCTTGAGCAGCTCGGGGTCCACCTCGTCGAGCGACTTCGGCCCGGCCTTGGTCTTCGGCGCGGCGTAGTAGTAGGCGTCCTGGTAGTCGATCTTCGGATAGCTCACCGCCGCCCAGTCGGGCTCCTCCATCTTCTGCCAGAGGGCGAAGGCCTTGAGGCGCCATTCGAGCAGCCAGGCGGGCTCGTTCTTCTTGGCCGAGATGAAGCGGACGATGTCCTCGTTCAGCCCCTTGGGGGCGAACTCCATCTCGATGTCCGTCTCGAAGCCCCATTTGTAGCCGGACTCGGTGACGGACTGGACGGTCTCGATGGTTTCAGCGACGGCGGGCATTGATGCTCCCCAGGGGAATCACGGGCTGGTCACTCGGCCGCGAGGGACAGTTCGGGATCGGGAATGAAGGGCCGGGGCGTGGCCTCGGGCCCCGCGAGATCGGCGATGGTGATGCCGGCCAGCGCGTTGCGGATGGCGGCGTTCACCGGATCCCAGCGCCCGCGGACGGGACACCCCGCCTCGGCCGAGCAGGACCCGTCCCCGCCCTCGACGCAGGCGGTCAGCGCGATCGGCCCGTCAAAGGCCACCACCACCTCGGAGAGGCGGATGTCAGGCAGCGGCTTCACCAGGCGGTAGCCACCCTTCGCGCCGCGCAGCCCCTCGACGAGGCCGGATTGCGCCAGGATCTTGAGCACCTTGGCCACCGTCGGCTCCGGCAGGCCGGTCCGCCCGGCAAGGCCGGGGGCGGTCTGCAAGGCGGGTTGCGGCCCGGGCTCCCCCATCCGGGCGAGCACCAGAACCGCGTAATCTGTCAGCTTGGAAAGCCTGAGCACCGGTCTCGCCCTTTCGATGGAGCCGAAATAGGACCTCCTCCGTCCGGTTTCCAGGGGCACGGCAGCGATAAGCCCATGCGCGGCTTGCGGGGCTCGGGGCCGCGCCGCATCGTCGGCACCAAGCTCAAGGGGAGACAACGATGCCCAGCATCCGCACCGACGATGGCGTGGACCTCCATTGCGAGGAGGTCGGCAGCGGCATCCCCATCGTCTTCGTCCACGAATTCGCGGGCGACTCCCGCAGCTGGGAACCGCAGCTGCGCTTCTTCGGCCGGCGCTACCGCTGCATCGCCTTCAACGCCCGGGGCTACCCGCCCTCCGCCGTGCCGGCCGCCGGCCAGTACAGCCAGGACCGCGCGACGGACGACGTGGCGCAGGTGATCCGGAAGCTCGGCCTCGCGCCCTGCCACGTCGTCGGCCTCTCCATGGGGGCCTTCGCCGCCCTCCATGTCGGGCTGCGCTACCCGCACCTGGCGCGCAGCCTCACCGCCGCCGGCGTCGGCTACGGCGCGGCCCCCGACAAGCGCGCCCAGTTCCGCGAGGAAACCGACGCCACCATCGCCCGCATCCGCGCCGAAGGCATGGGCACCATGGCCGGCGTCTATGGCCGCGGCCCCACCCGCCTCATCTTCGAGGAGAAGGACCCCCGCGGCTACGCCGAGTTCCTGTCGCAACTCGGCGAACACTCCACCGAAGGCAGCGCCGGCACCATGGCCGGCGTGCAGCGCGAACGCCCCTCGCTCTGGGAACTCGAAGCCGGCTTCCGCAAGATGGACGTGCCCACCTTCATCATCGCCGGCGACGAAGACGACCCCACCCTCGAACCCGGCCTGTTCCTCAAGCGCACCATCCCGACCTCGGCGCTGCTGGTGATGCCCAAATGCGGACACACCATGAACCTCGAAGACCCGGACGCCTTCAACCGCGCGGTGCTCGACTTCATCACCCACGTGGACGCCGGCACCTGGCGCCGACGCATCCCGGGCAGCCTGTCGGGTGGGATCATCCGGTAGGCGGGACAGTGGCGGCGGGGAGGGCGCTGCCCTCCCCGCACCCCTCCCTCCAGGAACCTCAGGTTCCTGGACCTCCGGTTCCATGGTGGGGATTGGGGAGGGGGCATGGTGCGACCATGAGCAAAGGCGCTCCCGAGACGCCCCCTCCCCAATTCCCACAACGAAGCGCAGGGGTCCGGGGAGCCCGTGGCTCCCCGGCGGGGGGCGGGGGGCAGAGCCCCCCGTCAACCACCGTCCTGCCTACCCGAACGCCCACCGCAGCGTGCGTGCGATGCCGAAGGTGCCGGCGCGGACCAGCGGGAGGCTGAGGGGTGGCGTGTCGAGGCCGTGCATGCGCCGCGCCCAGCCTGGCAGCAGGTCCACGCCGGCCTGCATGGTCAGGCGTTGGAGCGGCTGGGCCAGGGTGCTCGGCGCCGGCTGGTTCAGGAGCACGCGCTGCACGTCCGTCGTTCGGGCATCCACCCGCAGCTCGTGGCGCATGGCGGCGATGATCGCCTGCGCTTCAGCGCGGGAGCGGGGCACGGGCTCGGCGCCGAGGCGCGTGCCCACTTCCGCCATCTCGGCGACGTAGCGGTCCTGGTCGGCGCGGCTCATCCCGGGCTCGACGTAGCGGAGGTAGGCGTCGAGGAAGGCGGTCGTTTCGGTCACGTGGACCCAGGCGAGCTTCGCGGGATCGTTGGCCCGGTAGGGCGTGCCGTCCGGCAGCGCGCCGCGCACGTGGTCATGGATGCGCCGGACGCGCGCGATCGCGGCTTCCGCCTCGTCCCGGCCGCCATAGGTGGTGATGGCGATGAATCGCGCGGTGCGCCGCAGGCGTCCGTGCATGTCGTCGCGGAACTTCGAGTGGTCCCAGACGCCGGCCAGCACCTGCGGGTGGAGCATCTGCATCAGCAGGCTGGCGATGCCGCCGACCAGCATGGAGGTGACGTCGCCATGGACGCGCCAGGCGACGGAGCTCGGGCCGAACAGCCCGTCCGGCCGGCGCCGCACCGGGGCTTCGCCGCGGCCGCGATCGTTGAAGAGCTTCACGACCTCGGCGGCGATGGCCTGCTTGAGGGGAGCGAGGGGGGAGGGGGCGCGCGCCATGCGCCGGGGAGATGGGGGCGTGATCCGGTTCGTCACCGCGCCGGAACGGCGGGCGGGTGCCGACGTTGCGCGGTCAGTCCCGGGCGGCGGCGGCGGCGACCGGCAGGCGCACGGTGGTGGCGCCGGCGAGCGCGTGGCCGGGGACGAGGCGCCAGACGCTGCGGTCCGCCATCAGGGCGCGCAGCAGGCGGTTGTTGAGGCCGTGGCCCGAGCGGTGGCCGCGGAAGCGGGCGGCGATCGGGTGCCCGGCGAGCGCGAGATCGCCCACGACGTCGAGGAGCTTGTGCCGGACGAACTCGTCCGCGTGGCGCAGGCCGCCCGGGTTGAGGATGAGCGGGCCGTCCACCACCACGGCGTTGTCCAGGCTGCCGCCCTGGGCGAGGCCGGCGGCGCGGAGCCGGGCGACGTCCTCGGCGCGGGTGAAGGTGCGGGCGTTGGCGAGTTCCGCGGCGAAGCTCTCGGCGGTGACGCGGAGCGTGATGTCCTGCCGCCCGATCGCCGTTTCGCCGAAGTCGATCGCGACGGTCGCGTCGAACGCCATCTCGCTGTTGGGCAGCAGTTCGGCCCAGCCGTCGCCTTCGGTGACGCGGACGGGCTTCAGCACCTCGATCGTGCGGCGCGGCAGGCCGTGCTCGACGACGCCGGCGCAGCGGATGAGGAAGAGGAAGGGCTCGGCCGAGCCGTCGAGGATGGGGACCTCGGGGCCGTCGAGTTCGATCAGGCAGTCATCCACGCCGGCCGCGGCGAGGGCGGCCATGACGTGCTCCACCGTGCCGACGCGCGCCTCGGGGCGCTCGGGCGTGGCGAGGGCGGTGCAGAGGCGGGTGTCCACCACGTGGTCGAAGCGGGCGGGGATCAGGGCGCCGATGTCGGCGCGCAGGAAGGCGATGCCCGCGCCGGGGGCGGCGGGGCGCAGCGTCATGGCGACGGTGCGGCCGCTGTGCAGGCCGATGCCGCGGCAGCCGATCTCGGCGGCGAGCCGGCGGCGTCGTGCGGTCAGCGGCGGTGCGAAGCCATCCATGCGGCGAGTGTTCCCCAAGAGCAGACGGCACCGGCGCGTGAGGGCGCCTCGTGAACCGAGCCGCCCTCCCCCCGGAAGCCGGCGAGGGTGAAACTGGCAGCCGCGGCCGTGGGAGGGCGAATCAAGGGTTGTTTCGTGATGTTTCGAGTTAAGTCGTTGGCCACGAAGAGTTTTTCCTGGACAGCTGCCGCGCCGCAACACGGGGCGGGAGGCGCGCCCGCCGCCGGCGGCCGGCCGGCGCGGCGACTCGGACCCGGCGAGGCCACGAAAAAGCCCGCCGGTCCGAGGGACCGGCGGGCCAGTTCGGCCTTCGCGGGAAGGTTGCCGATCAGTTGCCCTGGCGGCGGAGGAAGGCCGGGATGTCGAAATCGGTCGCCTCGGACTTCGCGGGCTTGGGCGCCGCGGGCTCGGCGCGCACCGGCGGCGCGGCGGGCGCGGGCTCTTCCATGCCGGGGCGGCGCATCAGGCCGGTCGCCTTGCGGAACAGCCCGCCCCAGCCGGGGCCGCCCGTGGGCAGTTCGGGCTGGCGGAGCTGCGGGGGCACGGCCGGGGCCGGGGCGGCCTGCTGGGCGACGACCGGGGTCGGCTGCGGCATGGCCTCCTCCGCCACCGGGGCGCTCGAGGGCGATTCGATAGGTTTTCCCATCAGAAGGATCTTTAGCAGGCAAAAGAATTTCACTTTCCATTTGGCCGAGGTGCAGAAGATAGATACCGAAGCAAAAATAGTAACAGCCAATATAGGCGATATCCATTACGATGAGCTGAGTAAGAAATTCGAGCGTAATCATGTTCCAGAGAGTGGATACCTTTT
>JAIEOO010000309.1 GCA_019750475.1 Acetobacteraceae bacterium | reverse complement strand
CCGCAGCACGGCGTTGACGAGGCCGGCGAGCGGCCGCGGCACCAGCGCCACCGCCGATGCCACGGCGGCGTGCGGCGCGGTGCCGAGCAACAGCAGCTCCGCCGCGCCGATGCGCAGCGCGCGCTGCGCCGGCGCGGGCGGCGTGCGGGACAGGAAGGGCTCCAGCACGGCGTCGAGCGACCCCGTCCGGCGCAGCACCATGGCGGCGATGCGGTGGGCGGCGGCCTTGTCCCGCGCCTCGATGCCCTGGACGGCGTCGAGCGCCTCCTCCAGCGGCCTGCGCAGCTCGAGCACCGCCTCCAGGAGCTGATCCGCAGCGCGACGGCTGGGCGGGGCAGCCGGGGGACGCCCGCCGCCGGGCGGGGGGCCACGGCGCGGACCGGGTCGGTGGGGCGGGGCTGGGTCTCGGACCATGGGCGGCGGGTTATGGCCGGCCGGGCGCGGGGGTGCTAGAGCGGCGGCCGCTGGGCCGGGCTGCCGGCCATCCTCGGCCGCCGCCGCGGCCGGCGCACCGGAACCCGCCCGCCCCTCATGTCCGTCCTCCTCGACCGCGCCTCGGGCCTCGCGCAACGGCGGCCGCGCCTGGCGCTCGCGCTGCTCTGCCTCGCGCTGTTCCTGCCGGGCTTCTTCACCATTCCGGCCACCGACCGCGACGAGAGCCGCTTCGCCCAGGCGACCCGGCAGATGCTGGACAGCGGCGACTACGTCCACATCCGGGTCGGCCCCGACGAGCGCAACAAGAAGCCGGTCGGCATCCACTGGGCCCAGGCGGCGTCCGTCCAGGTGCTGGACGCGGTGGGCCTCGCGACGCGGCGCGACATCTGGGCCTATCGCGTCCCGTCCCTCGCGGGGGCCATCCTCGCGGTGCTGGCGACCTTCCAGTTCGGACGGGCGCTGGTCGGGCGGCGCGCCGCCCTGCTGGGCGCCGCCATGCTCGCGGGCTGCATGGTGCTCGTGGTCGAGGCGCATATCGCCAAGACCGACGCCGCGCTGCTCGCGACCATCACCGCCGCCATGGGGCTGTTCGGCGCCGCCTATCTCCGCCCCGCGCGATTCACCGCGCGGCACGCGACCGCGTTCTGGCTGATCCTCGGCCTCGGCATCCTGCTCAAGGGACCGATCGCGCCCATGGTGCCGCTCTTCGCCGGGCTGACGCTGGCGCTCATGGATGGGGGGAAGGGCCGGCGCCTCCACGCCCCCTGGTTCCGCGCGCTGCGCGCGGCGTGGGGCGTGCCGCTCATGCTCGCGGTCACGCTGCCCTGGTTCGCCGCCATCGGCATCGCGACGGAGGGGCGCTTCTTCGCCCAGGCGATCGGCGACGACATGCTGGGCAAGGTCGGCCAGGGCGACGAGAAGCACTGGGGTCCGCCCGGCTACTACCTGCTGACCTTCGCCATCGCCGCCTTCCCCTCGGCCTGGATCGCGGTCATGGCCGCCCGCCATGTCTGGGCCGGGCGCGCGCAAGCCCCAGTGCGCTTCCTGCTGGCCTGGATCGTGCCGACCTGGCTGCTGTTCGAGGCGGTGGCGACCAAGCTGCCGCACTACGTGATGCCGACCTACCCCGCGGTCATGCTGCTCGCCGCCATGTGGGCGCTCGACCCGCTGCGGCTCGAGCCGCCGCGCTGGCTGCGCTGGCTGGCCCTCGGCCTGCTCGCCGCGGTCGCGCTCGGCCTCGGCGCGGTCGCCGTGGTCGTGCCGTTCGTCGTGACGGGGCATGAGCCGCTCGGCGCCCTGCTCGCCGTCCCGGCGGCCGCGCTGCTGCTGTGGCTGGTCTGGCGGGAGGCGCGGCAGGCGCGCTGGGCGCGCGCGGCGGGCGTGGGCGTCGTGGCCGCGATCCCGCTCTACGCCACCATCCTCGAAGGCACCTTCCCGCGCATCGAGCCGCTCTGGGTCGCGCCGCGGCTGGAGGCCATGCTGGCCGAGCGCGCGCCCGGCCTCCGCCCCCAGGATTTCGCGCTGACGAGCCACGCCGAGCCCTCGACGCGGTTCCATGTCGGGACCGAGATCCACATGCTGGCCCGCGGCGAGGAGGTCGCCCGCTTCCTCGCCGCGTCCCCCGGCCGCGTGGTGGCCGTCGGCAACCGCGCCGAGGCGGATTTCCGCCGCGAGGCCGAGCGCCTCGGCATCCAGCCCACCGAGATCGGGCAGTTGCCCGGCTACAACTACACCCGCGGGCGGCACCTGACGCTCCTGCTTTTCCGCCTTTGAGGACCGCCGCCCGATGATCGAATGGGTCACCAACTGGGTCGCCGCCGGCGGCTATGCCGGCGTCTTCGCCCTGATGTTCCTGGAGAACCTCTTCCCGCCGATCCCGTCCGAGCTGATCATGCCGCTCGCCGGCTTCGCCGCGGCGCAGGGCAAGCTCTCCTTCGCGGGCATCATGCTGGCCGGCCTCGGCGGCACCCTCCTCGGCAATGCCGTCTGGTACGAGGCGGCGCGCGCCTTCGGCACCGCGCGCACCAAGCGCCTGGTCGAGCGCTACGGCCGCTGGCTCGGCATCCTGCGCGAGGACCTCGACAAGGCGGAGGTCACGTTGCGGCGCTACGGGCCGGCCGCCGTGTTCCTCGGACGCATGATGCCCGGCATCCGCACCGTGATCTCCATCCCTGCCGGGCTGATCGAGCTGCCGCGGACGGTGTTCTACCTGTGGACGCTCGCCGGCAGCCTGATCTGGATCGGCGCGCTCGCGGTGCTGGGCTACGTGCTGGAGGACCAGGCCGCCGCCATCGGCGACTGGATCGACCCGATCGGCAAGGTCCTGATCCTCGCCGTGGGCGTCATGTTCCTGTGGCAGCTCTGGCGCATCTGGCGGCGTCCTCGGCCTTGACGGCGGTGGGGTGAACCGGCGGGTTACTTTACCGAGGCCCTGACTCGCCATTGCTTCGGTTTCACCATCTTCCCATGCCAGGGCGAGCCATTCCAGGGCAGCATTCCCCGGTCGTTGCGTTGCTCCGCGCCCTTCGGGGCCGCCGGAGCAGCGGGCGGCATCGGGCGGTGGCTATTTCCCGGCAAGCCGCCGTCAGACTGGCCGCTCGCGGCCACGGGCCGGCCAGGTTCATCCCTGGCCGGCCCGTTTCTTTATCCGGCGGTCCCGCCCAGCCGCCGCTCGAGCAGCCTCAGCCGTTCCAGGATCCGCGCTTCGCTGGCGGCAAGGAGGTCGAGCAGGTAGTCGGCGAACTGGGGGGGCGGCGCCGGCATCGCCGGCAGGTCGGCCGCATGCGCGGCCTCCAGCGCGGCCAGGCGCTCGCGGCACTCCGCCCGCAGCGCATCGAGGGCGGAGGCGGTGCGCGCCGCGGTCTCGATCAGCCCGGGCGGCACCGCGGGGGGTTGCGCCGCGTCCCGCAGCGCCTCGATCTGGGCGCGGAGGAACTCGGTCCGCAGCCGCAGCTGCGCCGGCAGCGCCTGTTCGGCCGGGGCCGGGACCGCCGGACCCGACAGATCGGCCGACAGGCCGCGGGCCCGCGCCTCCTCCGAGTTGGTCATCCGGCGCAGCATCGGCAGCCGCTCGTCCGGCCGGCCCCGGATCCGCGCCAGGTTCGAGGTGAACCCGGCTTCGTCCGGCCAGCGGCCGAGGATCGCGATGTAGGCGTTGGTGAGGAAATCCTCGTCGGTGCCGACGAGCAGCTCGGCCAGGTCGATCATGCGCCGGGATCCGCCACGCCGAGCTTGCGGTGCACCGTTTCCAGCCGCTCGGCATAGCGGGACGGGCTGAACATCGCCGCCCGCGGCGGCCCGAGCGCCGAGAGGCGCTCGCGCAGCTCGGCATCGGTGTCGAGCGCGACGAGGGCCTCGGCGAGCGCCCGCGTGTCGGTCGGGTCCACCGTGATCGCCGCATCCCCCACGATCTCGGGCATGGACGAGTTGTTCGAGGTCAGCACCGGCGTGCCGAGCTGCATCGCCTCCGCGGCCGGGAGGCCGAAGCCTTCGTAGAGGGAGGGGAAGCACATGGCGCGCGCGTGGCGCGTCAGCATCTCGACGTCCTGCCGCGGGATGTAGCCCAGGTGCCGGATGCGCCCGTCGCGCGACTGGGTGCCGTTCGCCTGGGTGAGGACGCGCAGCTCCTCGGTGCTGTGCGAATAGCGCCGCCCGACCAGGATCAGCGGGGCCTGCGAGTTGGAGGCGAGGTAGGCGTCCACGAGCCGGGACACGTTCTTGCGCGGCTCGATCGACGAGACGAACAGGTAGTAGCCGCGGTGCTCGAGGCCGTAAGTCCCCTGCAGCCTGGCGCGCGACATCGCGTCCGGCATGTCGCTGCGCGGCGGCGAGACCGGCTGGTAGGTGTTGGTCACCCGCTCCTCCGGCACGCCGAGCAGCTCGATGATGTCGCGGCGGGAGTTCTCGGAGACGGTGACGATATGGTCGGCGGTCGCGGCGATGGCGCGCGCGGTGCGCAGCCAGAGCCGCTTCAGGTCGGGCATGGCCCAGGGCAGCCGCAGCGGCAGCAGGTCGTGGATGGTGTAGACGTTCAGCGCCCCTTCGAGCCGCATGGGATGCGCATGCGTCCAGTGGATGAGGCGCGGCGGCGTGCCTCCCACCGCCCGCAGCCGCAGCATCCGGCCCGTGACCACCATCTGCACCTGGGCCTGGCCCAGCATGTCGTCGGCGTTCCACAGCTCGTCCGCCGGCACGAGGTTGGCGGTGGAGAAGGTCGTGTAGGTGGTGGCCGGCCGCAGATCGGGATCCACCATTCCGGTGAGCGGAACCGTGCGGGCGCGCTCGCCCCGCGCACGCGTCACGAGGCGGCCGATCCGCTGCCATAGCGGCCGGTGCGGCCGTCCGCCCGCATCGAAGAACCGGACCTCCTGCTCCGTCGGGTCGAGACGCGACGGCAGCGGGCGGCCAAAGAGCAAACCGAAGCGATACCCTGAGGCGCGAACGGCCGCGGCGAGGCTCCGGCTGTACGTCGTGATGCCCGTGCCATGCGGATCGGTCAGCGCGATGCCGTCCATCCAGATCCGCGGAGCATCCGCCGCGGCGAGGCGCGACGGGGTGGGGCTGCGGGGCGGGAGGGCGTTCATGGACTTGGCACCTTGCATAGGCCGCCATGCCGGGGCAAGCCTGCCCCGCCGCCGCCACGTTCTGCGGCGACACCCGTCCCCGCACGCCTTGAGGACACCCAGCTCCGCATGACCGCCACCCCCGACATCGTTCCCGTCATTCTGTCTGGCGGCTCCGGCAGCCGGCTCTGGCCGCTGTCGCGGGAGGCGTTCCCGAAGCAGTTCTGGCCGCTGCTCTCCAAGGCCACGCTGATCCAGGAGACGGCGGCGCGCGCCTCCGGTCCCGGTTTCGCCGCGCCCGTGGTCGTCGTGGGGGAGCAGCACCGCTTCCTCGTCGCCGAGCAGCTGCGGGAAGCGGGGGTGCGCGACGCGCGCATCCTGCTGGAGCCCGAGGGGCGGAACAGCGCGCCTGCCATCGCCGCCGCCGCGGCCCTGGTCGCCGAGACGGCGCCCGATGCGGTGCTGTGGATCCTCGCGGCCGACCACGCCGTGAACGACCTCCCGGCGCTGCACGAGGCGCTGGCACAGGCCGCGGCCGCCGCGCGCGCCGGCCGGATCGTCACCTTCGGCATGCGCCCCGACACGCCCGAGACGGGCTTCGGCTACATCGAGGCCGGCAGCCCCCTGCCCGGCCTGCCCGGCGTGCAGGAGGTGGCGCGCTTCGTCGAGAAGCCGGACGCCGCCACCGCCGAGGCCTTCCTCGCCGGGGGGCGTCACCTCTGGAACAGCGGCATGTTCGTCGCCGCCGCCGGCGTCATGCTCGACGAGCTCGACGCGCACGCGCCGGCCGTGTCGGCCGCCGCCCGCGCGGCGACCCGCGGCGCCACGCGCGACCTCGACTTCATCCGCCTCGACGCCGCCGCGTTCCGGCGCGCGCCGTCCATCTCCGTCGACTACGCCGTCATGGAGCGCACGGGCCGCGCCGCCGTCGTTCCCGCCTCCATCGGCTGGTCCGACGTCGGCAGCTGGGACGCGCTGTGGAAGGCGGCCGAGCAGGACGACCGCGGCAACGCCGCCATCGGCCCGGTCGAACTGCTCGACGCCGAAGGCTGCTACGTGCGGAGCGAGGGGATGCTCACGGCCGTCGTCGGGCTGAAGGACGCGGTCGTGGTCGTCACCGACGACGCCGTCCTCGCCATGCCGCGCGACCGCGCCCAGGACGTCAAGAAGATGGTCGAGCGCCTCCGCGCCAAGGGCCACAAGCTCGCCACGGAGCATCGCCGCATGTACCGCCCCTGGGGCCACTATGAGGGCCTCATCATGGGCGACCGCTTCCAGGTGAAGCAGATCGTCGTCCGCCCGGGCGGCAAGCTCAGCCTGCAGAAGCACCACCACCGGGCCGAGCACTGGGTCGTCGTGAAGGGCACGGCGCGCGTCCAGCGCGACGAGGAGAGCATCCTCCTGGCCGAGAACCAGTCCGTGTACCTCCCGCTCGGCTGCGTCCACCGCCTCGAGAACCCCGGCATGATCCCGCTCGCGCTGATCGAGGTGCAGGTCGGCTCCTATCTCGGGGAGGACGACATCGTGCGGATCGAGGACACCTATGGACGGAACTGAGCGTCGGCGACGCCGGACGGGGCCGGATGACCGCTCCGCCGGCCGGTGACGAGGCCTGGCGGCACGACGTCCTTCGTCGCGCCGCCGGGCTCGCACAACGCTTCGGACAGCGCGACTCGGTTCATGCGGCGCTGCTGTCGGCGCCGCTCCTCGCCCCGTCCGCCCGGGATCTGATCCTGCCGGGCGCCACCCCGGGCTGGCTCTGCCCCGGCCTCTCGCTCGGGCCCGGCATGGCCATGCAACGCGTGCTCGGCCGCGGGTGGAGCGAGATCGAGGACTGGGGCGTGTGGATGGAGGGCGGTCTCGCGCATCTCCGGCTGCCATTCTGGGCGCAGACGCGCGGTGCGGTGCGCGTGAGCCTCGCCATCCGCGCCTTCCTCCCGGAGGCCGGGCACCAGGAGGTGGAACTGCTCTTCGCCGGGGCTTGCGCGGCCAGGGCCTCCTTCGATTCCGAGAACGAGGTGAAGCACATGTCGCTCGACGTGGACCCGCACCACGCAGGCCTGGTCGTGGATCTCGAGATCCGGACGGCGTGGCCGACCTCGCCGCGGGAGCGCGGCCTGTCCTCGGACGATCGCAGGCTGAGCGCCGGCCTGTGCAGGATCGACCTGGCTTGCCCCGGCAACCCCTGACCCCCGCCGAGGCGGAAGCGTCCGCCGCCTCGAGCCAAGCGCCGGATGCGGCTTCGCCGCCGCTGCGCGTCCTGATCGTCTCCAACCTGTTCCCGCCCGACGTGATCGGCGGCGCCGAGATCGCCGCGGAACGGCTGGCCACCGCGCTCGCCCGGCGCGGGCATCACGTGAAGGTCCTGGGTGGCTACCTTCCCGGCCGCACCCCCGGCTGGTCCGACACCCAGGACGCCGGCGTCGTGCATCGGATCCCGCTTCTGTCCTTGCAGCCGGAGGAGGACTTCATCCGCCCGGAGGCCGAAGCCACCTTCCGGCGCATCGCCTCGAGATTCCGCCCCGATGTGGTGCATTTCCACAACCTGTCCGGGCTCGGAGCGCCGTTGGTCCGTGCCGCGCGCGACTACGCGGCGAAGGTGGTCTGCACGCTCCATGACTATTGGGGGTTTTGCCGGAACAAGACCAATCTGCGCAATGACGGATCCGTCTGCGTCAACGCCGAGGATTGCGCGCTCTGCAGTTGGCACGCCTCCGAAGCCGGCGCCGCCGTCCCGATCCGCCTGCGCCGCGACCTCATCGCCTGGAGCCTGGACCAGGCGGACGCGCTCATCAGCCCCAGCCAGTACCTCGCCGCGCGCTATCGCGGCACCGGCCTGTTCAGCCCGTCCATCCGGGTCATTTCCAACGGCCTCGATCTGGCCCCCTTCGAGACGCTGGAACCGATCGAGGCGGGCCCGGCGACGGAGGAGCGCCCGGTCGCGTTCCTCTATGTCGGGTCGTTCGGGCGCCACAAGGGGCTCGACGTCCTCTGGCGCGCGGCGAAGCGGCTGCACGCCAGGCCGGAGCTCCGCGGCCGCTGGAGCGTGACCTGCATCGGGGACGGTCCCGAGAAGCCATCGCTGCTCACCGCCATCGTGCGCGAGGGCTTGTCCGGCTTCGTGCGCCTCGAGGACGCGCTGCCCCATGCCGCCGTTCCCAACCGGATGGCCAAGGCGGACGCGCTGATCAGCGCCTCGGTGTGGGAGGAGAACGAGCCCATCGTCCTGCTCGAAGCGGCCGCGGCCGGCCTGGCCCTGATCGCGCCCCGCATCGGCGGCGTGCCGGAGCTGGTCGCGGACGGGGTCAATGGCAGCCTGTTCGAGCCCGGGGACGACGCGGCGCTGGCCCTCGCGATGGAGCGGTACGTCACGGACGCGCCGCGGCTGGCCCGGCACAAGGCGGCCAATCTGGCGCGACGGCCGAGCTTCGGCATCGGGCGGACCGTGGACGAGATCGTCGCGCTGTACCGCGCCGAAACCCCCTACACGGCGCCGCGCCGGCCGATCGTGCTCTGCGCCGGGCAGCGCCCCGGCGCAGAGCTGTCGCTGGCGCTTCATCGCGCCGGCACGATCTCGCCCGTCCTGTCGCAGGCGCGGTTCCTGCCCGGCGAGTGGCTCGGCGACGTCGTGCCGCCCGGCACGGCCCTCCTCTGGCTGCTGTCGGGCGACACGCGCGAGGAGGCGTTCCTGTTCGCCGCGGCCACGGAACGCGAGGTGCCGGTCCTGGTGCCCCGGCACTCTCCCTTCGCGGGCTGGTCCGCCACGAATGCGCGGATCTTCGCCTATTCGTCCCTGCTCGACGCCGTCTGCCTCGCGGCCGCGATCCTGGATGGTGGCACGCAGAGGTAACCGGCACCGCTGCGGCCCGGACGGAGCGCGCCTCGGCTGCGGCAGCGCCCGGCAACCTGTCGCTGCCGGCGGAACCAACGCACCCGTGCCGCTCGCGGCAGCGGCCTCCGGCGGCGCAGCTTCACGGCGGTGCCTGGTCGCGCTACCAATTCCGGAAGGCCACCCTCGTCCCGCAGGTTCCGCGATGTACTCTCGCCGCGGCCTTCTCGCCGCACCAGCCCTGGTGTCATGGACCGTGTCCGCGGCGGCGCAGGACGCCTGGCCGAGCCGGCCGGTCCGCATCGTCATCCCCTTCGCCGCCGGCGGCTCGTCGGATCTCGCGGCGCGGCTTCTCGCGCCGCGGGTGGGGGCCATCCTCGGCCAGCAGGTGGTGGTCGAGAACCGGGGCGGCGGCGGCGGCAACATCGCGGCGGAGAGCGTGGTGCGCGCCACGGACGGGCACACGCTGTTCCAGGGCAACATGGGCGTCATGGCGGTGAACCCGACGCTCTACCGGCAGCTTCCCTTCGACCCGGAGCGCGATTTCCAGCCCGTCTCGCACATCATGGCGGTCGCCAACATCCTCGTGACGCCGGCGGAGCGCCCCTGGCGCAGCGTGGCCGACCTGGTCGCCGCGCTGCGCGTCGCGCCCGAGACCATCCGGGCCGGCAATTCGGGCCCCGGTTCCATCGGGCATCTCGCGGTGGTGCTGCTCGACAGCCTCGCCGGCACGCGCAGCGTGCACGTGCCCTACCGGGGCGGCGGTCCGATGGCGACGGACCTCATCGCCGGGCATCTCGACTTCGCCTTCGCGACGACGCCCACCGTGCTCGGCGCCATCCAGTCCGGGCGGCTCCGGGCGCTCGCCGTGGCGACGGGGACGCGCAGCGCCCTTCTTCCCGAGGTGCCGACGGTCGCCGAGGCCGGCGTCGTGGGCTTCGACGTGAACAACTGGGATTCGTGGCTGTTCCCGCGCGGGGTGCCGGCGGCCCATGTCGCGCGGATGGCCGAGGCGATCCGCCAGGCGCTGTCCGAGCCCGACCTGCGCGCCGAATTCGCCCGCCGCGGGCTCGAGCCGCTGGCGACCTCGCCCCCGGAACTCGCCGCCGCGATCCGGGCCGAGACGGCGCGCTGGGCCCCCATCGTCCGCGCCTCGGGCGCGACGCCGGAGGGTTAGGGCACGATCCGCGAAGGCGGCATCGCCGGAGCGGTGGATCGCCCTCTCAGAAGCTGCGGAAGCGTGATCCCGGGGACGGGGTCACGCTGGAGCGTGCCGAGTGGGCGCAGGCGAACGCGGCGCGCCCCAGGTCGCGCGTTCAGCCGCGCGGCTCGAACTCGTGCAGCATCAGCCATTGCGGCAGGCGGGGCAGGATGATCGCCTCCATCTGCCCGTCGAGCGCGGCGACGCCCGCCGCGACATCCGCCTCGCGGTCGCCACCGCGCGGGATCGTGGGCCCGGCCTCGAAGGTCACGCGGAAGCGGGGGCCGTCGGCCCGGGGCGCCAGGCGCTCGCAGTAGCAGATCACGAGGGGCGCGCCGCTCGCGCGGGAGAGGCGCACGGCATATTCGATGTTGCCCCCGATCCGCGGTCCCCGACCGAAGCTCGGCGCCGCGACCCGCCCGTGCTGGTGCTCGTCGGGGAAGATGAGGAACACGTCCTTGTCGCGCACAAGGGCCTGCATGGCCGCACGGGCGGCGTCGCGGTGCGGCGGCAGCAGGCGGCCGCCCCCCTTCAGGCGCTCGGCCACGACGGTCCGCGTGCGATACTCGCTGGCGGGCGGCTGGTAGAAGGCGACCGGCGCCGCGCCGTGGCGCACCATGGCGAGCCCGACCAGCTCCCAGTTGCCGAGATGGAGGCCGCACACGATGAGCGGACGCGGCGCCAGCAGCTCCGCCCCCACGGTCTCGATGCGGTCCTCGTCGTAGAAGCGGAGGAAGCGCGGCACCTCGAGGAAGGAGCGCGCCACGTTGTCCCACATCCCAGCCAGCGCCTCCTCCACCGGCAGGTCCGGACGAAGCCGCGCCAGGTTGGCCCGGGCGCGTCGGGTGCCCATGGGATAGAGGCGCGGGACGGCGTGGCGCGCCATGAAGCCGGCATAGCCATGAGCGAGCCTGTCCGGCATGTGCCGCATCCAGTTCACCGAGACCCGGTCGAACGCATCCAGGACGAGGCGCTTCATGGCCGGCCGTCTCGCTCACGGCGCAGGCGGGGCCCGCGCCCCGGCTCGGAGCCGCCGCGGCTCACGCCGCCCTCCGATCGAGACGCATCCGCAGCTCCGCGCCGGGGCGGGTCGTCAGCCGCGCCACCGGAAAGGCCTCGTGCCCCGGCAGCGCGGAGACGGTAAAGCGCTGCGCGAGGCCCGACAAAGCGATGATCGCCTCGTAGAGGCCGAAATGCATGCCGGTGCAGACGCGGGGACCGAGCGAGAAGGGCACGTAGCTGTACCGGTCGACCGGCGCCGCGCCGGGCAGGAAGCGCTCGGGCTCGAAATGGTCAGGGCGCTGCCACCATTTGCGGTGCCGGTGGAGGAGCCAGAGCGAAATCGCGACCATCGTTCCCTTCGCGATGGGCTGGCCGGCGATGGTCGTCGCGTCGCTCGCTTCGCGTGCCAGGACCGGGACCGGCGGGTAGAGGCGCAGCGTCTCCTCGATCACCGCCCGCGCGCGCGGCAGGTTGGGCAGATCCTCATGGCTGGCGACGCGCCCGCCGAGCGCCGCATCGGCCTCGGCGCGCAAGGCCTCCGCCTCCCATGGCGCGTTGGCGAGCAGCCACCAGGCCCAGGCCAGCGTGTTGGCGGTGGTTTCGTGGCCCGCCATGAACAGCGTCGCGGCCTCGTTGCGGAAGCCGTCGCGGGACATGGTGCCGGCTTCCGCCATGGCGCGGATCAGGCTGCCCTCGCCCTCGGGCGCGGCGAGGATGGCGTCCACCAGCTCTCCCACCACGCGCTGGATGTGCCGCGCCTCGCGCCCCACGCGGAGGCCCTGGAAGCGCGGGAACCAGTCGGGCAGCCCGACGAGGGAGGCGACGTCCATCTGCTCGACCTTCGCCTGATAGGCGGTGAAGGCCTCGACCACGACGCGCCGGGCCCGGCTGCCGAGCTGTCGGCCAAACAGGGCGCGGCAGATGATCTCCGAGGTCAGCTCGGCCATGTCGGCCAGGATGTCGATCTCCTGCCCGGCGCGCGCCTCCCAGCTCCGCACCCATTCCTCGACCACCTCGGTCATCACCGGGATCAGCTCGGCGATGCGGGACACATGGGTCGCTGCCTGCACCGTGCGGCGCCGGGCCTTCCAGACCAGCCCGTCGGAGATGAACAGCCCGTCGCCCAGCAGCGGTTCCAGCGCGTGGCGCATCTGCGGCGACTTGCGCTCGATGAGGGCGGCCTTGTCGATGAAGGCCTCGCGCACCGTGTCGGGCGAGTTGCAGAAGAACATCGGGCGCAGGAGGATGCGGCTCGCGAACCAGTCCCGCTCGTACTGGTCGGCGTAGTAGAGCGCGAGGAAGCTCTCGCGCCCGCGCCGGATCGTCTCCCGCAGCGGCAGGCGTTTCTCGAGCGGCCGCGGATGCGGCGGGATATAGACGGAGGCGGACACGCCTCAGTCCTTCTTCACCCGCAGCGGCCCGAAAGCCTGCCCCACCGGCATCATCTGCAGCACGTTGATGTTGACGCGCGGCGGCAGCGTCGCGACCCAGTGCACGGCCTCGGCCACGTCGTCGGGCGTCAGCGGATCGGCCCCGGCGTAGATCCCGGCGGCCTTGGCGTCGTCGCCCTTGAAGCGGACGTTGCTGAACTCGGTCCCGCCGACCAGGCCGGGCTCGATGTCGGTCACGCGGACCGGCGTGCCCCACAGGTCCGCCCGCAGGTTGAGCGAGAACTGGCGCACGAAGGCCTTGGTCGCGCCGTAGACGTTGCCGCCCGGATAAGGGAACTCGCCGGCGGTCGAGCCGATGTTCACCACATGGCCGCGCCCGCGCGCCACCATGCGGGGCAGCACGGCGCGGGTGACGTACATCAGCCCCTTGCAGTTGGTGTCCACCATGCGGTCCCAGTCATCGAGATCCGCGGCCTGGGCGGGTTCGAGGCCGAGGGCGAGGCCGGCGTTGTTCACCAGCAGGTCGATCGCCGCGAAATCGGTGGGCAGGCCGGCGACGGCGGCCTCCACCGCGTTCCGGTCCCGCACGTCGAGCGCCAGGGTGTGGACGCGGTCGCGCCCCAGCTCGGCGGCCAGGGCGTCCAGCCGCTTCGTGCGGCGGCCGGCCGCGACGATGCGGGCGCCATCGGCGGCGAAGCGCCGGGCGATCGCCAGGCCGAAGCCGGCGGTGGCGCCGGTGATGAAGACGAGCATCCGCAGCAACCCCCTGCAATCCTGTCCACGGGTTAGTCCCGCATTCAGCAACGGGAAAGCCCTGGTTCAGGGGGAGTTCAAGCCGCCCCGGCCATGACGCACGCCTCTTGCATCTGACGAGATGATGAACCATCTGAAATCCATCGGCCGGCGCTGCAGATCGCGGGAACGCGACGCGCACCCAAGTCCAAGGGTGCCTGTTGAGCTGATGTCCGGGGATTCGTCCCGGGACGCCTGGAGTGCTGAGCCGTGCGCTCTCCGAGACTTGTTCCGTGCTTGGAGAGTCACTATGCCTGCCTTACCGGCGCCGTCGCGCCGCCTCGCCCTCGCCGGGCTGTTTGCCCTGCCGCTCACCGCGCGCGCCCAGCCTGGCACTGCCGACGTGCTGATCCGCCTGGATGACCGGCAGTTCCGCGCGAGCGGCATCGAGCTGGGGCGGCCCGAGCCCGAGACCGGTCCGGCCGAGATCGCCCTGCCCGGCCAGGTGGTGGTCCCGCCGACGCAGCTCCGCATCATCGCGGCGCCCGCGGCCGGGCTGCTGGAGAGCCTGTTCGTGAACCCCGACGAGCGCGTCCGGCCCGGCCAGGTGCTGGCCCGCCTGCGCTCGACCGAGCTGGTGGAGGCGCAGCGCCTCTACCTCCAGGCCCAGACCGGCGCCGAGCTGGCGGCCGAGAAGCTCCGCCGCGACGAGCAGCTGTACCGCGAGCGCGTCATCGCCGAGCGCCGCCTGCTCGTCACCCGCAGCGAGGCCGTGGCCGCCGCCGCGGCCCTCGACGAGCGGGAGCAGCTGCTCGGCCTCATGGGCATGAGCGCGCAGGAGGTGCAGGACCTCCGCCGCACCCGGCGCATCCAGCAATCCTTGACCATCGCCTCCCCGATCGGCGGGGTGGTGCTCGGGCGGCAGGCGACGGTCGGCGAGCGCGTGGCCCAGGCGGCGCCCCTCGTCACCATCGGCGACCTCTCCACGCTCTGGATCCACGTGCAGGTGCCGATCAGCCGCGCCCCGGCCCTCGAATCCAACGCCCGCGTCTTCGTGCCGGCGCACGGGGCCGAGGGCTTCGTGCTGCGCGTCGGCCGCACGGCCGATCCGACGACGCAGAGCGTGACCGCCGTCACCGAGATCAACCGCGGCGTGGAGGCCCTGCGTCCCGGCCAAGCCGTCACCGTCGCCTTGCAGCTGCGGGCCGCCGGACAGTCGCAATGGCGCGTCCCGGCCGGCAGCGTGGTGCGCCACCGCGAGCGCTCCTGGGTCTTCATCCGCACGCCCGAGGGCTTCCGCGCCCGGCCCGTCACGGTTCTCAACGAGACGGCGCAGTTCACCTCGGTCCGGGGCCAGCTCCAGCCCTCGGACCAGATCGCGACCCGCGGCATCCTCGCGCTCCTCGCCGAGCTCGCGGAAGCGGATCAGGCCTGAACCCATGCTCGGCTCCATCGTTGACACGGCGCTCCGCCAGCGCCTGCTCGTGCTCATCGCCTCCCTCGGCCTCGCCGTCTGGGGCTGGACCTCCTATCGCGGCCTGCCGATCGACGCCTTCCCGGACGTCTCGCCCACGCAGGTCCTCGTCTCGATCCGCGCGCCCGGCCTGCCGCCGGAGGAGCTGGAACGCCGCGTGACCCAGCCGGTCGAGCTGGCGATGCGCGGCATCCCCGGCCTCGCGCAGATGCGCAGCACGACCCGCTTCTCGGTCACGCTGATGACCTTCGAGTTCGAGCCGGGAACCGACATCTTCTGGGCCCGCGCCCAGGTCAACGAACGCCTGCAGCAGGTCGATGACGAGCTGCCGTCCGGCGTGGATGGCGGGCTCGCGCCCATCATCACCGCGCTCGGCGAGATGCTGATGTTCACCCTCGAAGGGCCCAACCTCACGCCCACCGAGGCGCGCACCCTGCTCGACTGGGTGGTGCGTCCGGTGCTGCGGGGCGTGCCGGGCGTCGCCGACGTGAACGTCATGGGCGGTTTCGTGCGGACCTACGAGGTCGTGCCCGACCCCAACGCCATGGCGGTCCGCGGCATCACCACCGCCATGCTGGAGGACGCGCTGGAGCGCAACAACCGCAACGACGGCGCGGGCCGCGTCCGCGACGGGGAGGAGGCGCTGCTGGTCCGCGCCGAAGGCCGCATCCAGAACCTCGAGGATGTGCGCGCCATCGTGCTCGCGGCGCGGCCGGGCGGCGTGGTGCGCGTCGGCGATGTCGCCGATGTGCGCTTCGGGGCGCTGGCCCGCAACGGCGTGGTGGTGCGCGACGGCGAGAGCGAGGCGGTGTGGGGCACCGTGCTCGGCCTCCGCGGCGCCAATGCCCGCAGCGTGGTCGAGGGCGCGCTGTCCCGCGTGCCCGAGATCGAGGCGCTGCTGCCGGAAGGCGTGCGCCTCGTCGTCTTCTATGACCGGTCCGAACTCATCGGAAAGGCCGTGTGGACGGTCCAGAAGGTGCTGCTCGAGGCCATCGCCCTCGTCGTGGTGCTGCTGATCCTCTTCCTCGGCAACTGGCGCGCGGCGCTGGTCGTCTCGCTCATGCTGCCGCTCGCGGTGCTGACCACCTTCGGCGTCATGTCGCTGTGGGGCCTGTCGGCCAACATCATGTCGCTCGGCGGCCTCGCCATCGCGATCGGGCTGCTGGTGGATTGCGCGGTCGTCGTCGTGGAGAACGTGGCGCATCGCTTCCAGCACGCCCATGGCCGCCTTTCGCTCGGGCAGCGGCTGCGCATGACGGCCGAGGCCTCGCGCGAGGTCGTGGTGCCGCTGGTCTCGGGCGTCATCATCATCGTCGCGGTCTTCGTTCCCCTGCTGACGCTGCAGGGCGTCGAGGGCCGGCTGTTCGGCCCGGTGGCGCTGACCATCGCCTTCGCCCTCGTCGCCGCGCTGCTGCTCTCGCTGACGGTCGTGCCGGTGATGTGCGCCTGGCTGCTGAACGGGCTGAAGCCCGGCCAGGCCGCGCGGGAGCCCTGGCTGGTGCGCCGGCTCCACGCCGTCTACGACCCCTTCCTGGAATGGGCGCTGCGCCGCCCCGCCTACATCGCCGGCGGGGCCTTCGGGGGGCTGGTGCTCGCCGGCGTCGCCTTCACCCAGATCGGCTCGATCTTCATCCCCGTGATGGACGAGGGCACGCCCGTCGTGACCATCCGCATGCACCCGACCATCGGCGTGGACGACGCGGCCGAGGCCGGGATGCGCATCCAGCGCGCCGTGATGCACACCGTGCCCGAGGTGCGCGGCATCATGGCCCGCGCCGGCGCCGATGAGCTGGGCGTGGACCCGGTGGGGCTGAACGAGGCCGACATGTTCTTCACCCTCGCCCCGCGCGAGCAGTGGCGGGCGGAGCTGCGGCGTGGCGGAACCCCGGCGCTGCTCGACGAGATCCGCAAGGTCCTCGACGGGCTGCCCGGCATCACCTACGCCTTCAGCCAGCCCATCGACATGCGCGTGCAGGAGATGATCATCGGCGCGCGCGGCGACGTCGTGATCAAGGTCTTCGGCCCCGACATCCCCGAGCTGAACCGCATCGCGCGCGAGATCGCGGCCACGATCCGCACCGTGCCCGGCGCCACCGACGTCTTCGCGCTGCGCAACGAGGGCATGAAGTACCTGACCATCCGCGTGGACCGCCTCGCGGCGGGGCGCTTTGGCCTCAACGCGTCGGACGTCCAGGAGGCGCTGCGGGTGTGGGTGGACGGCCGCCCGGTCGGCCTCGTCCTCGAGGGGGAGCGCCGCATCCAGCTCCTCGTCCGGGGAGAGGAGGCGCTGCGCCGCTCCGCCTCGGATCTCCAGCGCCTGCAGATCGCGCTGCCGGGCGGCGGCACCGTGCTGCTCTCGCAGGTGGCCGACGTGCGGGAGGAGGAAGGCGCGGTGCAGGTGATCCGCGAGCAGGGCAGCCGCTTCCAGACGGTGCTGTCCAACGTGCGCGGCCGCGACATCGTGGGCTTCGTGGACGAAGCGCGGGCGAAGGTGACCGAGCGGGTGCCGCTGCCCCAGGGCTATTCCATCGTCTGGGGCGGCCAGTTCGAGAACCAGCAGCGCGCCTCGGCCCGCCTCGCCATCGTCGTGCCCGTCGCGCTGGCGGCGATCTTCCTGCTGCTCTACCTGACCTTCGGCAGCGTGCGCCAGGCGACGCTCGTGTTCTGCAACGTGCCCTTCGCGCTGATCGGCGGCGTGATCGGGCTGTGGATCTCGGGCCAGTTCATCTCGGTTCCGGCCTCGGTCGGGTTCCTCTGCCTCATGGGCATCGCGGTGCTGAACGGGGTGGTGCTGATCTCCTACATCAACCGCCTGATCGCCGAGGAAGGGCTCGACCTCGCGACGGCGGTGCGGGAGGGCGCGAAGCGGCGCATGACGCCGGTGACGCTGACCGCCTCCATCGCCGCCCTCGCCCTGGTGCCCTTCCTGTTCGCGACGGGTCCGGGCAGCGAGATCCAGCTTCCGCTCGCGGTCGTCGTCATCGGTGGCCTCGTGACCGCCACCGTGCTGACGCTCGTCCTGCTGCCCATCCTCTACGAGCGCTTCGCGCTGCCGAAGCCGAAGCCAGCACGCGCCCGCGTCGAAGCGGCGGCGGAGTGATGCCGATGAGACAGATCCTCCTCATCCTCACGGCGCTCGCGCTGCCGGCCAGCGCGCTGGCGCAGGAACGGCGCGCCCCGCGCGAGACGCGTCCGGCGGCGACGCAGAACGGCACCGAATCGCTCTCGCGGCACCTCGACGCCGCGCTGGCCCTCGACGCCGCGTTCCGCGCCCTCCAGGCGCAGCGGGACGCGGCGGCCGCCCGCGGCGCGCAGGTGCGCTCCCCCTTCGCGGGATCGCCCTTCGTCGGCGGCAACGCGCGCAGCGACCTGCGCGGCCCGAACCGCGTGGGCGAGTTCGAGCTGGAGGCCGGCGCGCCGCTGTGGCTCCCCGGCCAGCGCGGGGCCCTCGCGGGCACGGTCCAGTTCGCTGTCGCCGACGTGGAGGCGCGCATCGCCCTCCGCCGGCTCGAGGTCGCGGGCCTGCTGCGCGAGACGTGGTGGGACGCGGCCGAAGCCCGCCGCGCCGCCCAGCTCGCGCGGGATCGGCTGGCCACGGCGCGGCAGATCGGCCAGGCCGTGACGCGCCGCGCGCAGCTCGGCGACATCCCGCCGACCGAGGCGCTGCTCGCCCGCAACGAGGTGCTGGGCGCGGAACTCGCCCTCGCCCAGGCGGAAGCGGCCGCGACGCAGACGCTGGCCGCCTACCGCACCCTGACGGGCGGCCTCGAGCCGAACCTGCCCCAGGAAGCGCCGCGCCCCGAGATCGCGGGGCACCCGGCGCTGCAGGCCGGAGAGGCGTCGCTCGCCGCGGCCCAGGCGCGGCAGCGCCTCGTCGTGACGACGCCGCGCGACAACCCGGAGGTGATGGTGTTCGGCCGCCAGGAAACCGGCAACCTGTCGAGCGAGGGCACGAGCCTCGGCCTGCGCTTCCGGCTGCCGCTGGCGACCGAGGCGCGCAACGCCCCCCGCCGCGCCGACGCCCAGAGCGAGGTGACGCGCGCCGAGGCCGAGCTCGCGCAGGCGCGGCGCCTCGTCCAGGCGGAGGTGACG
>JAIEOO010000434.1 GCA_019750475.1 Acetobacteraceae bacterium | reverse complement strand
CGCGGCGGGGCGGCGCTCACGCCGGCCGGATGTTCGCCGCCCGCACCACCTCGGTCCAGCGCGCGCGCTCGGCCGCCGCGCAGCGCGCGAGCTCCGCCGGGGTGCCCGCCGCGTCGGAGAACAGCTGCACCTCGCCGCTGGCCAGCGCGTTCATCGCCTGGGCCGTCCCGGCATAGGGCACGTGCGTCATCGGCACGCCGGAGCGCTGCGCGACGAGCGCGCCGACGAGGTGCGAGCCGGTGCCGATCCCCGCCGAGGCGTCGTCGAGGCCGCCGGGCCGGGCGCGCGCGAGGGCCAGCAGCTCCGCCAGGGATGGCGCCGGCAGTGCCGCCGGCACGAGACGAGGGCGATGGGGCTCGTCCCGGCGGCTGAGCGGCCGTGGGGGCCGATGGCTCGGCCGCGGATGGCGGGCGACCGGCGGCGCGAACCGTCTGACCGATTTCAGCCGGGGCGAGCGCGCTCTATAGGTGGGTATGGATCGTTGCCGCCTCTACCTCGTCACGCCGCCGACCCTGCCGCCCGGCTTCGCCGACACGCTGGCCGCGGCGCTCGACGCCGGGGATGTCGCCTGCCTCCAGCTCCGCCTCAAGGACGCTCTGCCGGACGAGATCCGCCGCTGGACCGAGCGGCTGATGCCCGTCGCCCAGGCGCGCGACGTGGCCTTCCTGCTGAACGACGACGCGCCGCTGGCGGCGGAGATGGGCTGCGACGGCGCGCATCTCGGCCAGGGGGACGGGGACCACGCGGCGGCGCGGCGCCTGCTGGAGGGGCGCATCCTCGGCATCACCTGCCACGACAGCCGGCACCTGGCGATGGAGGCCGGGGAGCTGGGGGCGGACTACGTCGCCTTCGGCGCCTTCTTCCCGACCGCGACCAAGGACGCGAAGCACCACGCGGAGCCGGACCTGCTGGCATGGTGGACCGAGATGATGGAGGTGCCCTGCGTCGCCATCGGCGGCATCACGGCGGCGAATTGCGGGCCGCTGGTCCGCGCCGGGGCGGATTTCCTCGCCGTGGTCGGCGCGGTGTGGAACCACCCCGACGGCGCGGCGGCCGGCGTGCGGGCGATGAACGCGGCGATCGCGGCGGCGCGATGAGCCGCGCGCCCGCCCTCGTGCCGGAGCTGGCCGTGCGCGACCTCGCGGCCAGCCTGCGCTTCTGGTGCGGGTTGTGCGGCTTCGCCGTGCTGTACGACAGGCCGGAGGAGGGCTTCGTCTGCCTGGAAGGGGAGGGCGGCGCCCGGGTGATGCTCGACCAGCTCGGCCTCGGCCGGGACTGGGTAACGGGGCCGCTCGAACGGCCGCTCGGCCGGGGGATCAACCTCGAGTTCGCGGTGACGGCCCTGGCAACGCGGCTCGCGGCGCTGGATCGCGCGGCCTGGCCGCTCTTCCTCGGCCCGGAGGAGAAGACCTACCGGGTCGGGGCGGCGGAGGTCACGGTCCGCCAGTTCCTCGTGCAGGACCCCGACGGCTACCTGCTGCGCTTCTCCGAGAGGCTGCCGGATGGCGGGTGAATCCCGCCGCGACGCCGCGGCGCGATGCCATCAGGCGATGCGCTCCGCCTCGCCCTCCAGGATCGGCCGCCCGCCGGCCTCCGCGCGCAACAGGTCCTCGATGGCGCGCAGCGTCGCCCGGTCGGCCTCGTCGCGGTCGAGCCGCGCGAGGCGCCCGCGCAGCAGCAGCGCCGCGCTGCCCAGGAGGTTGAGCGTGGCCGAGAGCAGGAAGGCCGTGAGGAGGGAGGACGCCATGCGCGTGTCTTTCGTCGCCCGGTACGCCGCGCATCCTAGACCGGGCCGCGGCCCCGCCCACGGTCGGAAATCGTCAGGAAGGGCAAGGTGGACGAGCTGACCTTCCACGCCAGGCTGCACCGGCCGGGCACGATCCTGGACGTGGGCGCGCATGACGGGCTGCTGGCCGTGCCGCTCGCCAGGCTGCCCGGCACGCGCCTCCTCGCCTTCGAGCCGCTGCCCCCCGCGTTCGACCGGCTGCGCGCGGCCCTCGCCGGCCTGCCCGCCGAGCCCCGGCGCGAGGCCGTGGGCGACACCCCGGGGGAGGTCGCCTTGCGCGTCCCCCTGGTGGACGGCGAGCCCGCCGAGCAATGGGCGTCGCTGGCCAAGGACTACGCCGCGCACGCCGGCCTCGGATGGCGGGAATGGCGGGTGCCCGTCATCACCCTCGACAGCCTGGCGCTGCCGGACGTCACGGCCATCAAGCTCGACGTCGAGGGCCATGAGTACGAGGCGCTGCGCGGCGCGCGGGAGACGCTGCTGCGCTGCCGCCCCGTCCTGTCCATCGAGCTGGAGGAGCGCCACCGCGAGGGCTCGACCTGGGCGGTGCCGGCCTATCTCGACGCGCTGGGCTATGGCTGCTGGTTCCACCACGGCGGCTGGCGGCCCTGGGCCACGCTCGATCGCGCGACCATGCAGCGCGCCAGCCCGGACCCGAGGGTCTTCGCCGCGTCCGACCCCTACATCTTCACCTGCTACGCCTGGCCGCGCGAGGACACGCCGGACATGCTCGCAAGGCTGAGCTGACCGGGTTGCCCCCGGCACCGGACGCGGCTAAGAGGCGCGCCTGCGGCGTGCCGGAGTGTAGCTCAGCCTGGTAGAGCACTGTGTTCGGGACGCAGGGGCCGGAGGTTCGAATCCTCTCACTCCGACCAGCCGCCGCCTTTTCAGCCTGACAAGTCGCGGTTTCGTCCGGCCACCTTGGGCATCGGCCGGCGTTGCTGGCCCATGCCCGACGCCACCCCGCCGGCCGAGCCCGCGCTCGCCCTCCCACCCCCGCTCACCCTGGCGCTGACCGTCAACGGCGCGCGCCACGCGGTGGAGATCCGGCCCTGGACCACGCTGCTCGACCTGCTGCGGGACCGGCTGCACCTGACCGGCACCAAGAAGGGCTGCGACCAGGGCCAATGCGGCGCCTGCACCGTGATCCTCGACGGGAAGCGGGTGAATGCCTGCCTCGTGCTGGCCGCGACCAGGCCGGGCTCCGAGGTCCGCACCGTGGAGGGGCTGGAGGGGCCGGACGGCGCGCTGCACCCGCTCCAGGCCGCCTTCATCGAGCATGACGCCTTCCAGTGCGGCTACTGCACGCCCGGCCAGCTCTGCTCGGGCGTCGCCCTGATCGGGGAAGGGCACGCCGGCAGCGCCGAGGAGATCCGCGAGTGGATGAGCGGCAACATCTGCCGCTGCGGCGCCTATCCGCACATCGTCGAGGCCATCCGGGAGGTGGCCGGCCGATGACCCCCTTCGCCTTCGACCGCGCCGGCGACCTGCCGGCGGCCTTGCGCGCCGGTGGCGCCCCCGGGGCGCGCTTCCTCGCCGGCGGCACCAACCTCGTGGACCTCATGAAGTACGGCGTCGAGGCGCCGCGGCGGCTCGTGGATCTCGGGCCGCTCGACGGGCTGCGCCGGGTGGAGGAGACGCCGGATGGCGGGCTGCGCATCGGCGCGCTCGTCACCAATGCCGATTGCGCCGCGCACCCGCTGGTGATGGAGCGCGCCCCGCTGCTGGCCTCCGCCATCCTGCACGGGGCCACGCCGCAGCTGCGCAACATGGCGACGACGGGCGGCAACCTGCTGCAGCGGACGCGCTGCTACTATTTCTACGACACGGCGACCGCCTGCAACAAAAGGGCGCCCGGGACAGGCTGCCCGGCGCGGGAGGGCGTGAACCGCATCCACGCCATCCTCGGCCATTCCGAACACTGCATCGCCACCCATCCCTCCGACATGTGCGTGGCCCTCGCCGCGCTGGAGGCCGTGGTGGAGGTCGAGGGGCCGGGCGGCGCGCGCCGCATCCCCATGGCCGACTTCCACCGCCTGCCCGACGACGCGCCCGAGCGCGACACCACGCTCGCACACGGGGAGGTGATCACCGCGGTCGCGATCCCGCCCGACCGCTTCGGTTCGCACCACACCTACCTCAAGCTGCGCGACCGGCTGTCCTACGCCTTCGCGCTGGTGTCGGTCGCTGTCGGCGTCGGGATGGAGGGGACGGCCATCCGGGAGGCGCGCATCGCGCTCGGCGGCGTCGCCCACAAGCCCTGGCGGCGCGAGGAGGCGGAAGCGGCGATGCGCGGCCTCGCGCCCGAGGCGGCCGGCGAGCGCGCGGCGGCGATCCTGCTCGAGGGCGCCCGCGGCTTCTCGCACAACGCGTTCAAGATCGAGCTGGCGCGGCGCGCCATCGGCCGCGCCGTGCGCCAGGCCGCTTCCGGCACGCCGCAGCACCACGCGAACAAGGTGATCCTCTGATGCTGACGGAACGCCATGTCGGCCGGCCGCGCTCGCGCGTGGACGGTCCGCTGAAGGTCACGGGCCGGGCGAAATACGCGGCCGACTACGCCACCAACGGGCTGCTCCACGCCGTCGTGGTCACCGCGCCCATCGCCAAGGGCCGCATCGCGCGCATGGACACGGCGCGGGCCGAGGCGGTGCCGGGCGTCCTGCGGGTGTTCACCCACGAGAACCGGCCGCGCACCGCCTGGTTCGACCGCTCCTGGCAGGATCAGGTGGGCCCGCCGGGCTCGCCCTTCCGGCCGCTCTACGACGACCGCGTCCACTTCGCGCTGCAGCCCGCGGCGCTGGTGGTGGCCGAGGAGTTCGAGGTGGCGCGCCACGCCGCCGGCCTCGTCGGCATGGAATGCGAGGCCGAGACGCCCGAGACCGACCTGAAGCGCGCCATGACGGAGGCGTATGTGCCGCCCAAGCGCCGCAGCGGGATCGCGCCCCCGCCGAAGCCGCGCGGCGACGAGGCGAAGGCCTTCGCGGCGGCGCCGGTGCGGCTGCGCGAGCAGTACGGGATCGCGACCGAGTTCCACAACGCCATGGAACCGCACGCCACCACCGTCATCTGGAAGGACGGGGAGCTGATCATCCACGACAAGACGCAGGGGGCGCAGAACAGCCAGGACTGGGTCTGCTCCATCTTCGGCCTGGCGAAATCGAAGGTGCGGGTGGTCAGCCCCTTCGTCGGCGGCGCCTTCGGCTCCGGCCTCCGGCCCGGGCCGCAGCTCTTCCTCGCGGTGATGGCGGCGCTGTCGCTCGAACGCTCGGTGAAGCTCGTCCTCCACCGGGATCACCATTTCGGCCTGATGCACCGGCCCGAGACCTTCGTGACGGTGGGCCTCGGCGCGACGCCCGAGGGCAAGCTCTGCTCCGTGCAGGTCGAGGCCGTGGCCGCCACCTCGCGCTTCGAGGACCACCAGGAGGTGGTCGTGAACTGGCCGGGCCTCCTCTACGACGTGGAGAACGCGGCCTTCGACTACCGCCTCGCGCAGCTCGACACCCACACGCCGTCCGACATGCGGGCGCCCGGCGCGCCGCTCGGGATGTTCGCGGCGGAGAGCGCGCTGGACGAGCTGGCCGCGAAGATCGGCATCTGCCCGATGGAGCTGCGCCTCCTCAACCACGCCGACGAGGACAGGAACGACGGCAAGAACTTCACCAGCAAGGAGCTGCGCGCGGCGTACCAGGTCGCGGCCGACCGCTTCGGCTGGCGGCACCGCAGCCCCGAGCCGCGCTCCATGCGCGAGGGGCAGGAGCTGATCGGCTGGGGCATGGCGACCGGCGTGTGGGAGGCGCAGACCGTCAAGATGAGCGCCTCCATCCTGCTGCGCGCCGACGGCACGGCGGAGGTGCGCTGCGGGACGGCGGACATCGGCACCGGCACCTACACCATCCTCTCCCAGATCGCGGCGGAGGAGCTGGGCCTGCCGCTCCCGGCGGTGAACACCCTGCTGAACGACAGCGCCTACCCCGCCGCCCAGGTCGAGGGCGGGAGCTGGACCGCGGCCTCGGCCGGGACGGCGGTGCAGCTCTGCGCGCGGTCGCTGAAGGAGAAGCTGCTGAAGGCGGCGCGGGGCATCACGAACTCGCCGCTCGCCAGCGCCACGATGGAGGAGGTGCGCTTCACCGGGGGGCGCATCGTCCTCGCCCGGGACCCGTCGCATGCCGTGACGCTCGCCGCCTGCTTCCGGGAGCTGGGCGAGGAGAAGATCGAGGTGGAGGAGACGGCGACGCCCGGGCTGCTGTCCAAGATGCGCTACTCCTCCTACGCGCACGCGGCCGTCTTCGCCGAGGTGCGGGTGGACGAGGAACTCGGCCAGGTGCGGGTGACGCGGGTGGTGAACGCGGTGGCCGCCGGGCGCATCCTCAATCCCAAGACGGCGCGCAGCCAGATCCTGGGCGGCGTCGTCTTCGGCATCGGCCAGGCCCTGCACGAGGAGGGGATACCGGATCACGCCCTCGGCCGGTGGATGAACCACAACATGGCCGAGTACCACCTGCCAGTGAACGCCGACGTGCCGGCGGTGGAGGTGATCTTCGTCGAGGAGCGCGACGCACTGACCAGCCCGATCGGCGTCAAGGGCCTCGGCGAGATCGGGATCGTCGGCACGGCGGCCGCCATCGCCAACGCGATCCACCACGCCACCGGCAAGCGGCTGCGCGGCCTGCCGATGACGCTCGACAAGGTGCTGCCGAGGTAGGGCGCCCCTACGGCCCGACCGGCGCCGGGCGCCCGCCCACCGGGTGCATCGCCACCGCGTCGCCGGCCCCCATGGCCGGCGGCAGGGGGCGGAAGCCGGCGGGCTTCTCGTACTGCGGGTTCTCGGCGAAGAGGCGGGCCCAGGCGCGGTCCGACACCTCCTCCGCCTCGCGCACGATCCTCGCCTCGTCCATGGTCAGCACGCGGGCGTCGCGCATGATCCAGCGCCCGTCCACCATCACGTCCGACACGTCGGCCGCCTGGCCCTGGTGGATGAAGACCGAGACCGGCCGCAGGAAGGGCGCGAGATGCGCGCGGTCGAGGCGGATCATGATGAGGTCCGCGAGGCTGCCCGGCGCGAGGTGGCCGCCATCCTCCCAGCCCATGGCCTTGTAGCCGCCGCGCGTCGCCCAGCGCAGCGCTTCCTCGGGCGTCGGGTTGCGGCCGTCCTTGCGGCGCACGCGCTCCATGAAGAGGCCGGTGCGCGCGACCTCCACCATGTCCTCCGACATGTTGTCGGTGCCCATGCCGATGTTGCAGCCGGCCTGCTCCATCTCGCAGACGCGGGGGCTGAGGCCGCGCCGCGCCGCGATGGCGGAGTTGAAGGCGACGTTCACCCGCGCCTTGCCGAGCAGCTTCTCCTCCAGCGGTTCCATGCAGCGGCAATGCGCCGCCACCACGCGCTCGTTGAGGAAGCCGAGATCGGCGAGGAACTCGGTCGGCAGCATGTTGTGGTGCGCCTGCACCGCCGCGACCTCGCCCCAGATCTGGTTGAGGTGGATGGTGCAGGTGGTGTCGAGCCGCTTCTGCAGCGCGCTCAGCTCCCGCAGCAGCTCGGGGGAGCACATGTCGGGCGCCCAGGCCGCGACGCTGACGCGGATGCGCCCTTCGCCCGCCCCGTGCCACCTGGCGTGCAGCTTCACGATGCGGTCGATGCCGGCCTGGCCCAGCTTCGGGTCCCGTCGGAACTCCGCCGGGTCGCCGATCGAGGTCCCGATGCGGTCCCAGCTGCGTTCGGCCAGCACCATGCGCAGGCCGGTGTCCACCATCTCCTGCGCGTAGTTCTCGATGTGGGACGCGTCCTCGAGCACGGCCGTGGTGCCGGAGCGGATCGCCTCCAGCGCGCCGAGCTGGCACATCACCGCCTGTTCCCGGGGCGAGAGCGGCGGCAGCGGGATGGGCGAGAGGCCGCCGCAGAAGGGCGGCTCGTGCGGCGGCGAGAGATCCTCGAACACGCCGCGGGCGAGCGTCATGACGAAATGGGTGTGGATGTTGGCGAAGCCGGGGAAGACCGCGCGGTTCCGCCCGTCCACCAGCTCCGCCTTCGGATAGCGGGCGGCGAGCTCCTCGGTGGGGCCGAGGGCCGCGATGCGGTTGCCCTCGATGGCGACGGCGCCCTGGAAGTGGATGGTCCCCGCATCGTCGCCGGTGACGACGATGGTGTCGCGGATGAGGATGGTCATGCCCGTCTCTCCCTTCGGCCCGTGCGGGGGAGCGTCGCATCCGCGCGGGGCGCGGGGAAGGGGCGGCGTCAGCCGCCGAGGCGTTCCAGCGCGTCGCCGAGGCGCAGCGTTCCGCCTTCCAGCACGCGGGCGGTGATGCCGCCCTGGCCGCGCACGGCGTTGTAGCCGCCGGGGCCCAGCACCTCCTCCATGCGGGAGCAGGGGTGGCATTCCCCGGTCATCTCCAGCACCGCGTCGCCGAGCCGGAAGCGACGGCCCTTGAGCGCCAGCAGGTTCGCGCCGGCGGCGACGACGTTCCGCCGCAGCTCCTCCGGCCGCGCGGCCTCGCGGCCGAGGAAGGCGCCGATGGCGGCCAGGTGCTCGGCGGCGATGAGCGTCACCTGCCGCGTGCCCGCGCCGCCGCCCGCGTAGCGGTCCCCGTCGAGGCCGGTGCCCGCGCTCAGCCGAGCCTCCGCCACCGCGACCATCGGCGCGCGGCGGGCGGGGCGCAGGCCGATCCACGCGACGCGGCCGGGCCGCATCGGCGCGTCGAGCAGGGAAGCGAGGCGGCTGCCGGCGGGGAAGGGCATGGAGCGCGTCAGTCCGGCTGGATCCCGGCCTCGCGCGCGAAGCGGGTCCAGAAGGCGCGCTCCTCCCGCATGCGCGCATCGAGCGCGGAACCGGGGGTGAAGGCGGCCGCGCTGCCGAGGTCGAGCATGGCGCGCTGCACGCCCGGCGCGGCCATCACGCCGGCGATCGCCTCCTCCAGCAGCTGGCGGCGCGCGGCGGGGACGCGCACCGGCGCGAGGAGGCCGTTGAAGCCCGTCAGCGCCACGTCGAAGCCCGCCTCGCGCAGCGTCGGCACCTCCGGCAGCCGGGCATGCCGCCGCTCCGAGGAGATGGCGAGCACGCGGACGAGCCCCGCCTCATGCGCGCCGCGGAAGATGCCGTAGGCCCCGATCATGAGCTGCACGTCGCCCGCCAGCATGGCCTGCAGCGCCGGGGCGGCGCCGCGGAACGGGATGTGGGCGACCTCCACCGCCGCGGCGCGGCGCCAGACCTCGAAGAAGAGATGCGGGGAGCTGCCGACGCCGCCGGAGCCGAAATTCAGCACGCCCGGCCGCGCCCGGGCGAGGGCGGCGAACGCGCCGAGGCTCCGCGCCGGCAGCGAGGCCGGCACCACGAAGACGGACGGGCTCGCGGTGAGCTGCGCGATGCCGGAAAAATCCCGCTGGATGTCGAAGGGCAGGTCGGCGTGCAGGACGTGGTTGAAGGCCAGGTTGCCGATGTCGCCCTTGAACAGGGTGTAGCCGTCGGGCTCGGCGCGGGCGGCCATCTCCATGGCGATGTTGCCGTTGGCGCCGCCGCGGTTCTCGATCACCACCGGCACGTCGAGGCGCTCCTTCAGCGCGCGCAGGATCGGCCGGGCGATGAGGTCCGAACCCCCGCCGGGCGGATAGCCGATCAGGACGCGGATCGGGCGGCTCGGGAAGGGCTCCTCCGCCCCCCGGGCCAGGCCGGGCGCGGCGAGACCGAGGGCGGAGAGGGCGAGGGCGCGGCGGGCGAGGGGCATGCGGCGCCGATGCTCCGCCGCCGCGCGCCGGAAGGGAAGCCCGCTCAGGCGGACGGCCCGGCGTTCTGGAACGCGTTGAGCTGACGTGCCGTCCGGATCACTCCGCCTGGATGTTCGCCTCGCGCACCAGGCGCGTCCAGAAGGCGCGCTGCTCGCGCATATGCGCGTCGAGCGCGGCGCCGGGGGTGAAGGCGGCGATGCTGCCGAGCTGCAACATCAGCTGCGTCGTCTCCGGCATCTCCAGGACGGCGCGGAAGGAATCCTCGAGCAGCTGGCGCCGCGCGGGCGGGATGCGGGCGGGCGCGATCATGCCGTTGAAGCCCATCAGCACCCAGTCCGTCCCCGTCTCGCGCACGGTGGGGATGTCGGGCAGGCTCGGGTGCCGCTCGGGCGAGGAGATCGCCAGCACGCGCACGCGGCCGCCTTCGTGCGCGCCGCGGAACACGCCGTAATTGCCGATCATGAGCTGCACGTCGCCGGCCAGCATGCCCTGGAGCGCGGGGCCCGTGCCGCGATAGGGCACATGCGTCATCTCGACGCCGGCGGCGCGGCGCCAGGATTCGTAGAAGAGATGCGGCCCGGAGCCGATGCCGGCCGAGCCGAAATGCAGCGCGCCCGGCCGCGCGCGCAGCAGCGCCACGAATTCCGGCATGGTCCGCGCCGGCACGCTCGTCGGGATGACCAGCACCGACGGCCCGGCGGTGAGCTGCGCGATGCCGGTGAAGTCGCGCTGCGTGTCGAAGGGCAGCGTCGGGTAGAGGGCGTGGGTGATGCCGAGATTGCCGGCATCGCCCATGAAGATCGTGTGGCCGTCGGCGTCGGCGCGGGCGACGAACTCCATGGCGATGTTGCCGTTGGCGCCGGCGCGGTTCTCGACCACGACCGGGACGCCGAGGCGGTCCTGGAGGCGCTGCATGATGGGCCGCCCGACCGTGTCCACGCCGCCGCCCGGCGGATAGCCGATGATCACGCGGATCGGGCGGTCGGGGAACGCGGCGCCTCCCTGGGCGCGGGCGATGCCGGGCGCCGCGAGGAGGAGCGGCAGGGCGCGACGGGCGATCGGCATGGCGGCACTCCGGCGGGGACGGAACCGGGAGGTGACGCCGGATGGCGGCGGAAGGGAAGCGCCGAGATGCGCCCCGGGCCGGTCGGCGGCCGGGCTCCGCCGCCGGTTTGGGCAGCGCCGGGGCGCGTTGCCCAGGCTTCGGACGGCGGTGCGCTCGGGCCGTCGCGCCGGGGGAGGGGGCGGCCGTCGGCGCCTCCGGCGTCAGCCGTCTGCGCCCCAGGCGTCAGCCGTTGACGATGGTGCCGCCATTGGGGTGCAGCACCTGGCCGGTGACGTAGCTGCTGTCCTGCTCGGCCGCGAGGAAGACGTAGCAGGGCGCCACCTCGTCCGGCTGGCCGGCGCGGCCCATGGGCGCGCTGCTGCCGTGGCTCGCGGTGCGCTCCTCGTCGAAGCTGGCGGGGATCAGCGGCGTCCAGATCGGGCCCGGCGCGACGGCGTTGACGCGGATCCTCTTCTCCTTCCACAGCGCCTCGGCGAGGCTGCGGGTCAGCGCGACGATGGCGCCCTTGGTCGCCGCGTAGTCGGGCAGCTGCGGGCTGCCCTTGTAGGCCGTGACGGAGGTCGTGTTGATGATCACCGCGCCCTCCGGCATGCGCGGCACCGCCGCCTTGATCATCCAGATGTAGCCCAGGATGTTGGTGCGGAAGGTGCGCTCCACCTGCTCGACGGGGATGTCCTCGAACCGCTCCGTCTCGTGCTGCTCGGCCGCGTTGTTGACGAGGATGTCGAGCGGCCCGCCGAGGAAGGCGGTCGCGCGTTCGAGCGCCGTCTCGCAGGTGTCGAAGTCGCCGACATCGCCCATGATGGCCTCGGCGCGGCGCCCGGCGGCCTGGATGGCGTCCAGCGTCTCGCGCGCGTCCCCGTCTTCCTGGTCGCTGCCGTAGAGGATGACGACGTCCGCGCCCTCCTTGGCGAAGGCGATGGCGACGGCGCGGCCGATGCCGGAATCCCCGCCGGTGACGAGCGCGCGCTTGCCCTCGAGCTTCCCGGCCGCCCGGTAGCCCTCCATGAAGGAGCGCGGGCGGGGCGTCATCCCGGCCTCGACGCCGGGCTGGACGTCCTGGGACTGGGGCGGCTGCTGCTGTTCGCTCATGGGGGCCGTAGCGTCCGGCCGGCCGGGCGGTTTCGTTAAGTTCATCGCAAGCGGCCCGGGTCAGAGTGGCTGACCATGGATGCGGTCTCCCTCACCGGCGCCGGCCGGGCCACGCCAGCCCCGGCCGCGCGGGCGCGCCCCGAAGGCAGCTTCGACCTGGCCCTGGCCCGGGCGACGGAAGCGGCGCCCCCGCGCGGGCGGCCGCTCTCCGGCATCGGCGCCGCGCCGCTTCAGGCCTGGCAGGCCGCGCCCAATGGCGATTTTCGGCACCGCATCGCCCAGGCCGAGCGCAGCGCGGAACACGCGAACAACGGCTACGGCCAGCGCAACCCGTCCTCCGGCGCGCTGGGCCGCTACCAGTTCCTGCCCTCGACCCTGGTGGACCTGGGCTGGAAGGATGCCGCCGGCAACTGGACGGCGCAGGCCCAGCGGCAGGGCGTCCGCTCCGACGCCGAATTCCTGGCCAACCCCACGGCGCAGGAGGCCGCGATGACCGCCTTCCTCCGCCGCGTCGAGAACCAGCTCGACCGCAACGGGTCCTTGACGCGGCAGGGCACCACGGTGCGCGGGATCAACGGGCAGGAGGTGACGCTGACCGAGGGCGGGCTGGTGGCGGCCGCGCATCGCCGCGGCTCGGGCATGGTCGCGCGCTACCTCAACCACGTGCAGAACACGCCGGACGCCCCGCTGTCCCCGCGCGATCGCCAGGCCTTCCAGACGGTCGAGCGGCGGCTGATGGACTTCGCCGAGGTCAGCTACGCCAGCCTGCGCGCCCGCCCGCCGAGCAACCTGGCCCTGGCCGCC
Source organism: Acetobacteraceae bacterium (assembly GCA_019750475.1). Taxonomy (GTDB): domain Bacteria; phylum Pseudomonadota; class Alphaproteobacteria; order Acetobacterales; family Acetobacteraceae; genus Roseococcus. The sequence continues at coordinate 6,112 of JAIEOO010000434.1, read as the reverse complement.
GCGAGCGGTTAGCGCACGATCCGCGAAGGCGGCATCGCCGGAGCGGTGAATCGTTCGCTCAAACGCTGCGGAAGCGCGATCCCGCGTCAGGGGATCACGCTGGAGCGCACGATCCGCGAAGGCGGCATCGCCGGAGTGGTGAATCGCGCTCTCAGACGCGGCGGAAGCGTGATCCCGTGTCGGGGATCACGCTGGAGGGCCGGATCGGCCAACGCGCGAGCCCTCGCCCCAACGCCGCCCGGTTCCTGAGCCGCTCGCGGATGCCAGCCCCCCCGACGCCCGGCCCAGCGACAGGCGCGCCCTGTCCGGCGCGCCCCCCGCGCGGCGCGCAGCCGGGCCCGGCCTGAGAGGCGCTGCCTTCGCGGCAGGCAGTCCTGCCAAGTCCCGAGGCAAGCCGCCGGGCCGCCCGCCCCCTTCCGCCCCCGCGCCCCCTTTGCGGCGTGCGCGCGGCGTGGCACCGCCCCGCGTCGAAGAGGACAACGCCGAGGAGCCCCGCCCCATGCCCGACTCGCCCCGCTTCGAGCCCGCCGAGTACGCGCGCGCCGCGGCCGCCGCCATCGGCCTGCCGCTGCGGGATCAGCACCTGCCGGGCGTCGCGCTGAACCTGTCGCTGGCCGCCCGCATGGCGCAGATCGTCGAGGCGCTGCCGCTGACCCCCGCCGACGAGGCGGCCCCGGCCTTCGTCGCGGCGAATGCCGCGCGGGATGTGACTTCGGCGAATGCCGCGCGGGATCCGGCTTCGGCGAACGCCGCGCGGGACGTGACCGTGGCGAAGGCCGCGCCCAAGTGAGCGCGGGGATGAACGCCGCCGCCATCGCCGCCGAGGTGCGGGCCGGACGGCGCCAGGCGGCGGATGTCGCGCGGGAGGCGATCGCCGCCGCCCGGACCGACCGCTTCAACGCCTACACCGAGATCACCGAGGCGCGCGCGCTGGCCGAGGCCGCGGCGGTGGACGCGGCCGTCGCCGCCGGGCGCGATCCCGGCCCGCTCGCCGGCGTGCCGGTCGCGGTGAAGAACCTGTTCGACCTCGAGGGCGTGGTCACGCTCGCGGGCTCGAAGATCAACCGCGACGATCCGCCGGCCGCGCGCGACGCCTTCCTGGTGCGGCGGCTGACGGCGGCGGGGGCCGTGATGATCGGCGCCCTCAACATGGACGAATACGCCTACGGCTTCACCACCGAGAACGAGCATCACGGACCGTCGCGCAACCCGCATGACCTCTCGCGCATGGCCGGCGGCTCCTCGGGCGGGAGTGCCGCGGCCGTCGCCGGCGGCCTCGTGCCCATCGCGCTCGGTTCCGACACCAACGGTTCGATCCGCGTGCCCTCCTCGCTCTGCGGGATCTGGGGCCTGAAGCCCACCTATGGGCGGCTGTCGCGCCAGGGCGGCTTCCTCTTCGCGGCGAGCTTCGACCATCTCGGCCCCTTCGCGCGCTCGGTCGCCGACCTCGCCCTCGCCTACGACGCGATGCAGGGCGAGGACGCGGAGGACCCGGCGCAGCACTGGGTCGGGCCCGCGCCGGTCTCCGGCCTGACGGGCATCGCCGGGCTGCGCATCGGCATCGCCGACGACCACTTCGCCCGGAATGGCCATGCCGAGGGCTTCGCCGCGGTGGCCGCGGTGGCGAAGGCGCTCGGCACCGACAAGCGCGTCACCATCCCGGAGGCCGCGCGCGGGCGCGCCGCCGCCTTCTTGATCACCATGGCCGAGGGCGGCAACCTCCATTTGCCCAACCTCCGCACCCGGCCCGACGACTTCGACGTCGCGACGCGCGACCGCTTCCTGGCCGGCGCGCTGCTGCCGGCGCATTGGGTCCAGCAGGCCCAGCGCGTCCGCGCCGCCTACCGCGCCGCGGCGATGAAGGTGTGGGAGGAGGTGGACGTGATCCTCGCCCCCGCGACGCCCTACGTCGCGCCGGCGATCGGGCAGAACATGGTGGAGGTGGACGGCCAGACCATCCCGGTGCGCCCGAACCTCGGCGTCTACACCCAGCCCATCTCCTGCATCGGCTGGCCGGTCATCGCCGCCCCCATTGCCGATCCCGCCGCCATCGGCGCGCCGCAGGGCCTGCCCATCGGCGTGCAGCTGATCGCGCCGCCCTGGCGGGAGGACGCGCTGTTCCGCGTCGCCGCCCATCTCGAAACGCTCGGCGTCTGCGCCGCGCCCACCCCGAAGGCCTGAGCCCCATGACCGACCTGACGATCAACATCCCCGAGGTGGTGGAGGAGGTCCGCGCGGCGTTCCTCCGCTACGAGACGGCGCTGACGACGAACGACGTCGCCGTGCTCGACGAGCTGTTCTGGGAGAGCCCGCACACCCTGCGCTACGGGGTGACGGAGAACCTCTACGGCCATGAGCAGATCGCGGCGTTCCGGGCCGGCCGCTCCGGGCCCTTCGGGCGGGACCTGATCAAGACTGTCGTCACCACCTATGGCCGCGACTTCGGCACCGCCAACACGACCTTCAAGCGCCATGGCGGGGACCGCATCGGCCGGCAGAGCCACACCTGGATGCGGGTGCCCGGCGTGGGCTGGCGGATCGTCGCGGCGCATGTCTCCCTCCTGCCGCCGGGCGTGGAGGGCTGACGCCCGCCTCCCGCTGGGTCATGCTGATTTCGGCCATGCTCGCGCGTTAAGGTCGCGGTCAGCGGCGAGAGCGCCGCCCCGAGAGGAGATCCCGCCATGCGCACCCTGCGCTGCCTCGTGGCCTTGGGCGCCGTCCTGACGGCCGCCGCCTGCACCACCCCGCCGCCGGTCGGCCCGCGCGTCGTCGCGCTGCCGCCGCCCGGGAAGGATTACGGAACCTTCCAGCGCGAGGACGCCTGGTGCCAGCAGCAGGCCAGCGCCTCGGTGGGCTGGGTGAACCCGCAGCAGGGCGGCAACAACGTGGTCGGCGGTGCCGCCATCGGCGCGTTGGGCGGGGCCGCGGTGGGCGCCCTGCTCGGCGCGGCGACGGGCAATGCCGGGGCCGGGGCGGCCATCGGCGCCGGCACGGGCCTGCTCGCGGGCACTGCCGTCGGCGCCGGCCGCGCCGACGCCCAGGGCTTCGAGCAGCAGCGCCGCTTCGACATCACCTACGCCCAGTGCATGGCCTCCTACGGGAACCGGGTGCAGGCCGGCGCCGCCCCGACCGTCGTGATGGGGCCGCCCGTCGTCTATGGCGGCGGGGTCGTGGTCGGGACGCCGGGCTGGGGCTGGTCCGGCTGGTAAGGGGCCCGTGGCGCGGGGCAGCCATCCCCGCGCCGCCTTGCAGCCGGTCCCGAACAGGACCAATTATGTCCGGAAATCCTGACACCCGAAACAACCAGCTGGGCCGGACACGCGCGATGTTCATCGAAACCGAAGGCACCCCCAACCCCGCCACCCTCAAATTCCTGCCCGGGCGGGACGTGATGGGCGGCGCCGGCACGGCCGACTTCGTCGCCGGCGACGACGCCGCGCGCTCCCCCCTCGCGACGCGCCTCTTCGCGCTCGATGGCGTGGCGCGGGTGTTCCTGGGCGCTGACTTCATCACCGTGACGAAGAGCGACACGGTCGAGTGGCAGGCGCTGCGCCCGCAGGTGCTGGGCGCCGTGATGGAGCACTTCCTCGCCGGGCTGCCGGTGCTGGAAGGCGCCGGCGAGGACGAGATCGAGGATGTGGACCCGGCGGATGCCGAGATCGCCGCCCAGATCAAGGAGCTGCTCGACGCCCGCGTCCGCCCGGCGGTGGCCGGCGACGGCGGGGACATCGTCTTCCGCGGCTTCCGCGACGGCATCGTGAAGCTGCGCATGCAGGGCGCCTGCAGCGGCTGCCCCTCCTCCCGCGCCACGCTGAAGCACGGCGTGGAGAACATGCTGCGCCACTACATCCCCGAGGTCGTCGCCGTGGAGCAGGTGGAGGCCTGAGCCTCCCCGCCCGGCGGCGTCTTCCGCCGGGATCGCGCGACGCACGCGCCGCCGCGGCGGCGGACGGGACCTTCCATTCCGTTGCGGGCGGACGCCCGGCGGCGATGGGCGGCCATGCCCGCCGCCCCAGCGCCGCGCGCGACACCCGCCTGGCCCGGCGCGCCGGGCTGACGCCCAACCAGGTCTCCGCCCTCAGCGTCGTCTGCGCCGCGGCCGGTGCCGTGGCGCTGATGCTGGCGCCGGGCCTGCCCTGGCTGTTCCGCTCGCGCGGCTCGGCATCCAGCTTCGCCTCGCCTGCAACCTGCTCGACGGGATGATGGCGGTGGAGGGTGGCCTCGCCACGCCGACCGGGCGCCTCCGGATCGAGTTGCCGGAGCGCGCCGCGGACACGCTGCTGCTCGTCGCGACGGGTTACGCCTCGGGTCAGCCGGCGCTCGGTTGGGCGGCCGCGGCGCTCACCGCCTCTGCGCGGCTCCCGGGCGGGGCGCTCGGCCCGGTTGGCACCGGTCGCCGGAAGCCTCATCTGTCGGCGCGACACCACCCGGCCGGAGACCCCATGCCACTCGACACGCCGCGCCTCGACCAGGGCGCCCTCGACGCCCTCTTCCGCGAGGCCCGCACCGCCTATCGCTGGAAGCCCGACCCCGTCCCGGACGAGACGATCCGCGCCCTCTACGACCTGGTGAAGATGGGGCCGACCAGCGCCAATTCCTCGCCGGCGCGCTTCGTCTTCATCCGCACGCCGGAGGGGAAGGCGAAGCTGAAGGAGGCGCTGTCGCCCGGCAACGTCGAGAAGACCATGTCCGCGCCCGTGGTCTGCATCGTCGCGCATGATCCCAAGTTCTACGACGAGCTGCCCCGGCTGTTCCCGCACGCCGATGCGCGCAGCTGGTTCGCCGGGAACTGGTCGCTCGCCGACGCCACGGCCTTCCGCAACGGCACGCTGCAGGGCGCCTACCTCATCATGGCGGCGCGCGCCCTCGGGCTCGATTGCGGGCCGATGAGCGGCTTCGACAACATGAAGCTCGACGATCTGTTCTTCCAGGACAGCGGCTGGAAGTCGAACTTCCTGGTCAATCTCGGCCATGGCGAGTGGGGGGACGATTATGTCCGCGCCCCGCGCCTCGGCTTCGAGGAGGCCTGCCGGCTGGCCTGACCGCCCCCCGCACGGGTGCCGAGCGTCAGAGACGGGGCCAGGGGGCGCTTCGCCGCGCCTCCTGCGCCGGGGTCAGGCCGGAGGGGCCGTCCGCCACGCCCCGCGCCAGCGGGATGGCGGCGGGCGGGGTGACCCAGCAATCCACCCGCCCGAGGCTGCGGGTGCAGTAGGGCGCGGGCTCGGGCGGGGCCTCGGGCGGGGCGCAGTAGCTCAGCCCCCGGTCGAGCCGGACGATCGAGCAGTCCCGCCCCGTGGCGCCGGACACCAGCACATCCGCCGGGGCGCGGCCGAACAGGGTGAGGGAGGCCACGGTCACGCCGCCGGTCGCGACCAGGGCCGGCCCGTCGCAGGCGGGCAGGACGAGGCAGAGCGAAGCGAGAGCCAGGCGGCGCATGGCGCCATCCTGGCCGGCCCGCCTTAACGCCGGCCTGCCCCGATAACGGCCTGACCCGACATCGGCCTGCCCCGGTCCGGGCTGACGGCGCGAGAAGCCCCCGCTATATGGGCCGGACCACGAAATCCGAGGCGGACCGCGACTTGCCCGATCTGGTTGACGAGGTTGACGAGGAACTCCGCGCCGAGCGCGCGCAGAAGCTGGCCCAGCGCTATGGCGGCGTCGTCGCGGGCGTGATGCTGCTCGCGGTGGCGGGCGTGGGCGGCTGGGAAGGCTGGCGCTGGTACGAGGGCCGGCAGGCCGCCGCCGCGGCCCAGACCTTCCTCACCGCCGCGCAGCAGGCGGCGGCCGACGGCGCCGACATGCGGGAAGCCGCCCAGCGCTTCGGGACGATCGCCGCCGACGCGCCCGCCGGCTACCGCGCTCTCGCCCGGCTGCGCGAGGCCTCGCTGCTGGCGGAGGCCGGGGATGTCCCCGCCGCCCTCGCGGCCTGGGACCGCCTCGCCCGCGACGAGGGCGTGGACCGCCTCTACCGGGACCTGGCGACGGTGATGTGGGGGCTGCACGCCGTGGACGCGACGGACCCCGGCCAGGTGGAGGCGCGCATCGCCCCGCTCGCCGCGGCGGGCGCGCCCTGGCGCGCCACGGCGCGGGAGGTTCTGGCGCTGGCCCAGCT
>JAIEOO010000228.1 GCA_019750475.1 Acetobacteraceae bacterium | reverse complement strand
AAGGCTGGGCGACGCTGCCCGCGGCGGCGTGGCGCCAGGGCGTCGCGCTCGCGTCGCGCAGCGCCGTCCCGGCCGAGGTCCTGGCTGGAAGCCTCGATCGCCGGCGCCTCGGCGCGCGGGTGTCCGCCATCACGCTCCGGTCCGGGCGCCTGGTGCGACGCCTCGCCGCCGCCGATCCGGCCTTCGACGGCGCGCCCGGCTGGCACGCCGCGGAGGCCGAGGACGCGGTCGCCTGGCGCTGGACGGAGGGCGAGGCGCTTCTGCCGGCCGGCGCCTTCGCCGGCTTCGACCCGAGCGAGCCCGTCGCGCTGCGCGTCGAGCTCATGGGCGGTCTCTGCTATTTCGTCGCGGAGGGGGAACGCCGAGCCGCCTGAGCCGCCGCCAAGGTCGCGCGAGCCTCCGCCTCCGGCGCCGCGGCCCTTGATCGCGCGGCGCCGATGCCCCCAGACTTCGCTTTCCAGGCGACATCGGAGGGCCGGTTGATGAAGCGTCGTGACCTGCTGGCGGGGGCGGCCGCCGCCTCGATGGCGACATCCGTCGCCGCGCCCTCCCTCGCGCAGCCGGCCGCCGCTCGCACGCTGCGCGTCATCCCGCAGGCGAACCTCACGAGCCTCGACCCGATCTGGACGACGGCGGTCGTCACGCGCAACCACGGCTCGCTCGTCTACGACACGCTCAGCGCCGTCGACTCCCAGGGCAACACCCGGCCCCAGATGGCCGAGGGCTGGACGATCAGCGACGACCGGCTGACCTGGACCTTCACCCTGCGCGAAGGCTTGCGCTTCCACGACGGCGAGCCGGTGCGCTCGCAGGACTGCATCCCCTCCATCCGCCGCTGGGCCGCGCGCGACACCTTCGGCCAGGTCGTCGCCGGCTTCATCGAGGAGATGCGCGCCCTCGACGACCGCCGCTTCACCGTCCGCCTGAAGGAGCCCTTCGCCTTCCTGGCCGTCGCCCTCGGCCGCTCCCAGGGGCCGGCCTTCATCATGCCGGAGCGCTTCGCCACCACCGACCCCTTCCAGCAGGTGCGCGATGCCACCGGCAGCGGCCCCTTCCGCTTCGTCCCCGGCGAGTGGAATCCGGGCGTCCGGGCGGTCTGGACGCGGTTCGACGGCTACGTGCCGCGCAACGAGGCGCCGGACGGCATGGCGGGCGGGAAGGTCCCGCGCATGGAACGCATCGAGTGGACTGTCATCAGCGACCCGGCGACCGCCGCCAACGCCATGACGACCGGCGAGCAGGATTACTGGGAATACCCGCTGCACGACCTGCTGCCGCTGCTGCGGCGCAACCGCGAGGTCGTGGTGCAGCAGCGGCTGACCGACGGCACCTATGGCTGCCTGCGCTTCAACCACCTGCAGCCGCCCTTCAACAACGTGGCGATCCGGCGCGCGGTGGCGATGGGCGTGGACCAGCGTGACTACCTGCGCGCCGTCGCCGGCAACGACCCCGCGGGCTGGGGCGTGTGCGAGGGCGTCTTCACCTGCGGCACGCCGATGGCGAGCGAAGAGGGCAGCGACATCCTCAAGACGCGCAGCATCGAGCGTGCCCGGGCCGCGCTGCGCGAGGCGGGCTACAACAACGAGCGCGTGGTGCTGATCGCGCCGTCGGACTACCCGCAGATCAACGCGCTCTCGCTGATGACGAACGACGTCCTCCGCCGCATGGGGATGAATGTCGAGCTGGTCGCGACCGACTGGGGCACGCTCGTCCAGCGCCGCACCTCGCGCGAGCCGGTGGAGCGCGGCGGCTGGTCCATCTTCCACACCACGGCCGCCGGCGACGCGCTGAACCTGCCGCCGGTGCACCTGTTCCTCCGCGCCAACGGGGCCAACGCCTGGTTCGGCTGGCCCGACGACCCCGAGATCGAGCGGCTGCGCGCCGAGTGGCTGCGCGCGCCGGACGAGGCGGCGGCCGTGCGCCTCGCGCGGCAGCTCAACGCGCAGGCGATGCGGTCCCTGCCTTACGTGCCGCTCGGCTACTATTGGCAGCCGAGCGCCTGGCGGCGGAACGTGCAGAACGTGTTCCGCAGCCCCGCCACCGTCTTCTGGGGAATCAGCAAGGCATGACCACCGTCACCCGCCGCGCGGCCGTCGCCGCCGGCGCTTCTCTCCTCGCCGCGCCGCGCTTCGCCACCGGGCAGGCCGCGGCGCGGACCCTCCGCTTCGCGCCGCAGTCGAACCTGGCGAGCCTCGACCCGGTCTGGTCCACCGCCGTCGTCGTGCGCAACCACGGGCTGATGGTCTTCGACCTGCTCTACGGGCTCGATTCCACCTACCAGCCGCGGCCGCAGATGGCCGAGGGCCACGACATCACCGACAACGGCCTGACCTGGACCATCCGCCTGCGCGAGGGGCTGCGCTTCCACGACGGCGAGCCGGTGCGCGCGCGGGACTGCGTGGCGTCCATCCAGCGCTGGTCGAAGCGGGACGTGCTCGGCCAGCGGCTCGACGTGCTGGCGGACGAGATCGCGGCACCCGACGACCGGACCATCCGGATCCGGCTGAAGCGGCCCTGGGCCGGCCTGGCCTGGGCGCTCGGCAAGCCGTCCGCCAACATGTGCGCCATCATGCCGGAGCGCATCGCGCGCACCGATCCGTTCCAGCAGGTGACGGAGATGGTGGGCAGCGGGCCCTTCCGCTTCCGCGCGGACCAGTTCCGGCCCGGCGACACGGCCGTCTACGAGCGCTTCGCCCAGTACCAGCCGCGCGGCGAGCCCACCGACTTCCTCGCTGGCGGCAAGGTCGTCCATTTCGACCGCGTCGAGTGGAAGGTCATGCCCGACCCGGCGACGGCCGGCGCCGCGCTCCAGGCCGGGGAGGTCGAGTGGTGGGAAACGCCGCTGCCCGACCTGCTGCCCCTGCTCCGCCGCAACCGCGAGATCGTGGTGGATGTGGTGAACCCGGCCGGCAACCTCGGCGTGATGCGGTTCAACTTCCTCCACCCGCCCTTCGACAACGTCGCCATCCGCCGCGCCTTCCTCCCCGCCGTGGACCAGCGCGCCTTCATGAACGCGGCGATCGGCACGGACCCCGCGCTCTCCGTCGTGCCGGCCGGCGTCTTCACGCCGGGCACGCCGCTCGCCAACGACGCGGGCCTCGAGGTCCTGTCGGGGCCGCGCAGCCTCGACCGCGCCCGGGCCCTGCTGCGCGAGGCGGGCTATTCCAACCAGCGCGTCGTGATGATGTCCGCGACCGACCTGCCGGTGCTGCAGAACCTCAGCGAGGTGGCGGCCGACCTCTGCCGGCGGATGGGCATCAACCTCGACTTCCCGGCGATGGACTGGGGCACGCAGATCCAGCGCCGCACCTCCCGCGAACCGGTCGAGCGCGGCGGCTGGTCCATCTTCTGCACGACCTGGGAAGGCCTCGACGTCTCGGTGCCCGGCAGCCACCAGCCGCTGCGCGGCCACGGCAACGCCGCGTGGTCCGGCTGGCCGACCATGCCGCGTTTCGAGGAATTGCGCGAAGCCTGGTTCAACGCCGCCAACATCGAGGAGGAGCGCCGCATCGCGCTCGAAATCCAGACGACGGCCTGGGACCTCGTGCCCTTCATCCCGCTCGGCCTCGTGCGCCCGCCGCAAGCCTGGCGCCGCAGCATCACCGGAATCGTGAAAGGCGGCCCGGCGCTGTTCTGGGGCGTGCGGCGCGCCTGACGGGCGCATGCCGGGGTGTTTTGGGAGGGGCGCTGCCCCTCCCAAACCCTCCCTGCCAGGGGGCACGGCCCCCTGGACCCACGGATCGTTTGTTGGGGATTGGGGAGGGGGCAGGGTGCTCCCTCGATCGAGGTCGCTCGTGCGACGCCCCCTCCCCAATCCCCAAAGGGTTCGCAGGGGTCCGGGGAGCCCGTGGCTCCCCGGCGGGAGGGGTCTGGGGAGGGCAGCGCCCTCCCCAGCAACGCATGGCACGCGGCGTGCAAGTGCTGGCTTGGGCCTCGGACTTGGCCGGGGTTCTGGCTGGCGTGTAGCCTGCGGATGGGGCAGGGTGCCGTGTAAGCGGGCGGAACAGGCCGGCGGGTAGGGAGATCGGGATGATGGAACGTAGGCACTTCCTCAAGACGGGTGCGGCGCTCGGTGTTGCCGCCGGCGCGGGCGGGCTGTCGGCGCCGGCTCTGTCGCAGGGCGCGGCCGCGCGGACGCTGCGCTTCGTGCCGCAGGCGAACCTGGCGAATTTCGACCCGATCTGGGGAACCCAGTTCGTCGTCCGCAATGCGTCCATGCTGGTGTGGGACACGCTCTACGGCATCGACAACACCTTCACGCCGCGCCGCCAGATGGTGGAGAGCGAGGAGGTGAGTGCCGATGGCCGCACCTGGACCTTCCGCCTGCGCGAGGGGCTGCGCTTCCATGACGGGGAGCCGGTGCGCGCCGCGGACTGCGTCGCCTCGCTGAACCGCTGGGCCGTGCGCGACGGCATGGGCCAGATGATCCGCGCCATTCAGGAGGAGCTGGTCGCGGTGGACGACCGCACCTTCCGTTGGCGCCTGCGGCAGCCTTATCCGAAGATGCTGCTCGCGCTCGGCAAGAACAACACGCCGATCGCCTTCATGATGCCGGAGCGCATCGCGCGCACCGATCCCTTCCAGCAGATCGCGGAGTTCGTGGGTTCCGGCCCCATGCGGTTCAACCGCGGCGAGTGGGTGCCGGGTGCCCGCGCCACCTGGTCGCGCTTCGACCAGTATGTGCCCCGCCAGGAGGCGCCCAACTGGCTGTCCGGCGGCAAGCGGATGCTGGTGGACCGCGTCGAGTGGATCATCCAGCCCGATCCCGCGACCGCCGCCGCCGCCCTGCAGCAGGGCGAGGTGGATTGGTGGGAGACGCCGCTCAACGACCTGCTGCCGACCTTCCGGCGCAACCGCAACATCCGGATCGAGGTGGCGGACCCGCTCGGGAATGTCGGCTGCCTGCGTTTCAACCATCTGCACGCGCCGTTCAACAACCCGCGGATCCGTCAGGCCGTCGCGATGATCGTCAACCAGCCCGACATGATGCGGGCGGTGATCGGCGACGACAGCCTGTGGAAGCAGATGAACGGCTTCTTCACGCCGGAGACGCCGAACTACACCGAGGCGGGCGGCGAGATCCTCTCGCGGCCGCGCGACGGCGCCGCGGCCCGCCGCCTGCTGCAGGAGGCCGGCTACAACGGCGAGCCCGTGACGATGCTCGTCGCGCAGGACATCGCGTGGCTCGCGCAGATGGGGCAGGTGGCCAACGCCGCGCTGCGCTCGGTCGGGATGAACGTGGATTTCGTGGCGACCGACTGGGGCACGGTCGGTGCCCGCCGCGCGAGCCGCGAGCCGCGGGAGCGCGGCGGCTGGAACATTTTCTTCACCTGGTTCGCGGGCGCGGATTGCACCAATCCGGCGAGCTATCTCGGCCTGCGCGCCCATGGCGACGGCGCCTGGTTCGGCTGGCCGACCGATCCGGGCATCGAGGCCGGGCGCGACAAGTGGTTCGCCGCGGCCAACGCGGCCGAGGAGAAGGCGGCGTGCGAGGAGATCAACCGCGCGGCCTGCCAGAGCCTGCCCTTCGTGCCGACCGGCTTCTTCCGGGTGAACCAGGCCTTCCGCAGCAACGTCACGGGCGTGGTTCCCGGGCCGCTGCCGTGGTTCTGGGGTGTTGCGAAGTCGTGACGGGCGCGGCTAAGTCACGCCAGACCAAGGAAGACCCGCCGCGGACCTGAGCGCGGCGGGACCCTCTCGCCGGGGAGAACAAGAGAACCATGTGGGCCTATATCGTCCGGCGAGTCCTCGCCACCATCCCGGTCATGGCGGTGGTGGCGCTGTTCGTCTTCTCGCTCCTGTACATCGCGCCGGGCGACCCGGCCGCGGTCATCGCGGGGGATCAGGCGACGCCCGAGGATGTCGAGCGGATTCGCGCCTCGCTCGGCCTCGACCGGCCCTACCTCGTTCGCTTCGCCGACTGGGTGTGGGACATCCTGAACGGCGATCTCGGCGTCTCCATCTTCACCAACCTGCCGGTCAGCCACATGATCGCGCAGCGCATCGAGCCCACGCTGTCGCTCTGCGTGCTGACGCTGATCCTCGCGGTCTCGATCGCGGTGCCGATGGGCGTGGTCGCGGCCTGGAAGCAGGGCACCGTCGTGGACCGCGCGGTGATGGGCTTCGCGGTGCTGGGCTTCTCGGTTCCGGTCTTCGTGGTCGGCTACCTGCTGGCCTATGTCTTCGCGCTGGAACTCGACTGGCTGCCGGTGCAGGGCTACACGCCCTTCAACCAGGGCTTCTTCCCCTGGCTCGAGAACCTGATCCTGCCGGCGGTCGCGCTGGGCGGCGTCTACATCGCGCTGATCGCCCGCATCACGCGCGCGACCATGCTCGAGGTGCTGAGCCAGGACTACATCCGCACGGCGCGCGCCAAGGGCGTGGGCCAGCGGGGCATCCTCTTCCTGCACGCGCTGAAGAACGCGGCCGTTCCCATCGTCACGGTGGTCGGCATCGGCCTCGCGCTGCTGATCGGCGGCGCCGTCGTGACCGAGAGCGTCTTCGCCATCCCCGGCCTCGGCCGGCTGACCGTGGATGCGATCCTGCGGCGCGACTACCCCGTCATCCAGGGCGTCGTGCTGCTGTTCTCCTTCGTCTATGTGCTGGTCAACCTGCTGATTGACCTGCTCTACACCCTGTTCGACCCGAGGATCCGGTACTGAGCATGAGCGCCGCCGTCCTGACCCCGGGGGGCTCGGCCTCCTACCCGCCGCCGCCCGATCCGGCGATCGCCCAGCCCGCGCCGGACATCCTGCCGGACGTCAAGCCGAAGCGCGGCTTCTGGGGCTTCCTCCGCCGCAACCCGACCATGGCGGTGGGCGGCAGCCTGCTCCTCCTCATGGTGTTCGTCGCCGTCTTCGCGCCCTTCCTCTGGACGAAGGACCCGACGTCGCTCGCGCCGGCGCTCCGCACGCGGGAGCCCTCGGCCGATTTCTGGTTCGGCACCGACATGCTGGGGCGCGACGTCTATTCGCGCGTGCTCTACGGCGCGCGGGTCTCGCTGCTGGTGGGGTTCTCGGTCGCGATCCTCGCCTCCGCCATCGGCCTCGTGATCGGGCTGCTCTCCGGCTTCAACCGCATCGCCGACAGCATCATCATGCGGGTGATGGACGGCATGATGTCCATCCCGCCGATCCTGCTCGCCATCGCGCTGATGGCGCTGACGCGGGGTTCGGTGCGCAACGTCATCATCGCCATCACCATCGCCGAGATCCCGCGCGTCTCCCGCCTGGTGCGCGGCGTGGTGCTGAGCTTGCGCGAGCAGCCCTACGTGGAGGCCGCCGTCGCCTCCGGCACGCGGACGCCCAAGATCATCTTCAAGCACATCCTGCCCAACACGCTCGCGCCGCTCACCGTGCAGGCGACCTACATCTGCGCGGCGGCGATGATCACCGAGGCAATCCTGTCCTTCATCGGCGCGGGCACGCCGCCGATCATCCCCTCCTGGGGCAACATCATGGCCGAGGGCCGGGCGCTGTGGCAGGTGAAGCCTTACATCGTCTTCTTCCCCGCCATTTTCCTCTCGATCACCGTCCTCGCGGTGAACCTGCTCGGCGACGGTCTGCGCGACGCGATCGACCCGCGCATGGCGAAGCGCCTGTGAGGGCAGGGGATGAACATGCTCGCTGATCCCACCGACAACCGCCCCGTCCTGCTGGAGGTCGACGGCCTCCAGACGCATTTCCGCACCATGGACGGCGTGAACCGCGCCGTGGACGGGGTTTCCTTCCAGGTCCGCGCCGGCGAGACCATGGCCATCGTGGGCGAGAGCGGCTGCGGCAAGTCCGTTACCGCCATGTCCATCCTGCGCCTGATCCCGGAACCGCCGGGCAAGCTCGCCGGGGCGATCCGGTTCCAGGGGCGGGATCTGCTGAAGCTCTCCGACCGCGAGATGCGCGACATCCGCGGCAACGAGATCAGCATGATCTTCCAGGAGCCGATGACCTCGCTGAACCCGGTGCTGTCTAACGGGCAGCAGATCGGTGAGACGCTCCGGCTGCACCAGGGCATGAACGCCCAGCAGGCCGAGGAGCGTGCCGTCGAGATGCTCAAGCTCGTCGGCATCCCGGAGCCGGGGCGGCGGGTGCGCGAATACCCGCACCAGCTCTCGGGCGGCATGCGCCAGCGCGTGATGATCGCCATCGCGCTCGCCTGCAATCCGAAGCTGCTCATCGCCGACGAGCCGACGACGGCGCTCGACGTGACGATCCAGGCGCAGATCCTCGACCTCATGCGGGACCTCAAGACCCGCGTGGGCGCCGCGATCGTGCTGATCACCCACGACCTCGGCGTGGTGGCCGAGGTCGCGGAGCGCGTGGTGGTGATGTATGCCGGCAAGGTGGTGGAGGAGGCGCCGGTGCGCGAGCTCTTCGCCCATCCGCGCCACCCCTACACCCAGGGGCTGCTCGGCTCGGTGCCGAAGCTCGGTTCGTCGCTCACGGGCACGACCTCGCGCCTGGCGGAGATCCCGGGCCTCGTGCCGTCGCTCAAGCAGAAGATCCCGGGCTGCGTCTTCGCGACGCGCTGCCCGAAGGTCACGGATTTCTGCCGCGCCAACGCGCCCGCCCTGAAGGAGAAGGCGCCGCGCCACGTCGCCGCCTGCCACTATGCCCCGGTCGAGGGAGTGCTCGCCGCATGAGCGCCGCGCTCAAGATCGACACCAGCCAGCGGGTCCTCGAGGTCACCGAGCTCAAGAAGCACTTCCCCATCCGGGGCGGCCTCTTCGGCACGACGGTGGGCTACGTCTATGCCGTGGACGGCGTGTCCTTCCACATCCACCGGGGCGAGACGCTCTCCCTCGTCGGTGAGTCGGGCTGCGGCAAGTCCACCGTCGGCAAGGCGGTGCTGCGCCTCTACCCGCTGACCGGCGGGCAGGTGGTGCTGAACGGCAGGCGGATCGACGACCTGCCGGCCGGCACGCTCCGGCCGCTGCGCCGCCAGATTCAGGTGGTGTTCCAGGACCCGTTCTCCTCGCTCAACCCGCGCATGCGGGTGCGGGAGATCCTGGCCGAGCCCATCCGCAACTTCGGCCTGGCCAAGGACGAGGCCGACCTCGACCGCCGCATCGGCGAGCTGATGGACAAGGTCCGCCTCCCGCGGGACGCGGTGAACCGCTGGCCGCACGAATTCTCGGGCGGGCAGCGCCAGCGCATCGGCATCGCGCGGGCGCTCGCGGCCGAGCCCGACGTGATCGTCTGCGACGAGGCCGTGTCCGCCCTCGACGTCTCGGTGAAGGCGCAGATCGTGAACCTCCTGCAGGACCTGCAGGCGGAGCTCGGCCTGGCCATGCTGTTCATCAGCCACGACCTCGCCATCGTCGAGCACATGACGCACCGCGTGGCCGTCATGTATCTCGGCAAGATCGTCGAGGTGGCGGAGCGCACGCAGCTCTTCGGCCGGCCGCGCCACCCCTACACCGAGGCGCTGCTCTCCGCCGTGCCGGTGCCGGACCCGACGGCCATCAAGGAGAAGAAGCCCCTCCAGGGCGATGTGCCGAGCCCGATCCGCCCGCCGCCGGGCTGCCGCTTCCACACGCGCTGCCCCTACGCCTTCGACCGCTGCCGCAAGGAGGAGCCGGCCCTGAAGGATGTCGGCGGCGGGCAGTTCTCGGCCTGCCACCTGAATGACGGCCCGGCGGAGCAGAACCCGCTGCTGCTGAACACGCCGCCGACGGCCTTCCGGGCCGCCTGATCGGGCCCCCGATGGCCGAGGGGCCTGTGGTCTTCGTCGGCCGCGCGCCGCGCGGCCGGTTCGGGCGCGCCATGAAATGGGTGTTCTGGGGCTTCCAGCTCCTGATGGTCGCCCTTCTGCTGGGGAACTGCGCCCTCGTGCTGCCCTATGCCGGGTCGGAGGACCCGGAGGTCGCCATGGGCGCCGGCATGTTCGCCGCCATGCTGACCTTCGGCGTCTGGGCGGCCTGGCCCCTCGGCACGGCGCTGCTCGGCCTGCTGCTGCTGCTCACCCGGGGGCGCAAGGTCGTCATCCGGGGAACGCCGGAGGCGTAGGGCGCGGCCCGCGCTTGTCCGGCCGGCTGGCCGGCCATACGACAGGCCGGTCGCCTGACCGGGAAGCTGGCCCATGCCCCACCGACGCGCCGCCCTCGCGTTCGCCCTCGCCACCCTGACGGGGTGCGCGCCCGCGGCGATGCACGTCACGGTGGTCGAACGGCGCCCGCTGATGACCGCGGCCGAAGCCCAGGCCTTCTTCGCCGACCGCACGCGGATGTCCTTCATGCCGATCCACGGCACGCAGGTTGCCTACACGGCGCCGGATGGCCGCGTCTTCCTGTGGTACCCCGGCAACGGCGTCATCCTGCCGGGGCGCTGGGGAATCGCGGAGGGCGCCAGCGTGCATCCCTGGGCGGGCATCCCCCCCGGGACGCAGTTCGTGTGCTTCCAGTACGGTCCGAACACCTTCAACCCGGCGACCGGCGCCGTCGGCGGACAGCCCCAGTGCCAGCAGGTGGACATCTTCCGCCGCTGGCAGGTCGAGGACGCTCCGGGCGACGTCTTCGGCCTGTCGCGCCGCGCCACGCCGCCCTTCGTCCTGCCGCGGGAACGGACGAGCCTCGCCGTCCTCGCGGCCCAGGCGGGCCTGCGGCCGTAGCCCGTGACGGACGGCCGGCGCGCTTGACGAAGCCGCCGCCCGCCACCACGCTTCCCGGCGAATGAAGGACCGTCCCATGGGGGCGGCCGGACCATCGCAGGGAGAGGGATGCGCCCCATGCCGCAAGTCACGCTGACCGTGAACGGCCAGACCCACAGCGTCGAGGTCGAGGGCCGGACCCTTCTCGTCGAGCTGCTGCGCGAGAAGCTGCGCCTCACCGGCACCCATGTCGGCTGCGACACCAGCCAGTGCGGCGCCTGCGTCGTCCACATCAACGGGGAGAGCGTGAAGTCCTGCACGACGCTCGCCGTGATGTGCCAGGGGGCGCAGGTGACCACGATCGAGGGGCTGGCGAAGCCGGACGGCACGCTGCACCCGATGCAGGAGGCCTTCCGCGAGTATCACGCGCTGCAATGCGGCTTCTGCACGCCGGGCATGGTGATGTCCGCCGTGGACCTGGTCGCCAAGAACCCGCAGGGCCTGTCCGAGCAGGAGATCCGCGAGGGGCTGGAGGGCAATCTCTGCCGCTGCACCGGCTATCACAACATCGTGAAGGCGATCGCGGCCGCGCAGGACGTGATGCATGGCCGGCGCGAGACGCTGGCCGCCGCGGCGGAGTGACCGTGGCGCCCCTCCGGGGCGCGAGACCAACAGGGCCCAAGCGCCGGCCACAAGGCGCGGCCCCTGAACCAGCGGGTGGGAGGACGAGACGATGAACGTGATGGCACCTTTCGAGGGCATCGGCGCCAGCGTGAAGCGGAAAGAGGATTTCCGCTTCCTCTCCGGCCGCGGCCAGTACACGGACGACATCAACCGGCCCGGGCAGCTCCACGCCGCCATCCTGCGCAGCCCCCACGCCCACGCGCGGATCAACGGCATCGACCTCGCGGCCGCGAAGGCCATGCCGGGCGTCGCCGCGATCTACACCTCCGACGACCTGAAGGCGATCGGCGGGCTGCCCTGCGGCTGGCAGATCCACAACAAGGACGGCTCCCCCATGGCGGAGCCGAAGCACCCCGTCCTGGCCGAGGGGAAGGTGCGCCACGTGGGCGACCCGGTCGCCGTCGTGATCGCGGACACGAAGCAGCGCGCCCGCGACGCGGCCGAAGCCATCGCGGTGGACTACGAGGTGCTGCCGGCGGCCGCCACCATGACGCAGGCCCAGGCGCCCGGCGCGCCGGCCGTGCACGACGACGTGCCCTCCAACCTCTGCTACGACTGGCACATCGGCGACAAGGCGGCGGTGGACGCCGCCTTCGCGCGGGCCGCGCATCGCGTCGTCTTCGAGACGACGAACAACCGCCTCGTCCCCAACGCGATGGAGCCGCGATCGGCGATCGGGGACTACGACCCGACGACGGGCGAGCACACGCTCTACACGACGAGCCAGAACCCGCACGTCATCCGCCTGCTGATGGGCGCCTTCGTCCTGCAGCTGCCCGAGGCGAAGCTGCGGGTCGTGGCGCCCGACGTGGGCGGCGGCTTCGGCAGCAAGATCTACCACTACGCCGAGGAGGCGATCGTCACCTGGGCGGCGCACAAGCTGCACCGCCCGGTGAAGTGGACGGCCGACCGCACCGAAGCCTTCATGTCCGACGCCCATGGGCGCGACCACATCAGCCGCGCGGAACTCGCGCTCGATGCCGAGGGCCGGTTCCTGGCGCTCCGGGTCCACACCCAGGCGAACATGGGCGCCTATCTCTCGACCTTCGCGCCCTGCGTGCCGACCTACCTCTACGCCACGCTGCTCGCGGGCGTGTACACCACGCCGGCGATCTACGCCGAGGTGAAGGCGGTCTTCACCAACACCGTCCCGGTGGACGCCTATCGCGGCGCCGGCCGCCCCGAGGCGACCTACCTGCTGGAGCGGCTGGTGGACGTCGCCGCCCAGCAGACCGGCTTCGACCGGGTTGAGCTGCGGCGCAAGAACTTCATCCCGACCGACGCCTTCCCCTACCAGACGCCGGTCGCGCTCCAGTACGACAGCGGCAACTACTTCGCGACGCTCGACCAGGCACTGGAGGCCTCGGGCTGGGCCGGGTTCGAGGCGCGGCGCGCCGAGGCGAAGGCGCGCGGCAGGCTGCGCGGCATCGGCGTTTCCACCTATCTCGAGGCCTGCGGCATCGCGCCCTCGGCCGTGGTGGGGTCGCTCGGCGCCCGCGCCGGCCTCTACGAGGTCGGCACGATCCGCGTGCATCCCACCGGCTCCGTCACCGTGCTGACGGGCGCCCACAGCCACGGCCAGGGGCACGAGACGACCTTCGCGCAGCTCGTCGCCGACAAGCTCGGCGTGCCGATCGCCAATGTGGACGTGGTCCACGGCGACACGGCGAAGGTGCCCTTCGGCATGGGGACCTACGGCTCGCGCTCGCTCGCGGTCGGCGGCTCGGCGATGGACAAGGCGATGGACAAGATCATCGCCAAGGGGAAGAAGATCGCGGCGCACCTGATGGAAGCCTCGGTCGAGGACATCGAGTTCGAGCGCGGCGTGTTCCGCGTCGCCGGGACGGACAAGCAGAAGGCGCTCGCCGAGATCAGCCTCGCGGCCTACGTGCCGCACAACTACCCGATCGAGGAGCTGGAACCCGGCCTCGAGGAGACCGCCTTCTACGATCCGAAGAACTTCACCTACCCCGGCGGCTGCCACATCGCCGAGGTCGAGATCGAGCCCGAGACGGGCAAGGTGTCCCTGGTCAACTTCACGGCGGTGGACGATGTCGGCCGCGTGATCAACCCGATGATCGTCGAGGGCCAGGTGCAGGGCGGCGTGGCCCAGGGCGTGGGCCAGGCGCTGCTCGAGCAGTGCGTCTACGACGCCGACGGGCAGCTCATGTCGGGCTCGATGATGGATTACACCATGCCGCGCGCCGACGACCTCGCGCCGGTGAGCGTCGCGACGCACACCACCCTCTGCACCCACAACCCGCTCGGCGTGAAGGGCTGCGGCGAGGTGGGCGCCATCGGCTCGCCGCCCGCCGTGATGAACGCGGTGGTGGACGCCTTGAAGGATTACGGCGTCACCCACATCGAGATGCCGGCGACGCCGCCGAAGATCTGGTCCATCATCCACGGGAAAGCCGCCTAGGGAGAGCCCTCGCCATGTATGATTTCGCGTATCACAAGCCCTCCTCCGTCGCGGACGCCGTCAAGATGCTGGCGGCCGACCCGGACGCGAAGGCGATCTCCGGCGGGCACACGCTGCTGCCGGCGCTGAAGCACCGCCTCAACAGGCCGACCGCGCTCGTGGACCTGTCCGGCATCGCCGAGATGCGCGGCATTTCCCGCGCCGGCAACGCCATCCGCATCGGCGCGCTGACCCGGCACGTCGAGGTGGAGACGAGCGCCGAGGTCGCGTCCGCCATCCCGACGCTCGCGTATCTGGCGAAGCACATCGGCGACACGCAGGTGCGCAACCGCGGCACCATCGGCGGCAGCGTCTCCAACAACGACCCGGCGGCGGACTACCCGGCGGCCGTGCTCGGCCTCGGCGCCACGCTGCACACCAGCAAGCGCAGGATCGCGGCGGACGAGTTCTTCCTCGGCATGTTCACCACGGCGCTCGAGGCCGACGAGATCCTCGTCGCCGTGGAGTTCCCGATCCCGGAGAAGGCGGGCTACGCGAAGATGCGCAACCCGGCCTCGCGCTACGTGATGACGGGCGCCTTCGTCTCGAAGGGGCCGATGGGCGTGCGCGTCGCCGTCAACGGCGCCGGTCCCTGCGTGTTCCGCCAGTCCGCGATGGAAGCGGCGCTGTCCGCCAACTGGTCGCCCGAGGCGGTCGCCGGCATCAGGCAGTCCGCCGACGGGCTGAACAGCGACATCCACGGGAGCGCGGAGTACCGCGCGCATCTCGTGACGGTGATGGCGAAGCGCGCCGTCGCGGCGGCGGGCTGAGGTGGCTCGCGGGGGCCCAGCCCCCGCGTCCCGGCCGGTCCTTCCGCGACGTCAGAACTCCACGTCGCAGTTCACGTCCTTGTAGAGCAGGTATTCGGCCCCGCCCCAGCCGGTCGCGTAGAATTGCTGCGGGACGTAGGGGCCCATCCAGATGAAGTCCCCTTCCCAGATCTCGTGCCAGTCGCGCCCGAGCAGCTGCAGCCCCTGGCCCTGCAGCATGTAGAGGCCGTGCTCCATGACGTGGGTCTCGACGCAGTGGAAATGCGTCCCCGGCCCGAAGCCCATGATGTTCATCTCGAAATCCATGGACATGTCGCCGGTGCCGAGCAGCCAGTAGCGCCAGCGGCCGTCCACGTCCTCGCGCCTCGCGTCCTTCCGGTGGCCGAACTTCGGACCGGGGCGGGGGATGCCCTTCACGCCGGCGTAGGGCCGCTTCACCCACAGCGCCCGGACCTCGCCCGCGCCCCGGTTGCCGAACGCATATGTCGTGCCGGCCGGGCAGTAGGCGAAGGCGCCGGGCCCCAGCACCTCCTTCTTCTTGCCCACCGTCACCTCGAGCTCGCCCGAGAGCACGTAGAAGAAGTGCTGCAGCCCGTCGTCCCGCGCCGCGTCGCTGCCGCCGCCGGGGGCGACCAGCAGCATGGCTTCGGCGAATTTCGCGCCCATGCGGGGCGAGGTCATGAAGCGCAGGATGCAGCCGGTGAGGCCGGGCAGCAGGCTGTCCATGATCCCGACCGGCGGGAAGATGGCGTAGTGCGGCGTGAGGTTGGCGCGGTTGTGGCCGATGACGCCGGGAGGGACCGGGGGACGGGGCGGTGTGCTCATGCGCCAGCTATGCCGCGCGGGCAGGGTCCTGGCTACCCGGCCCCTCCAGCTTCGCCGCCCAGCGCTGCATGCCGAGCACCGCCCAGACCGCCACGCCCAAGGCCATCACCACCGCGACGAGGGTGGGCCACCGCATGCCGAAGATCTCGCCCGCCGTGCCCAGCACCAGCGCGCCGAGCGCCGGGCAGGCGCGGGTGATCAGGCCCCAGAGCGACAGGGTGCGCCCCCGCATCCGTCCCTCGGCCGCCGATTGCGCCAGGGTCTGGACGGAGATGCCGTGCATGGCCGACGCCGCGCCGAACAGCGCGGCCGCCACGACGGCGAGCGGGAACATCCCGGTGGCGACGAAGGCGGCCGTGAAGCTCGCCTGGGCGAAGATCGCGAGCACCGCGACCCGCGTCGTGCCGGCGAGGCGCCCGCGGTTCGCGACCCAGAGGCCGCCGATCAGCGCGCCCACGCCGATCGCGGCCGTCAGCAGCGCGAGGCCGGCGGCGCCCTGGCCGAACAGCCGCTCGACATAGGGCGGCAGGATCTCCTGCACCCCGCGCAGCAGGATCGCGGTGAGACCCGCGAAGAGGAAGAGCGGCCCGATGCCCGGGTGGCGCGACACGTAGCGCAGCCCGTCGAGCGTCTCCGCCAGCAGCGAGGCCTCGGGCGCGTGTCCGCGGCGCTGCGAGGGATCGGGGCGGAGCAAGGGCATCGTCGCCGTGGCGACCGCGTAGGCGAGCACGTTCAGCAGGATCGCTGGCACCACGCCCCAGACGGCGATGAGCGGCCCCGCGATGCCGGGCCCGAGGAAGCGCGCGACGTTGAAGGTCAGGGAATTGCAGGCGACCGCCGCCGGCAGGTCGGCCCGCGGCACGAGGCCCGGCATCAGCGCCTGGCGGGCCGGCTGGACGAAGCTCGCGGCGATGCCGCCCGCGACCTCGAGCACCAGCAGCAGCGCGATGGTGATGCCGCCCGACCAGGTGAGGAGCGCGATCAGCAGCGCCTGGGTCGCGATGGCGACCTGACCGATCATGGCGAGGCGCACGCGATCCATGCGGTCCGCGACGGCGCCGGCGACGGGGCTGAAGACGACGGCGGGGGCGAGGTCGCAGAAGGCGACCATGCCGACCCATAAGGAGGAGCGGGTGAGTTCCCAGGCCAGCCACATCACCGCGATGCGGTGCATCCAGAGGCCGGTCCAGGCGGTCAGGCTGGCGCCGAAGAAGATCCGGGCGTCCCGGTGGGAGAGAGCGCGGGCGAGCGCCCCCGGTGGTCGTCCGCTCAAGAGGGGCGGGGCGAGCCGCCGCGCGGCCCGCCATCGGGGGCCGCGTTGCGGATGCAGTCGCGCACCATCTGGTCGAAGCGGTGCTGCCGGCCCATGCGGTCGATCGATGACCGCAGCCCGTCGGCGCCGGTGGAGGCGCCGAGGCGCGAATCGCGCTCGTCCTCCCGCATCAGCTGGCCGCGGTCCTGCCGCGCCAGGACGGTCTGCGCCTGCTCCCGGCAGGCCTGGGCGATGCCGGCGGGCGAGCCGTCGCTCACCGGCGCCCGCGGATCGAGGCGGCCCTCGATCGCGGGGCCGGAGCAGGCCGCGAGGGCGAGCGGCAGGAACAGGAGGAGCCGGGGCATCGTCACGCTTTCAGGCTGGGCCGCCCGCTGGGCGTCAGGCCGGGTTGGGGAGGGTCCGCCCCAGTATGCGCCGGATTCCCGTTTCGTCGAACCTCCCCGTCGCATCGAGCGGGGTGCTCGCCGCGGCGGCCAGGAGCAGGGGGTGGAACTCCGCC
Source organism: Acetobacteraceae bacterium (assembly GCA_019750475.1). Lineage (GTDB taxonomy): Bacteria > Pseudomonadota > Alphaproteobacteria > Acetobacterales > Acetobacteraceae > Roseococcus. The sequence continues at coordinate 1,440 of JAIEOO010000228.1, read as the reverse complement.
CCGTCGCGCCCGATGGCGAAGAAGCCGGCGAGCCAGCGCATCCGCCCCATCGCCTCGACGAGCGCGAGCAGGCGCAGGCAGAGCGACAGCCGGCCCACGCTGTCCAGCGGCTGGCGCCGGTCGAGCGCCTCGGCCCAGGCGCAGGCATCGGCGTCGGCCAGCGCGATCTCCGCCCCGCCCGCGAAGCGCAGCAGGCGCGGCGGGCCCCACAGCCCGGCCGCGGCGGATTCGCGCGCCACCTCCCACGCGACCTCGATGGCGGCCGGCGGCACGGGGGGGAGCTCGGGCAGGGCGAGGGGCAGGGTGTGACACAGCGCGCCGGTGGGCAGCCGCAGGGTCACGACCCCACCGGGTGGTGCAGGCATGGGCGGCATATGGGGAAGCGGGCTCTGGCAGGCCACTCCCCGTGCCGCCGGGTGAGGGCTACGCTTGGCGCATGAGCGACATCGCAACCCTGTCCGCCACCGAAGCCGCCCGCCGCGTCCGGGCCGGCGCCCTCTCCGCCGTGGAGCTGGCCGAGGCCATGCTGGAGCGCGTCGCCGCGCGGGAGCCCGTGGTGCGCGCCTTCACCCATCTCGACCCCGCGCTGTGGCGCCGCCAGGCGGCGGCGGTGGACGCGGCCGTGAAGGCCGGGCGGGCGGGGGCGCTCGCGGGCCTCGCCTTCGGGGTGAAGGACGTGCTCGACACCGGCGACCAGCCCTCGCAATACGGCTCGCCCATCTGGGCCGGGCACCGGCCGCGCACCGATGCCGCCTGCGTGGCGCTGGCCCGGCGCGCCGGCGCCGTGATCGCCGGCAAGACGGTGACCACCGAATTCGCCACGCGCTTCCCGGGGCCGACCACCAACCCGCACGACCCGGCCCACACGCCGGGCGGTTCCTCCCAGGGCTCGGCCGCCGGCGTGGCGGCGGGGATGCTGCACCTCGCCTTCGGGACGCAGACGGCGGGCAGCATCATCCGCCCGGCGGCCTACTGCGGCGCCCATGGCCACAAGCCCACCTACGGCACCGTCCATCGCGGCGGGATGAAGGTGATGAGCGAGAGCCTCGACACCATCGGCGTCATGGCGCGTGGCTTCGACGACGTGGCCCTGGCGATGGGCGCGGTCAGCGCCTTCGACCATGGCCGCCCGTCCGAGCGGCCGGACCGCGCGCCGCGCATCCTGGTCACGCCCGGCGTGATGCCGGATGCCCTCTCGCCGGAGACGCGGGCGCTGCTCGACCGCGCGGCCGCCGCCTGCGCCGCCAGGGGCGCGACGGTCCAGGCGCTCGACCTGCCGGGGGAATGCCGCCGCGCGCAGGAGCTGCATCCCGTCGTGATGCATGGCGAGAGCGCCGAGGCGCTGGCGTCCGAGCGCGCGATGGCCGCGATGCTGCTCTCGCCCGGGCTGCGGGAGAAGCTCGCCTGGGGCGAAGCGCGAGGCGGCGCGGCCCTGGCCGA
>JAIEOO010000207.1 GCA_019750475.1 Acetobacteraceae bacterium | reverse complement strand
GGCGCGACGCTGCCGGCGCGCGGCGAAGCCGCGGGCGGGCCGACGCGACGGCCGATCCGGCGCGTCTCGGGAAAGACGGGGGAGGACGATGGCACGCCGCGACATGGCCTTGCTGCTCGGAGGCTTGTCGCCCGCGGCCCGGGGGCGCGCAACGGGCGGCCCGGCGGAGGCGCGCGGATGGGGGCAGGGACCGGCGCGGCGGGGCGTCCCGCCCGGGTGCGGCCGCATCAACCCGCGCGGCAGGCTTCCCCCGGGGTGCCGGCTCCGGCGAGGACGAACTGGCCGAACAGCGGGAAATGCGTCGACTCGGCATGGGCTGCGAGCACCGACCAACCGTCCGGACGCAGCCCCGGCGTCACCAGCAGCTGATCGATGCGCGCCCACGGTCCCAGGGTGCCGAGGCGTCTCGCCGGCGTCGGGAAGGTGAAGCCGAAGGCCGCGCCGAGGCCGGTGTCCATGGCCGCGTCGCGCAGGACGGTGCGCAGCAAGCGCGCGCTGGCCGATGCGGGGCCGGCGTTCAGGTCCAGGCCGACCAGCGCGCCGTCGGGTGACCCGGCGACGAGGTCCCGCAGCTGCCGGGCGAAGGTCGCGGCCTGGCCGGGCGCCGTCGGCTTCGGCCCGATCGCGGTGAAGAGGCGCAGGCGCTGGCCTTCGACCCGAACCGAGGTCTCGAGGATGCCGCCATGCCGCAGGCCGGGCGCCAGCGGAAATCGCGAGACCGCCATCAGCAGCAGGTCGGGCGGCGTCGCGACATGCCAGCCGCGCAAGCCGGGCTGCTCCAGCAGGAGCCGCGCGAGCTCCGCCCGATCGCCGGTTTCCTGCAGCAGGATGATGTCGGCCGGGTGGGCGCCCAGCAGCTCCGCCACCGCGTCGCGCCGGCCCGAGCGCAGCAGCTTGGCGTTGAAGGTCATGGCGGTGATGCGGCAGCCGGGCTCCGGGCGGGGGTCCGGGCCCGCGCTCGCCAGGAGCGGCAGCAGGAGAAGCGCGAGCCCGCTGCCCAGCCACAGCGCGGCGCCTGTCAGGCTTCCCAGGATGACGGCGAGGATGCCCATCGCGAGCGCCGCGCCACCCGGCAGGTGGGGCAGGTGGCTGCCGGCGAGGTTCCAGCTCAGCGCCACGCCGATCGCGAACAGGACCCAGACGGTCACCAGCGCGAGGGAGAGGGCGCGCCGCAGGGTCACAGCGTGCCGCGAAGCCCGACCAGGAACTGGTTCCGCGCGAAGCCGGTGTCCGGCCCGCCGCCCTCGCGCAGGAGGAACCGGTACAGGCCGATGGCGCTGAGCTGGCGGTTCAGCGCGTAGGTGGTGCCCAGCTGCACGCCGTAGAGCGTGATGTCGCCCTGGCCGGTCGTCACCCGCTCCAGCCGGTCCATGCGGACGAGACCCTGCACGACCCAGGCCTGGGAGAGGCTGTGGTCGGCGCTCAGCATGGCCGTCGTTAGGGTGCCGGATCCGGTGAAGCCGTTGGCCGTGGCCGTCACGCCGCCGGCCTCGCCCACGTCGCGTCGCGCGAGCAGGGTCACGTTGGTGAGCGCCGTGGGGCGCCAGAACAGGGAGCCGGTGAAGGCGAGGTTGGTCTGGGATCGGCCGCTGGCGAAATCCTGCCGCAGCACGCCCACCGAGACCTCCCCGTTGAGAAGCCGCGTCAGTTCCCCGCGCAGGCCGGCGGCGATCCGGAACCCCTGCGAGTCGACGTTGATCGACGCGCTCCGCCGGATGTTGCCGCTCGCTTCCAGATAGGCCGTCCGCCCCTCGGTGATGCGGTAGCCCAGCCGCTGCGTGATCGTGAAGGCGTTGACGGCGCCGATCCCCTGGAACGCGGCCTCGGCCTGCGCCCGGGACGAGGTGCGCTGCCAGTCGAGGCGGCTCTGGGACTCGACGCGCCCTTCCTGCAGCGCGAGCAGCAGGCCGGAGCCTGAGCGCTCCGTGATGCTCGGGGCCAGCTGCGCCAGCGGCACGCCGAAGACGCCCGAGGTGAACCCCTGATCCGTCGGCAGGTCGTTGGTGCGAAGGTAGAAGGCGTTGAGTTGCAGGAAGGAATCCCGCCAGAGGTCGAGCCGGCCGATGGTGCCGGCGCGCGCGTTCACGGCATCCAGGCGGTTGAAGCTGGCGTATTTCACGCCCTCGAGCGACGCCTCCGCCTGGATGGCGTGGCGCGACCATGTCGTTCGCGCGATCACCGCCGGCCCGACGCGGAGGAGGCCATCGGCCCGCCGGGACCGCCGCTGCGACAGGACGTTGTCGTCGAGGCCGACGGTCGTCTGGAACAGCGGCAAGACGAAGAAGGGGCCGAGCCGGACGGTGGCGCCGGTGCGGAAGAAGTCCAGGTTCTCCCTGTCCCCCGTCTCGGCCGGGCGCGGCGCGTTCAACGGCGTGAGGACGACGTTGCTCACCGATTGCGCCAAGGCCGTGCCGGCCGCGACGAGCAGAGGACTGATCAGGAGGAGGCGACGGATCACTGGAGCCACACCGACAGCATCTCGACGTCCTCGCCCTCCAGCCTCACCGCTGTCAGCCGGCCGGTCGCGTAGGCGCCGGTATCGACGTTGATCCGGTTCGGGCGGCGCTCGGGCTCGGCGACCGGCGTGTGGCCGTGCACCACGGTCCGGCCGAAATCGGCGCGGGACTGGAGGAACTCGTCCCGGATCCACAGAAGGTCGGCTTCGGTCTGCTGGCCGAGCGGCACGCCGGGGCGGAGTCCGGCGTGGACGAACACGTAGTCGCCCACCACGATGAGCGTCTCCAGCTCCGACAGCAGGCGCAGATGCGCGAGCGGCACGCTCCGCCGCAGGGCGGCGAGGAGGGCCGCGTCCGCCTCGGCGCCGACCCCCGCCGGCAAGGACACGCCGTAGGACGCCATCAGGTCGAGCCCCCCCAGCGTCTTCCAATCCGCGATGCCGGCACCGGCATCGAGCACGCTCTCGAACATGCGCTCGTGGTTGCCGCGGAGGAAGCGGCGCTCGAAGGGCGCCGGCGCGGCGCTCGCGAGGTGGGTCAGCACCCCCGCGCTGTCGGGCCCGCGATCGATCAGGTCTCCGAGATAGATCACGAGGCTGCGTCCGCCGCCGCGCGCGGCCACGTCGTCGGCGATGCGCCGCTCCAGCGCGAGCAGGCAATCCAGCCGCCCATGCACGTCGCCCACGGCATAGACGCGGATGCCGGGCGGCACGACCCGGCGCACGGGTTCGACCGGATGACGGCCGATCAGACGTCGGAGCCAGGACACGGGGCCGCCTTCAGCCGGCCCCGCCGGGCCAGATGCCGCGCGTGTCCACGATCCGGCGCCCCTGGCGCTGGGCCGGCGCCACCCGCGCGAAGATGGAATGGTCCACGAGCAGCGCCCAGATCCCGTCCCGTTGCAGCGCCTCCTCGAACCCCAGCAGCGACACCCCCAGCGCGGCGAGGTCGCGGGGAAGCGCGGCGACGAAGGGCTCGACCGCCATCACCCGCCCCGGAAACCGGCGCGCGAGGCGCTCCGTGATCTCGAGGGCAGGGCTCTCGCGCAGGTCATCGACATTGGCCTTGAAGGCCAGGCCGAAGCAGATGACGGGCGCGTCCGGCTCGGCCTCGGCCAGCCGGGCGATCTGTTCCTCGACGTGGCGCGCCTTGCCGTCGTTCACCTCGCGCGCGGTGCGGATGATCCGGGCCTGCTCGGGCGCCGAGTGGACGATGAACCAGGGGTCCACGGCGATGCAATGCCCGCCGACGCCGGGCCCGGGCCGCAGGATGTTCACGCGGGGATGGCGATTGGCCAGGCTGATCACCTCCCACACATCCGGTCCGAGGCGGTCGCAGACGAGCGACAGCTCGTTGGCGAAGGCGATGTTCACGTCCCGGAACGAATTCTCGGTCAGCTTGACGAGTTCGGCCGTCGCGGCCGTCGTCCGCAGCACCGCGCCGCGCACGAAGCTCTCGTAGAACCGCGCCGCGCGTTCGGCGCAGTCGGGGGTGAGGCCGCCGACGCAACGATCATTCTCGACCAGTTCCACGAGAATGCGCCCCGGCAGCACGCGCTCGGGGCAGTAGGCGACCGCGATCTCCTCCGCCTTGCCTTCCCCGGTGGCGATGGACAGGTCCGGGCGCGCCGCCGCGAGGAGGCGCGCGACCTCCGCCGTGGTGCCCACGGGGGAGGTGGATTCCAGGATGACGATGTTGCCCGGGCGGAGGACCGGAGCGATGGCGCGGGCCGCCGCGTGCACGAAATCCACCACGGGCGCGTGGTCCGGCCCCAGGGGTGTCGGCACGGCGATCAGGAAGACGTCGGCCGGGACCGGCGCGGGATGCGCGGTGAGGGCGCCGTCGCGGACCACCTTCTGCACCAGGCCGTCGAGGTCGGGCTCGACGATGTGGATCCGGCCCTCGTTGACCGTCGTCACCACCGTCGGGTCGATGTCCACGCCATGCACGCGGATGCCGGTGCGCGCCATGTAGGCGGCGGTCGGCAGGCCGATATACCCCAGGCCGACGACACAGGCTTCCGTCATTCAGCGTGCCGGGCCCGGGGGCCCGCTCCTGACTGGTGCGACGCAGCGCGGGCGCTGCCGGCGGCTTCGTAGAGCAGAACACGGGCGGCGGGAATCGGCGACCCCGACGGGCCCCGCCCCAGGGCGGCGGCGCCCCGCGAGCGGGCGCGGGGCGGGGCGCCGGCTCGGGCGCGGGTTGCGAGCACGCCGCCGGCGGTCAGGAATTCGGTCTCCGCGCCGAGGGGGGGAGGCGGCCCAGCAGCGCCCGGACCAGGATGGCCAGATAGGACAGATTGCTGGACAGGTACCGGCGCCAGAGCCGACGCGGTTCCTGCATCACCCGGAACAGCCATTCGAGGCCGCTGGTCTGCATCCACCGCGGCGCGCGGCGCACGTAGCCGGCGAGGACGTCGATGCTGCCGCCCACGCCCATCAGGAACGGCACGCCGAGCTGGTCGCGGTGTCGCGCCAGGAAGCGCTCCTTCCGCGGCGTCGGCATGCCGATGAACAGGCAGTCGGCGCCGCTCGCCGCGATCTCGGCGGCGACGGCTTCCTCCTCGGCGGGTGCGAAATAGCCGTCCCGGCACCCGGCGAGCGCCAGGTCCGGGTGGTCCGCCCGCAAGCGGGCCACCGCGGCCGCCAGCACCTCCGGCGTCGCCCCGAGGAGGTAGGGGCGCCAGCCTTCCCGGGCGCAGAGCGCGAGCACCTCCATCATGAGGTCCACCCCGGTCACCCGCTCGGGGATCGGAATGCCGAAGAGCCGCGCACCGAGCAGGATGCCGGCGCCGTCAACCCCCACGATATCGGAGTTGAGCACGTCGGCCCGGAGCTCGAGGTCGTGCTGGAGCGCGACGAACTTCGCGGTGTTGATGGCCACGTGCTGCAAGCGCCGGCGCGTCCGGATCGCATCGGTCACGAGCGCGAGGGTTTGCGGCATGTCGAGGGCATCGACCGGCACCCCGAGGAAGAGGTGGCGCCACGGCGGCGGCGGGGAGCGGGTCGGGGCCATTCGCGCATTCCAACGATCGGAAAATTTTCGGCTGTCCTGAGCGGGTGACCGGACCCGAGACTGTATCTGGGCCATGGGCGGTATCCCGCGGCAAGTCGCCGGGCAAGCCTCACCTCAGCCGTGTGACGATCGTGGTAATCCTGACAGTCCTTCCCTTCCCTTGAGGGCGATCATCGGGTAATGCCAGGGTAGAGTTATGGCCGGCAGGATGGTTGCGAGGTGAACATCGGTCTCCCGATTTCGAACGATGTGCGTCCCGCGACCCCCGGTCCGGCCGCGAACCGCGCCTTTGACTTCCGTGCCCTGCTCAACACGCTCGTCCGCCACATCCGCGTGATCATCGCGTTGCCGATCGTCTTGGGCGCGCTGGGTTATGGCGTCACCAAGCTCTTGCCCAAATCCTACACTTCTCAAACATTCATGATGATCGAGCCGCGGCGCCCCGGCAGCGTCGGGCCCGAGGGCGAATTCGCCCTGGTCATGGTTGACTCCGCCAAGGTCGCCGGCGTCCTGACCATCCTGGAAAGTACGGTCCTGCTGGAGCGCGTGGTCACGGCCGAGCGCCTGGCCGACGATGCCGAGTTCGGCGCGGCCCCGCCCGGGCTGGTCAGCCAGGTGTTGCAGTCGCTGCCGTTCCTCGCGCAGGAGCGCGCCCCGGCCGCGCTGGAGACCCGTCAGGCCCGGGCGATCGCCCAGCTGCGGCGGGCCATCCGCGTCGTCCGCATCGGCGTCACCTATATCATCCGCATCGACGTCACCACGCGGGACGCGGCGAAGTCGCAACGGCTCGCCAACGCGGTGGTCGACGCGTATCTCGCGGACCAGCTCGAGGCGAAGTACGAGGCCACCCGCCGCGGCGCCGACTGGTTGCGCGAGCGCCTCGTCAGCCTGCGGGACGACCTGATCCGCGCCGAGCGCGAGGTCGAGGCCGTCCGCGCGCAGTACGGCCTGACCGAGATCGCGGGCGGCGGCAGCATCGGCCAGCAGGCCATGACCGAGCTGAACGTCCAGCTGATCGCGGCGCAGGGCGAGGTCGCGAACCGACAGGCGAGGCTCGACCAGGCGCTGCGGGCCACGCGCGGGTCGGCCAGCCTCGAGGGCCTCAACGAGGTCACGTCGTCCAGCATCATCAACACGCTCCGCACCCAGCAGTCGGAGCACGCGCGTCGGCTGGCCGAACTGCAGTCCCGGTTCGGGCCGCGCCATCCGGAGGTCCAGCGGGCCGAGGAATCGCGCCGGGCGCTCGAGCAGCAGCTCGGCGCCGAGGTGCAGCGGATCGTCGCCGGCCTGCGGAACGATTTCGAGACGTCCGTGCGTCGCCGAGACGCGCTGGAGCAGCAAGTCATCCGCGCCGTCGCCGAGCAGCAGGCGAGCAATGTCGAGGGGGCCGCCAAGCTGCGCGAGGCGCAGCGCGTGGCCGAGGCGGCGAAGGGGCTCTACGACAGCTTCCTGACCCGCTTCAACGATCTGCAGCAGCAGGTCACGCTCGAGACCGTCGAGGCGCGCATCATCTCGCCGGCGGATCGCCGCGGCGCGCCGAGCTTCCCGCAGCCGCTGCCCTTCGTGGCCGGCGGCATCGCCCTCGGCATCCTGGCCGGCCTGGGCCTCGCCTTCGTGCTCAACCAGCTCGACGCCACCTTCGCGACGGCGCGCGCGCTGGAGGACCAGCTCGGCGTGCCGGTCCTCGGCACGATGCCGCTGATCGTCCGCCGCGACCTCAAGGATGGCGGCAAGCGGCTCGACATGGTGAGCTACGTCGCGACCCGCCCCCTGTCCCGCTTCGCGGAGGGGGTCCGCGGCGTCCGCGTCGGCGTGCGGATGTCGAATGTCGACAAGGCCACCCGCGTGCTGCAGGTCACCTCGGCCGTGCCGGGCGAGGGGAAGTCCACCATGGCGGCGGCGATCGCCGTTTCGGCGGCGACCGCCGGCCAGAAGGTCATCATCCTCGACACCGACTTCCGCCACCTGTCCATCTCCAAGATGTTCGCGGTCCGCGACAATCTGGGCCTCGCCGAATACCTGGTCGGCGACAAGGATCTCGCGGCCGTCACCTCCCACCGCGACGACCTGAAGCTCGACATCATCGGGACCGGCGCGGAACGCCGCACGCCGGCGGACGTCCTCGGCTCGCGGAAGTTCCGCGACCTCGTGGAGCGTCTCGCCGGCGAGTACGACCTCGTCGTGATCGACACGCCGCCGCTGCTCGCGCTCAGCGATGCCCGGATCGTCGCCGAGCTGGCCGACGCCTCCCTGCTCGTGGTCGAGTGGCGCTCGACGCAGGCCGATATCGTCGAGCAGGCCGCCGGGCTGCTGCGGATGTCGAACGGGCGCTTCGCCGGGACCATCCTGAACAAGGTCGATTTCCGGAAGATGCGGCGCTACGGCTACGGCTATGGCTACGGCTATGCCTACGGTGGCTATGGCCGCTACTACAATCTGAACAAGAAATACTACACCGGCTGAACGCGGTCGCGCGATGTCCGGGCAAACCCCTCCCATTCCGACGGCAGCGACCGAGTTCCCGGCGCGTCCGGCCGCGTGGGACCTCTCCGGCCCGGCACGCGGCCTGGCCGAGCCGCACGACGATGCCGCGCCGCGGAAGCTGCCGGCCGCCGCGCTTCAGGTTCTCGCCGCCGCGCTGGACGCCGTCGGCGCGGCGCTGCTTTCGGCCCTGATCTTCCTCGCCTATGGCAGCCAGCGCGACTATCCGGCCGAGCAGCTCTACGTCGGCCTCGTGTTCTTCTGCCTGGCCTGGGCCTTGGCGGCGCAGGCGCAGGGCCTCTACCGGAGCGAGACCGTCCTGCTCGGCCGCGAGCAGCTGCGCCCGGCGCTGCGGACCAACCTCTACGCCTTCGGCGCCCTGCTCCTGGCCGCGTTCGGCGCCCAGCTGATCGGCGGCTTCTCGCGCATCTGGCTGCTGTCCTGGGCCCTCGCCACCGTGTTCTGGACGCTCGGATGGCGCGTGCTGTGGGACGGTCAACTTCGCCGTCTCCTCGCCGGGGGCTACTGCATCGAGCGCGTCCTCGTCGTCGCGCCGACCGAGGCCCGCGCTCTGGCGCTGGGCGGCGGCTTGCAGACGGACACGGTCGGTCGCCTGCGGGCGGTCGCGGCCCTCAGCCTGGACGACGCGATGGCGGGGGCGGCCCTGACCCTCGCGCAGGAGCGGCTCGTGGACCGCGTGATGATCCAGGGCCTGAACCACGACCCGGCGGCCGTCAACGGGCTCGTCGGGGTTCTGTCCCGTTTCTCGGTGCCGGTGTCGCTGATGCCGGACCTGGACGCGCTCGAGATGCCGCCGCTCCATGCCGCGCGCATCGGCGGCCGCATCACCTTCGAGATGGTGACGCGGCCGCTGACCGATGCGCAGGCGGCCATGAAGCGCGCCGAGGACGTCGTGATCTCGACCCTCGCCCTGCTCGCGCTGGCGCCGCTGATGCTGGTGATCGCGGTCGCCATCAAGCTCGATTCACCGGGCCCCGTGTTCTTCCGCCAGAAGCGCGTCGGCTTCCACGACCGCGCGTTCCGGGTCTGGAAGTTCCGGACGATGTACCACGAGAGCGGGGACCAGATCGGGCTGCGGCAGACCAGCCGCGACGATCCGCGCGTGACGCGCGTCGGCCGTCTGCTCCGCCGGAGCAGCGCGGATGAGCTTCCGCAGCTGTTCAACGTCATGGCCGGCGACATGGCGCTGGTCGGGCCGCGGCCGCACGCCATCGCGATGACGACCGCCGGCCGCCCGCTGAGCGCCGTGGTGGAGGAGTATGCCGCCCGGCATCGCATCAAGCCGGGCATCACCGGCTGGGCGCAGGTGAATGGCTGCCGGGGCGAGGTCCACACCGAGGACCAGCTGCGCGCCCGCGTCGAGCACGACCTTTTCTATATCAGCAACTGGTCGCTCGGCCTCGACATCTGGATCCTGACCAAGACGGCGATCCTGGTTCTGTTCGACCGTCGCGCCTACTGAAGGGCGCTGTTCGCGGGCCGGAGCACTCCCGGCACGGGGCTGGCCGCTCCGGTGTGCGGAGCCGCGTCGCGCCTCCGGACGGCACCTTTCTCGGCGCGCGGCCGCAGGGCGCGCCCGTCAGCGGCCGCGCAGGACGACCCTGACCGTCTCCGCCATGCGCCAGCAGCGAAGCCGCGCGAGGATGCCGATCGCGCCGATGCGGCTGCGAAGATCGGGCAGGCGCGGCGAGCGCAGGACCCGCCACGCATGCGGTCCGACGGAGAGCGGCATCGCCAGCGCCTTCAGCAGGTGGCGGATCATCCGGCCGCGGCTCGCCCGCGCCATGGCGGTGTGCTCGCGCACGAGGCGCGCCCAGCGCCGGCGGAGCTCGTCCCAGTCCCGGCGCGCCGGATGGGCGACGATCGCGGCCGGCGCGTAGCCGATGCGGAAGCCCGCGTCGCGGGCGCGGAAGCTCCAGTCCATGTCCTCGGACACGGTGGTCCGGAACGGGCCGACCCGGTCGAAGACGGGGCGCGGCACGAACATGTTGCCGGTGCCGGTGAACCCCAGCTCCTCGATGTAGCGCCGGAAGTCGAAGTTGAAGACGATCTCGAAGGCCTCGACGGGGGAGGGGCGGGCGGGATCGCGCGCCGTGGTGACGACCTGGCCGCCGACGAAGTCGAACCGCCCGAGGGCGGCCACGCCTTCCTCGATCCAGCGTGGCCCGGGCACGCAATCGCTGTCGGTGAAGGCGAGGATCTCGCCCTTGGCCGCCGCGGCCGCCGCGTTGCGGGCAGGGCCGGCGCCCTGGATCGGCGCGGGCACCACCCGGCACCCGGGGGCGGCGGCGCGGACCGCCTCGATCCCGCAGCGCGAGTTGTTGTCCGCGATCACGATCTCGAAGCGGTCGCGCGGCCAGGTCTGCGCGGCGAGGGCCGGGAGGCAGAGCCCCAGCCCCGCCAGGTCGTTGTAGTGCGGGATGATGACGGAGACGAACGGCCGGTCGGCGCCGGCCTCCCGCCCCTCAGGCGGCGTCACTCAGGCGCTCCGTCGCGAATTCCGGACGGTGGGTGATCCCGGGCCAGTCCGGCCGCCCGCCCCAGGACCAGAGCACCCATCCGAACTCGTAGCTCCGCATCTCGGGCGTGAGGCGAAGCGCCTGGCCCCCGGCAAGACCGCCGCCGAGGCCGGTGACCGCTGCGAGCGGCGCCATCGCCGCCCGCGCCGCGCGCCGCCCGCGCCAGCCGGCGCGCGCCTGCGAACGGTAGATCAGCGACAGGTCGGGGCGAAGCATGGACACGCCCATCTCGTTGGCGCCGAACAGCCAGTCGAAGCCGCGCTGCATCGCAGCACGCGCATCCGGCACGCCATGCGCGATCGCGTGGTGGAGGATGGCGGGGGCCATGCCGTGCTGATGGACGGAATAGACCTCGTAGAAGTCGATCACGCGATCGGCCCGGGCCAGGTAGAACCACGGCCACTCGCCGCGCGGACCCTGGAGGCGGATCAGGGTGGCGAGGCAGTCATTCGCGGCCGCCAGCGCCTCGTCGTCGTGCTCGGCCTCGCCGAAGTGATAGAGGGCGAGGGCCGAATAGACCTGGGTGGCGAAGGAGGCGAACTCCCGCCGCGGCCCGTGCGCCGCATCGAAGAAGAGCGTGCGGGGGCCCTTGAAGCGGGCGAGGACGAGATCGCGCAGGCCGCGCGCGGCGGGCCGCAGGCCGGGGTCGCGCGAGAGTTGGCGCGAGAGACCCGACAGCAGCAGCCCCGCATCCTGCGCCGTCCACGCGGCGATCTGCGCCGGCGCGTCCAGGATGCCGCGGACCCGGTCCCACACCGGGCCGGGGATCGCCCGGTCGAGTTCGGCGCCGGCCCAGAGCGTCATCCCCCAGACCCGGTTGCGGACCTGCTCCCCGAGCATGGCGAGGGCGATCCGGTCGAACAGTCCCGCCCAGTCGGGAAGCGCCTCCGCGCGGCGCGGGACGCGCGCGAAGCCGAGAAGGCAATTCATCGAATAGTAGAGATCGCTGGGCGGAACGCTCTCGTTGGGCTCGGATCGGCCATCGAGGTGGAACTTGTGCGACCAGCGACCGAGCCCCGGCTGCCAGCATCGCCGGAGGCCACGCAGCGCGTAAGCGAGGAGGGGGCTCGTGTCGGTCGGCATGGCCTGCCCGCCCTCTATCGGCGGGACTGGCGTGGAGCAAGCGCTCCGGCCGCCGCCGCCCCGAGGAGCATGGCGAGCGTCAGCGCGACGACCGACTCACCGGCGCTCGGATCGGTCAGGCTGAGGGCGGCGAGCAGCATTGTCGCCAGCCAGCCGGTCGAGGCGAGGGATCCGGCATCGTCCAGCCGCCGCGCCGCCAGCGCGAGCAGGAGCAGGAGGGCGAGGAGAAGCAGCGCCAACCCCGGGAGGCCGAAGGCGAGCCCCGCCCGGGCGAGGCCCCCGGCCCCGGGCAGCGCGTCGGCGCTGCCGGTGAGCGGCGCCGCGAGAACGGCCTGCCAGGCGCGGAACTGCTCGGCCAGGAGCGCCTGCGCGGCGCGGGCCGCCGCGGGGTCGAGTCCCGGGTCGCGCGGCATGACCTCGAGCCCGACGATCAGGGCCGAGCCGGCCGCCGTGGCCGCCAGGGCGACCGGCTTCGCCCACCGAAAGCGGCGGTGGATCTCGGACACGCGAACGAGCAGCAGGGCCGCGATGCCGAGCGAGGCGAGCGCGATGGCCTGCGTGCGGCCCGCGAGAGCCAGCAGCCCGAAGGTGACGACGAAGACCGCGACGAGGCCGAGAAGGGATCCCGGTCCGGCGCGGCCGCCGACCGCCGACCAGAAGCGGTCCGCCGCGCACAGCACGCTGAGCAGGGCGAGGGCGCCGAGCCCCGGCCACCCGCCGGACGGCGCCACGCCCAGTTGCGCCGCCAGGGCGATGAGCACGGCGGTGAGCGGCGCCACCAGCGCGAGGGCGAGCAGGAGGTCGCGCGGGCGCGACTGGGCCGCCCCCAGAAGGGCCAGGGCGGCCGCCGCCAACAGCCCGAGCCCGGCGACGGCCGGATCCGCGCCGGTCCAGCCGAGGATGAGGAGGGCGGTCGCGGCCAGGGGAACGGCCGGCAGCCACAGCGAGCGGAGCGCGGGACCCGGGCCCCGGCCGGCGACGAGGCCCGCGAGTCCCGCGACGATGACGAGGGAAAGGCCGATCAGCGGCGGGAGGACCGGCAGCAGCCCCAGCGCGGCGACGGCGGGCAGCGCCGCGAGCGGATGGCTCGGTCGGGGCAAGGCGCGCCGCGTTGGCGGCGGCGAGCCCGGCTTCAGGCTGACGACGGGGTCCACCTCCACGGTGCCCTCTCTCCAATGCGCGGCATGTAGCAAAGGGGGGACGCCCACTTCGTCAAGCTGGCGGGCCTTGCCGGGCGCAGCCTGACGGCTATAGGTGCCCCCCATGGGTGTGTTGCCGTCAGGCGCGGATGCCGCGCCAGCCGAAATCGCCGGGCTATCGTCTTCGGCCTTCGGAGGACGTGCGTCGCTCGCAGCGGGGACGCGGGGCCTTCCAGTCCGGCTGGACGGCACGGTCCTCGTGAATGTCCACCGCGAAGGGCACCTGCTTCAGCCGACCCTGAACAACTGCTTCGACGCGCTCGACCGCGCATCGGCGCTCGGCGCGCAGCTCGAGGTGCTGGTGGTCGCCGACGCGCCGGACGCCGCCACGCTCGACGTCCTGGCCCACAACGCCGCGCGCATCGACCGGGTCGAGCAGGTCAGCTTCCGGGACCTCGGCCAGTCCCGCCAATACGGGATCGAGCGCGCGCGGGCGCCGTTCGTCTTCCTGCACGACGCGGACGATCTCTACTCCCGCAACTTCTATGTGCAGGGGTTGCGGACGGCCATGTCGGAGGGGTTCGACAGCAACGCGCTCTACCACTGCCAGTACCGGGTGGATTTCGACCAGGAGGTCGGCGTCACCGAGGCGATCGCCTCCGACGATCCCGAGTTCGACCCGCAGATGCTCGTGGTGAACTGGTTCTTCCCGCACAAGGGCATGGCGCACCGGTCGGCCTTCGAGCGGCTTGTCATCCCGCACAACACGCATGGCGACGGCTTCGGCAGCGAGGACTGGGCCTGGGGCAGCAACCTGATCGCCGCCGGGGGCACGCATCGCATCCTCCGCGACACCATCGTCTTCTACCGGCGCAAGCGGCCCGAGGAGTCGCTCGGGATGACGCCCGGCGTCATCCACATGCCGAGCCCGCTCTTCGACCCCGCCCATGTCCGGGCGACCACGCGGGCGCGCGCGACGGACCCCGCCATCCCGACCTTCGCCGCCTTCGAGGCCGACGAGAAGCCGCTCTCGCGGCGCCGGCCGGTGCCGGAGCTGATCCGCAGCGAGCTGCGGGCGATGGTGACGATCGACAGCCTCCTCTCGGGCGTGCTCGAACGCCTGGACGATCCGCGCGATCCCGTCCGCGTCATGCCGCCCGCCATGCATCGCGGGACGGCGCGCGCCTATCGCGACATCTGCGAGCGCCTCGACGGGCGGCCCACCCTGTTCGTCTCGATCTCCGCCGGCGACCTGCCCGGCGGCGATCTCCTGGTCGAGAAGGCGATCGCCGAGCTGTCCGCCGACGGGACGAAGCAGCTCGTGATCCTGGTGGATCCGGGCGCGATCGTGCTCGACGCCGAGGCCGCGCACCGCCGCCACGGCGCCGTGGTGATCTCGACGCGCGAACTGCGCGAGCGCTATGGCGTGCCCGAGTACCGGCTGAACCGCCTGCTGATGCGGTTGTTCCTGCAGCTCGATCCCGCGGTCGCGCTGGATTTCGGATCGGACGTGCTGGCCCGCGTGGTGGCCGAATTCCCCAAGGCGTTCCGGACGCTGCGGTGCCGCTTCCTCTTCGCGCCGCCGCAGCCGGCCCTCGGACTCTATGACCGCGCCTTCACCCGCGTCCAGGACGCGCTCACGGGCCTGGCCTCGGCCGGCATCCTCGACCGCGCGGCGGTGAGCCTCGCCTCGCCGCACGCGCTCGCGCTGCTCGCCAGCACGGGCGTGCCCGTCACGCCGCTGCCGGAAGCCTTCACGCGCGCCATGCGGTCGGGGCTGTCGCAGCGCTTCCACGAGGTTCCGGCCCGCCGGGCCGAGCTTCTCGCGGGCTTCGACCTGCGCAGCCTGCTGCCGCTTCTCGACGAGGCCCGGCCGAACCCGCCCGGCCGCGGCGGCCTCGTCCTGCCGCTCGGCGACGGTCCCGCCACGCTGCTGCGGGAGCGCGTGCCGCCGGGGCTGCTCGTGGCGATGCCGGAGGGCGCCTATGTCTCGGGCGAAGTCGTCGCGCAGCTCGGCCTCGCGCTGGCGCGGAACGCGGGCGCCAGCTTCGCGACGACCAACTACCTGATGCTCACCCTGCCGCACGACAACCAGATCATCTGGATCGACCCGAACGAGCCCGAGCGTCACCTCCAGGGCCTCGCGGACGACCAGCTCACGCATGGCTGCGTGCCCCTCGTGCTGGTCGCGCGCGCCGGCCGCCGCGCGCAGGAGATGCTGGGCCAGGACGGTCCCGTGGCGACGCTGCCCTTCGCCGAGCTTCACCGCATCGCCATGCGGGAGCTCCGTGCCGGCCGGCTGAGCGTGATCGCCGAGACGGTGGCCTTCGGCTTCGGAAAGCGGGGTTGAGCGCGATGGCCAACAAGCCGACCGACGGCCGCAAGGCACTTCCCGCGCCGGACGACGCCGACGCGGCGGACCGCTACGTGCAGGCCTATCCGGATCTCGCGATCTGGCGCGCCGCCGGGGGCTGCGCGGATCCGCTGCTGCATTTCCTGGCCGCCGGGGAAACCGAGCAGCGCCGCATACCACCCGCTCTCACCCCGCCCCTCGACTGGTCGGACGAGCTTTACCTGTCGCAGCACCCGATCATGGGCGAAGTGCACCGCCTCGGCCTCGTCGGCTCGCTGCTGCCGCATGCCCTCGCCACCGATCCGGACGCGGGGCTCGAGGCCGGATGCGTCTCGCGGGCGCCCGCGCTCCGGGATTCGCTCAACCTGCCGGCGTCGGTAATGCGCCAGATCGCCATCGCCCAGGCCGAGAATCTCGACCAGCCCGTGCTCCGCCGCTTCCATGCCGGGCAGGCCTTCGGCCGCTGGTCCGAGCACCCGGTGGTCGAGCCGGCGTTGCGCTGGATCGAGGAGGAGGTTCCCGCCAACGCCTTCGACGTGGCGGTGGTCGTCCATTGGCTGGAGACGGGCGGCGCCGAGCTGGAAGCCCTCTGGACCTACCGCGCGGCGGAGTCCCTCGGGCTGCGCGCCGCGATGGTCATCACGGACGAGCCGCGCGTCACCGACTTCTTCGCCGGGCAGCGGCTCAACGTCCTGTCCCTGCCGGACATCGTCTGGGCCTGCTGCGAGAAGACGGTCCATGAGGTTTGGTTGGACCGGCGCACCTACATCCTGGGCGAGTTGCTGCTGCGGATGAACCCCAAGGTCGTCCACGTCTGCAATTCCTTCACGGCGCTGCACCTGCTCGCGCAGAAGCCGGAGCCGCGGTTCGCGGCGCTCAAGCGGCGCACGGTGATCTCCCTCTACTGCCCGCACTACCACAAGGACGGCCGCATCACCGGCTACATGCCCCTGCTGCCGCGGATCATGCCGCAGATCGACGGCATCACCACCGACACGCGCTGGTATGCCGACGTCCTGTCGCGCGATCTCGCGCTGAACGCGAGGCAGGTGACGCCGCTCCGTTATCCGGCGCCGCTCTCCGTGGTCCCGGCGGCCGGCGCCCCGGCGCGTGGCGTGCGCCGCGTTCTGTGGGCCAGCCGCCTCGACTTCCAGAAGAACCCGCTGGTCATCTTCGAGATCGCCGCCCTGCTGCCGGAGGTCCAGTTCGACGTCTGGGGCCGGATCGTGCTGAAGGACATCGAGATCGACTGGGACGGCGCGCCGGCCAACGTCGCCTATCGCGGCGAGTTCACCGACGTCGCGAAGCTGCCGCTCGGCGACTATGACGCGTTCCTCTACACGGCGCTGTTCGACGGGCTTCCCAACATCCTGCTCGAGATGGTCGCGGCCGAGCTGCCCATCGTGTCCACTGCCGTGGGCGGCATCGCCGAGCTGCTCGGCGAGGGCCGCGGCGAGCTGGTCGAGGATCCGCTCGACCCCGGGCCCTACGCGGCGGCGCTGCGGCGGATCCTGGCCGACCCCGCCGCGGCCCGCGAGCGGGCGCGGAAGACGCGCGCCGCGGTGCGGTTCGACCATTCCTTCCAGCGGTTCACCGAAGCCCTGGCCGAGGTTCCGGCCTATGCGCGGGCGCTCGATTCGACGTTGCAGCCCGAGGATGTGGCGGTATGAACAGCGCACCGGACGTGCCCCCTCACGGCGACACCGCCCTCCAGCTTCGAGGCCAGCCCTTGCACACCGAAGTCCCGGTCCTGTTCGAAACGCCGCTGTCCGTCCGCATCGTGGACGAGGTCTATGCGCGGATGCCCGCGCAACTCGGCACCGTCTCGAACGCCGACGCGCGCTTCATCTGCTCGCTGCTGCAGATCCTCGACGCGCGGCTGGTGGCCGAGGTGGGCGTCGCGGCCGGCGGCTCCTCGTTCACCATGCTGACGCTGTTCGACGCGCTCGGCGGAGACAGGCACCTTTTCGCGTTCGACATCCTGCCGCACTACTACGCCGATCCCTCGAAGCCGGTCGGCTTCATGGCCCTCGAGAGCGGCCTGCCGACGCTCGAGCGCTACCACCTCTTCCCCGGGGAAGGCGCCAGCTTCCTTCCCTGGCGCGTGTCGACCAGCGCGCCGGGGCAGCTGCTCGACGTGGCGTTCATCGATGCGCATCACAGCCACCCCTGGCCCGCGCTCGACATGCTGGCGACGCTGCCCGCCGTGAAGCCGGGCGGCTGGATCATGCTGCACGACATCAACCTCTCCGTGATCGCCGGCCATGAGCTGGAGCGCGGACCGAGCTACCTCTTCGCCCGCTGGGGCGGCGAGCGTGTGCGGCAACCGGGCAGTCTGCCGAATATCGGTGCGGTCCAGACACCGGATCCCGGAACGGCGTTCGACTGGACGCTCGACGCCCTCGAGCTGCCGTGGGAGTTTTCCCCTGGTCCGGAGGCGATCAAGCCGGTGGTCGATCTCGTCGCGCCGCTGATGTCCGACGCGCAGCGAGCAAGGCTGTTCGGCATCCTCGCGGCGCAGGCCGGCTGGTCCGACGAGGCGTAACGCCCAACCGCTTGGGAGAGCAGCGAATGAGCTCAGTAGTCTGGGATCGCATCCGCGCGCGGCCGTGGCTCGACGAGCCGCCGGTCGACATCGGCGCGACGGTGACGATGCTGCACTCCGAGGAGCTGCGGATGCTCCGCTGGCTCGTGCGCGAGCACTACACGGGCGCCGGCCACATCATGGATCTCGGCTGCTTCCTCGGCGGCTCGACGGTCGCGTTGGCGCAGGGGCTCCAAGCGTCGGGCAAGCCGGGCTGGATCGAAACCTTCGACCTGTTCCAGGCCGAGGACTACGCCGGCGAGCTCTACGGCGGCGACCAGTTCCGGGCCGGCGACCGCGTGCGCCACATCTTCGACCGCAACGTTGCTCCCTATTCGCGCCTCGTCCGCGTCACCGACGGGGACTTCCTCACGGCGCCGCTGCCGGACGGGCCGATCGAGATCCTCTTCGTCGACCTGGCCAAGTGGCACACCCTCAACGACCGCATCGTGGAGGAGCTGTTCCCGCGGCTGATCCCGGGCCGGTCGGTGGTGATCCAGCAGGATTACGTGTGGTCCTGCTGCGCCTGGATCCACGTCGCCATGGAGAAGCTGAAGTCCAGCTTCTCCTACCTTTGCCACGTCGAATCCGCGAGCGTGCTGTTCGGGCTGGACCGCCCCATCTCCCGCGAGGAGGCGAGCGCCGCGAAGTGGTCCGTCATGGCCCCGGGCGAGCGCGATGCGTATTCCAGGCCGCGCTCGCGCCCTGGGGCGGCGAGAAGCGGGCCCTGATCGAGGCCGCCGGACGGGCGATCGGGCTCGACCCCGGCGAAGCGCCGACGGCGCCCCCGCTCGCGGCCGCGGCGGTGCCGGCGCCGG
>JAIEOO010000037.1 GCA_019750475.1 Acetobacteraceae bacterium | reverse complement strand
CGCGGCGGGCGTCGGCGAGGCGCTGGCGCAGGGCCGCGTCGCCCGGGCGGCGGCCCACCGCCCCGTCCAGGACGTGCAGCACCTGCACCGGGCGATCCATCCGCTGGAGCGTCTCGGCCATGACGAGCAGCGCGGGGATCTCGGGCTCGCCGCCCGGGACCTCGAGGAAGTTGTTCCAGGCGGCCTGCAGGGCGCGCGGCAGCTCGGGCGGGTTGCGGCGAAGCTGCGCCCTGGCCAACGCCAGCCAATGCTCCGGCCGCGCCTCGCCGAGCGCCACGCGCTCCTCCCAGGCAGCGGCGGCCGCGGCCCAGTTGCCGGCGCGCTCGGCGTTGGCGGCGCGGGTCTCGGCGGCGCTGCGCTGCTGCGGCGAGCTGCCGGTCGGGAAGCGGCGCTCCAGCTGCGAGCGGTAGGCCTGCGCGTCGTTCGAGAGGCCGGGAAGCTCGACACGCTGGGCGGCGGCGGCGAGCGGGAGCGCGAGCACGACCCCCAGCACCAGCAGCATCCTGCGCCACATGCCCCGCCCTCCTCGTTCCGTGGCCGGGAGCATGACACACCGGGCGGCGGGACGAGAAGCAATCGCGCGCACGTGACGAAGCGTTACCTGTCAGCGTTGTCATTGGCGGCCAAGCTCGCTTTCCGTCTGAATTGCGCCAGATGCCGGGGGCATGCGCGGCGCGCGCCGACGCGTTGGTTCCCCGTGCCCTGAGAAGATGGAAGCCGGCCCTTGATCCGCCTCTTGCCCGCCCTGGCCTTGTCCGTCCTGCTGTCCCTGCCCGCCCTGGCCCAGCCGGCCGGCGGGCCCGGCGGCATCCCCGTGACGTCGGAACCGGCGCGCCAGGGTGACCTTCCGGTCGAGGTGCTGGCGAACGGCACCGTCGTCGCCGAGAGCGTGGCGACCATCCGCCCACGGGTGGACGGGCAGATCCAGCGCGTCCACGTCCAGGAAGGGCAGATGGTGACGCCGGGCCAGCCGCTCTTCACCCTCGACAGCCGGCAGAACCGCGCGCTGCTCGCGCAGCAGGAGGCGCAGCTCGCGGCGCAGCGTGCCCAGGCGCAGCGCGCGCAGCTCGATGCCGCGCGCTACCAGTCGCTGCGGGGCGACAGCTTCGCCAGCCAGCAGCGCTTCGAGCAGGCAGTGGCGGATGCCGCGGCGGCCGCGGCCCAGGTCCGCGCGACCGAGGCGCTGATCCAGCAGACCCGTCTGCTGATCGACTTCGCCACCATCGAGGCCGAGGTCGGCGGGCGGCTCGGCGCGCTGCCGCTGCGCGCCGGCAATTTCGTCCGTCAGGCGGAGAACGTGTCGCTCGGCACCATCACGCAGGTGGACCCGATCATGGTGCAGTTCGCCGTGGCGGAACGCTGGCTCGACAACATCCGGGCGGCGCTCGCCCGCGGGCCCGTCCCGGTCACGGTCCGCGCCGAGGGCATGGAAGGCCCGCCGCCCGAGGGCGAGGTGGTGTTCGTGGACAGCGCGGTGGACGTGGCGACCGGCACGATCGCGCTCAAGGCGCGGTTCCAGAACGCCGACGAGAGGCTGTGGCCCGGGCAATACGTCAACGTCACCATGATCCCCCGCGTGGAGCGGGACGCGATCTCCATCCCGGTCGCCGCGATCCAGACCGGGCAGCAGGGGCGCTACGTCTTCGTCATCCAGGAGGGCCAGGCCCGCCGCCGCTCCGTCGAGCTGGTCCGCACCGTCCGCGACCGCGCCGTGGTGCGCGGCCAGATCGCGGGCGGGGAGCGCGTGATCGTGGACGGCGCGCAGCGCGTGACCGATGGCAGCCGCGTGCAGGACCGCACGCCGCCCGCCGCGGCGCCGCCGGCACCGGCGCAGATCTCGCAACGGTGACGCGGGACGAGGCCCAGGCGCCATGAACATCTCCGAACTCTGCATCCGCCGCCCGGTCATGACGCTGCTGCTGAGCCTCGCGGCGGTGGTCGCGGGCGTCATCGGCTACCGCAACATGCCGGTCGCCGCCGTGCCGCGCGTGGACTTCCCCGTCATCTCCGTCTTCGCGAGCTTCCCGGGCGCCTCGCCCGAAACCATGGCGACCTCGGTCGCGCTGCCGCTCGAGCGCGAATTCTCGACCATCGCCGGCCTCGAGAGCATGAACAGCACCTCGGGGCAGGACACGCTGAACATCACGCTGCAGTTCCAGCTCGGCCGGAACATCGACAGCGCGGCGCAGGACGTGCAGGCGGCGATGACGCGCGCCCAGCGCCGCCTGCCGATCGAGATGACGATCCCGCCGTCCTACCGGAAGGTGAATCCCGCCGACGCGCCGGTGCTGCTGCTGACGCTCTCGGGCGGCGACACGCCGCTCTATCGCCTGAACGACATCGCCAGCACCATCATCGCCCCGGCCCTCTCGCGGGTGCAGGGCGTGGCGCAGGTCGTCACCTTCGGCGAGCAGCTCTACGCCGTCCGCGTGCGGCTCGACCCCGACCGCATCGCCGCCATGGGCCTCGCCTTCGACACGGTCGGCCAGGCGATCCAGCAGGCCAACAGCAACGCCCCCGTCGGCCTGCTGACCGGCGAGCGGCAGCAGCTGACGCTGCGCGCCAACGACCAGCCGCAGAGCGCGGCCGAGTTCTCCCGCCTGATCGTCTCGGGCCGGGCCAACGCGCCGGTGCGCCTCGCCGACATCGCGCAGGTGGCGGACGGGGTGCAGAACGAGCGCGTGGCGTCCTGGCGGGACGGGCAGCGGGCGCTGGTGCTCGCCGTGCAGCGCCAGCCCGACGCCAACACGGTGGAGGTGGTGGACGGCGTCCGCGCCTCGCTGCCGGCGCTCCAGGCCGCGTTGCCGCCGGGCGCCACGCTCGGCGTCATGCTGGACCGTTCCGTCTCGATCCGCGACGCGGTGCACGACGTGCAGCACCACCTGATGATCGCGATCGGCCTCGTCGTGCTGGTCTGCTTCCTGTTCCTGCGCCGGCTCTCGGCGACGCTGATCCCCTCGCTCGCGGTGCCGATCAGCCTCGCGGTCACCTTCGGGCTGATGTACGTGATGGGCTACGGCATCGACAACGTCACGCTGCTCGGCCTGACGATCGCCGTCGGCCTCGTCGTGGATGACGCGATCGTCGTGCTGGAGGCGATCATCCGCCACATCGAGGAGGGGATGAAGCCCTTCGAGGCGGCGATCCGCGGCGCGAAGGAGGTGGGCTTCACCGTCCTCTCCATCACCCTCTCGCTCATCGCCGTCTTCCTGCCCATCCTGCTGATGGGCGGCGTCGTCGGGCGCGTGTTCAACGCCTTCGCCGCGACCGTCTCGCTCGCGGTGCTCGCCTCGCTCGTCGTGTCGCTGACGGTCACGCCGCTCATGGCTTCGCGCCTGCCGGCGCAGCACAAGAAGCCCGGCGTGGTGGACCGCACGCTGGAGCGCGGCTTCGTCGCCGTCGAGCGCGCCTACGCCTGGCTCCTCGACCTCTCGCTGCGGTTCCGCTTCGTGGTCTGGCTGGTGTTCCTTGCGTCGCTCGTGGCGGCCGGGTGGCTCGCGGTCACGATCCCGAAGGGCTTCTTCCCGGTGGAGGACACGGGCCTCCTCACGGTCAACACCGAAGGCCCGCGCGGGTCCTCGATCGCCGCCATGGGCGAGTACCAGGCCCGCGTCGCGGAGATCATCGCGCGCTCCCCCCATGTGGAGACGGTGGTCTCCTCCGTCGGCGCGCAGGGGGGTTCGGCCTCGATCAACCAGGGCCGGCTCTTCGTGCAGCTGAAGCCGCGCGGCCAGCGGCCCGACGTGAACACCGTCATCCAGGAGCTGCGCCGCCAGGCCTCCGGCGTGCCGGGGATGCGCGTCTTCCTCCAGCCGATCCAGAACATCAGCTTCGGCGCGCGGCAATCCCGCACCCTCTACATCTACACGATGCAGGGCCTCCGCCTCGACGAGCTCTACGACTGGGCGCCGCGGCTCGAGCGGCGGCTGGCGCAGCTGCCGCAGCTGCAGGACGTGAACACCGATCTCCAGCTCGACAGCCCGGTCGTCATGGTGAACGTGGACCGCGACCGCGCCACGGCCGCCGGCGTCAGCGTCGAGCAGGTGCGCCAGGCGCTCTACTCGGCCTTCGGCGCGCGGCAGATCAGCACCATCTACGGCCAGGCCAACGCCTACCCGGTCATCCTGGAGGCCCTGCCCGAGGACCAGCGGGACGAGACGGGCCTCGCCAAGCTCTACCTGCGGAGCGTGACGGGGCGCCTCGTGCCGCTCTCGGCGCTGGCCACCATCGAGCGGCGCTCGGGCCCGCTGACGGTCGGGCACCAGGGGCAGCTGCCGGCGGTCACGATCGGCTTCAACACCGCGCCGGGCGTCTCCCTCGGCGACGCGGTCACCGCCATCCGCGCCGTCGAGCGCGAGATGGGGCTGCCGCCCACCATCGTCTCCGGCTTCACCGGCACGGCGCAGGTCTTCCAGCAGGCGCTGGCGGGCCAGGGCATGCTGGTGCTGGCGGCGGTGCTGATCATGTATGTGGTGCTGGGCGTCCTCTACGAGAGCCTGGTCCACCCGCTGACCATCCTGTCGGGCCTGCCGGCCGCGGCGCTCGGCGCCTTCGCCACGCTGTGGCTCCTCGGCCTCGACCTGTCGGTGATCGCGGTGATCGGCGTGCTGCTGCTGATCGGCCTGGTGAAGAAGAACGCCATCATGGTGGTGGACGTGGCGCTGCACCGGCAGCGCCAGGGCGAATCCGCGCTGGAGGCGGTGCGCCACGCCTCGATCCTGCGCTTCCGCCCGATCCTGATGACGACGCTCGCCGCCGCCGCCGGCGCGGTGCCGATCGCGGCCGGCTGGGGCGCGGCGGCCGAGCTGCGCCAGCCGCTCGGCCTCGCGGTCGTGGGCGGCCTCGCGGTCAGCCAGGCGCTGACGCTGTTCGTGACGCCGGTGCTCTATCTCGGCTTCGACAGCCTGGCACGGCGCTTCAGCCGCGGCCGCGGCAGCGCGACGGCGGCTCCGGGAACGCCCCCGGCCGCGCCGGCGGAGTAGCCGCCGGCCTCCTCAGAGACCGAGGCTGAGCTGGCGCGCGGGGGCCCGCGCCGGCATGTCCGGTGCCTCCGGCCGGCGCGCGTCGAAGGGGCGGGCTCGGCTGCCGTGGCGCTCGTAGACGCGGCGGGATTCCTCGCGGAAGCCGGGCTCGCGCCGGATGGCGCTCAGGCGCGCCTTCGCGGCGCGGGCCGCCGCTTCGTGATCCATCACCGGCGCGATGTAGGCGCCGGCCTTCCAGGGCGCGTGGCGCAGCGCCGGCGGCAGGTGCGCGACCTCGGGCACCCAGCGGGCGATGAAGACGCCCTCCGGGTCCTGGTCGAGCGACTGCTTCACCGGGTTGTAGATGCGCGGCGTGTTGATGCCGGTCTGGCCGGACTGCATCTGCACCTGCGGCCAGTGGATGCCGGGCTCGTAATCCACGAAGAGCCGCGCGAGGCGCGCGCCGCTCGCCTGCCAGTCGAGCGCGAGGTGATAGCTCGCGATGGCCTGGACCATG
Source organism: Acetobacteraceae bacterium (assembly GCA_019750475.1). GTDB lineage: Bacteria > Pseudomonadota > Alphaproteobacteria > Acetobacterales > Acetobacteraceae > Roseococcus. Next base: position 12,927 of record JAIEOO010000037.1, on the reverse strand, counting down.
GCCCGCATGCGGAAGTTCAGCCAGCCGGTGGCGATCAGGCTGCGCATGCAGGCATCGAGGAAGGGGAAGCCGGTCCGCCCCTCGGCCCAGGCCAGCAGCAGCGGATCGTCGGGCGCGGTCGGCACGCGCGCGGCCTCGGCCGCCGGGTGGGCGCTGCGGCGCTCCAGCTCGGGTTCGGCCTCGAGCTTCTGGATGAAGTGGTCGTGCCAGTGGAGGCGCGACAGGAAGCTCTCCGCCGCCGCGACCGGAATGGGGCGCAGCGCGGGCGGCATGGCGGAGAGGGCGCGGATCTCGTCCTCGGTCCGCCGCACCACCTCCCGCAGCGAGAGCGTGCCGAGCGCCAGATGCGGCGACAGGCGCGAGCACGCGCGCGGCGCGCTGAGGGGGGAGGACATGCCGCGCCGGTAGTCGGCGCCGCGCCCGGCGAAGAAGCCGTCGAGCAGCCGCAGCGCCTCCGCGCGGCCCGCGGGCTGGAGGCTGCGGAGGCCGTCCTCCGCGGTCCAGGGCAGGGGTTCCCCGGGGATGTCGCCGGGCGGTTCGTCGGTGGGCGCGAGGCGCGGCGGGGCGGGCAGTGGCTCGCCGGCCATGGTGGCGGCGAAGAACCGGGCCCAGCCGTCGCGGTTCATGCCGCCGCGGCGGACGGCGAATTGGCGGTGCTCGTCCCAGGGGATGCCATGGGCGCGGCAGAAGTCGCCGACGCGGCGGTCCCGCGCGAAGGTCCAGAGATTGCCCGTCTCCTCGTGGCTGAGCAGGCGGGCGATGCCGTGGCGGGCGTGGAGGTCGGCCAGCACGGCCTCGACCTCTCCCACCCGGACCACCAGCGGCGCCCCCAGCGCGGCGAGGCGCGCCCGCAGGTCGGTCAGCGCGGCGCGCAGGAAGCGCCATTGCCGGGGCGAGGCGTCGGGGCCGCGCCAATAGGCGGGCTCCACCACGTGGAGCGGCAGCACGGCGCCGGCCCGCGCCGCCTCCAAGAGCGGGCGGTGGTCCTCGACGCGGAGGTCCCGCTTGAACCACACGACTTGCACCATGCCCCCCGATGTGCCCGGCTTGCGCCTCGCGGCAAGGGGAGGGCACGGGCATGGAGCATCGCTGGGAGAGGCTGACGGGGCCGGAGCTGAAGGCGCTGGCGAAGCGGGGGGCGCTGCCGGTGCTGCCGGTGGGCAGCCTGGAGCAGCACGGGCCGCACCTGCCGGTCTGGACCGACAGCGCCATCGCCCATGCCATGTGCCTCGCCGCGGCGAAGCTGGCCGAGGATGTGCCGGCCGTGGTGCTGCCGCCGCTCTGGACCGGCCTGTCGGAGCATCACCTGCCCTTCGGCGGCACCATCACGGTGGATCACGCCACCTTCCACGCGCTGCTGCGCTGCGTCGTGCGGTCCCTGCTGGCCTGCGGCTTCGACCGGCTGCTGGTGGTGAACGGCCATGGCGGGAACATCGAGCCGCTGGCGGTCTCGGCGCGGGAGCTCGCGCATGAATTCGCCATCCCCGTCGTGGCGACGAGCTGGCCCTCCGTCGCGCCGCAGGCGATCGGGGCGACGCTGACGACCCAGGCGGGCGTCATGCATGCCTGCGAGGCGGAGACGAGCCTGTGGCTGGCCCTCGATGCCGCGCAGGTGCGCGCCGACAAGCTGGAGGAGGCCTTCGGCGCCAACGCGCCGCCCGCCGCCCCGCCGGGCTTCGGCCGGTTCTACTCCTTCGAGGAGCGGGCCGGGCGCACCGGCGTCCGCGGCGATCCGCGCGCGGCGACGGTGGAGAAGGGCCAGGCGATCCTGGCCGCCGTGGCCGAGGGGCTGGCGCGGGCCATGCGCGACCCCGTGCTGTGGACCAAGCCGGACGATGTCTGGACGCCGGGGCGCGCCCTGCGGGGCGGAGGCGTGTGAGAGGACGATTCACCGCTCCGGCGATGCCGCCTTCGCGGATCGTCCTCTAACCCCCCAGCGCCTGGCGCAGCGTCTCGGCGTCGAGCTGCGCGAGCACCGGGTGCGGGCCGAGCTTGCGGCCCGCCGCGACCTCGAGCGTGCGGAGGAGGGACCCGGCGAGGGGCATGTCGCAGCGCGCGGCACGGCCGAGGGCCTCCGCGAAGGCGAGGCCGGCCGCGACCTCCGCCACCTGGGGCGGGGCTTCGGGGAAGCCGCCCTGCTCCTCGACCAGGTCGGCGAGGGAGGGGATGTCCCGTTCGCAGGCCTGGGCCAGCGCGGCCCATTCCGCCCCGAGCGCGGCCAGCAGCCGCTCCGCCCCGCCGGGCAGGCCGGGCGGGGCGAGCAGCCGCGCCGCCCCCATGGGCGCGGACGGGTCGGCCAGCGCCGCGGCCAGCACGTCCCGCAGCGGCTCCGCCCGCAGGCCGAACAGCCGGCGCGTGAGGAGGGCGAGGTCCCCGGCCCCGGCCTCCGGCAGGCCGGCCAAGTGCAGGCGCGGACGGACGGCGGTGACGCGGATCGCCCCATCCGGCTCGCGCCGGGCGGCGGCGGCCGGGGCGGCCAGCGCCCCGATGCGCGACGAGATGCCGCGGGCCATCGCCAGCTTCTGCAGCAGCAGCGGCGCCAACCCGCCCGGCGGCGCCAGCAGCAGCGAGGGCGCGCCGGTCAGCACGGCGGCGAGGCGGTTCAGCACCGTGGGCAGCACCACCGCGGGCAGGCAGAGCAGCACGGCGTCCACCCCGTCCACCGCCCGGCCGAGATCGGCGGCGACGCGGACCGGCCAGCGCCCCGCCATGACGCCGCGGGTCTCCAGCCGGTCGAGGATGTGGCGCGTGCCGCCGCCGCGCGGCGACCACAGCGCCACCTCATGGCGGCGATACGCGGCGATGGCGGCCATGGCGCTGCCCGCCGGGCCCGCCCCCAGCACCGCCAGCCTCATCGGGACCCCGGTCGCGCCATGGGGCCAAACTGCCCCGAAGCCTCGCCGCGCCGCAAGGAACCCGCGGGAAATCCGATCCGCTGTCACCCGCCCGCCGCATGCCTGTCATTGCCCCGTCGCCGGTCGCGCGTTAACGGCGCTCCCGTGACGGCCGAATCCCCCACCGCCGTGGCCCGGGCCATGCCCGGCATGCCGCGCATCAAGCCCGCCAAGCCGCGCCGCCTGTCGCGCGGCAACCCGCTGCGCTTCCGGCCCTGGATCCCGGGGCGGGTCTGGGGCGACGTGATGGGCGAACGGCCGGAGGGCGGACGCCTGCGCGCCATCCGCCGCATCGCGACCGTGCTGCTGATCACGCTCTTCGCCATGGCGATCCAGGCGGCCCTGCTGCTGCTGCCGGGGAACGCCAAGCGTGTCTTCCCGATCTGGTACTACCGCGCCGTCTGCTGGGCGATCGGCCTCAAGGTCCGCACGCTCGGGGCCCCCTCGGGCGTGCATCCGACGCTGTTCGTCGCGAACCACTCCTCCTGGCTCGACATCGTCGTGCTCGGCTCCCAGGCGCAGGCCTGCTTCGTCTCCAAGGCGGAGGTCGGCCGCTGGCCGCTGATCGGCTGGATCGCGAAGCTGGGCCGGACCGTCTTCGTCTCCCGCGCGCGCGGGCGCACCGGCAGCGAGGCGAACGAACTGCGCGCGCGGCTCAACGCGGGGGACAGCTTCGTCCTCTTCCCCGAGGGGACGACGAGCGATGGCGGCCGCGTGCTGCCCTTCCGCTCCTCCTTCCTGGCGGTGGCCGAAGCCGCCGCGCGCGTGCAGCCGGTGACGGTCGTCTACGATCGCCTGCACGGCCTGCCGACCTGCCGGCGGGACCGGCCGGTCTTCGCCTGGTACGGCGACATGGAGACGGGCAGCCATGCCTGGCGCCTGCTGCGCCGCACCGGCACCCGCGTGACCATCCTGTTCCACGACGATTTCGCGCCCGCCGCCCTGCCCGACCGCAAGGCGATGGCCGCCCATATCGAGCGCGTGGTGGCCGAGGGCGCGGCGGCGCTGCGCCAGAACCGCGAGGCCCGGCCGGCGCCGGGGCCCGCCGCGCGGGGCTGACGCCTACTCCGCCCGGATGTTCCCGGCCCGCACCACCTCCCGGTAGCGGTCGAGGTCGCCGCGGACGACCGCCGTCAGTTGCGCCGGCGTGCGGGTCCAGGGCGTCATCCCCACGGCGTCCAGCCGTTGCCGGAAGCCGTCATCCGCGAGCATCCCGGCCAGCTCCTCCGAGAGGCGGCGGATGATGGCCGGGTCGAGCTGCGCCGGGCCGAACAGCCCCTGCCAGGCGAGCATCTCGAAGCCCTCGAAGCCGGGGAAGCGCGCCAGCGGCGGCACCGCGGGAATGCCCGGATGCGGCGCGGCGGAGGAGACGGCGTAGCCGCGGATGCGCCCGTCGCGGATCAGCGGCGCGGTCGTCGTCACCGTCAGCACCGCGAGGTCGAGACGGCCGGCCAGCAGGTCGGTTGGGATCTGGGCCGCGATGCGATAGGGCACGTGCTCCAGCCGGGCGCCGCTGCGCTGGGCGATCAGCTCCCCGAACAGGTGGAGCGACGTGCCGGTGCCGGAGGTGGCGTAGGTCAGGCCATCGGCGCTCATCCGGGCGACGCGGACCAGCTCGGAGAAGTCGGGGGCCGGCAGGTCGTTGCGGCCGACCAGCGTCAGCGGCAGGGAGGCGATCATGCCGACCGGCGCGAAATCGCGCAGCGGGTCGTAGCGCACGGCCCCCGGCGTGACGAAGGGGGAGATGGTGAAGGGGCTTTCGACCCCCACGAGCAGGGTATGCCCGTCGGGCGCGGCGCGGGCCGCGCGTTCCGTGCCGATGGTGCCGCCGGCGCCGGGCGCGTTCTCCACCACGACGGACTGGCCGAGGCGCCGCGTCAGCTCCGCCGCGACGAGGCGCGCGACCGTGTCCACATTGCCGCCGGCGGCGAAGGGCACGATCAGCGTGACGGGGCGCGCGGGCCAGGCCTGGGCGGCGGCGAAGCCGGGCGCGAGCAGGGCCGGGGCGGCAACCAGGGGGGCGGCGAGCAACAGGCGGCGCTTCATGCGGGGTGTCCTTGCACCGGGTCCGTGGCGGGCCGGCATTCGGCGGCCAGCGCGTCGAATTCGGCGGTGAAATCGGCCTCGAGGCGGCGCTTCGCGCCGTCGTCCAGGAAGCTGCCGCGGATGCCGTTCCGCATGCAGCGCCGCAGCTCGGGCAGGCCGAAGCCGAAGTCGCGCGCCATCATGCGCCAGCACCCGGCCGGCGTGACGCGATGGAGCGGCGGGTCATCGGTGTTGGGGTGGATGGCGATGCCGGCGGCCGGCATGCGGCGGATCGGGTGGTCGAGCGCCCAGCGTTCGGGCGGCAGGGTGCGGCGGTAGTAGGAATTGGTCGGCACCACGGTGAAGACGATGCCGCGCTCGGCGCAGCGGGCGGCCAGCGCCGGATCCTCCAGCACGGTGTAGCCGTGGTCGATGCGCTCGCAGCCCAGCAGGTCGAGGGCGGTGGCGATGTTGCGCGGGTGGCAGCCGAACTCCCCCGCATGGGCGATGCGGCGGAAGCCGAGGCGCCCGGCCTCGGCGTAGGCGCGCCAGAACGTCTCGGGCGGGTGGCCCTCCTCCCGGTAGTCCATGCCGAGGCCGACGATCGCGTCGCGGCGATGGGCGCCCATCCATTCGACCAGGGCCAGGGCGGCTTCGGGCGTGTCCTCGCGGTCCACGGCGGGGATGAGCAGCGCGGTCACGCCGAAGTCGCGCGCCGCGTCCTCGAAGCCCGCGAGGATGGCGTCGGCGCCCGCCGCGTAGGGGAAGAGATGCGCCGTGCCGGTCGGGTTCCAGAAGATCTCGGAATGGCGCACGCCGTCGCCGGCGAAATCGGCGAGGTGCTCGTAGGTGATGCGGTGCAGGTCGGCCGGCGTCAGGGCGACGCGCTGTTCGAGGGCGCGGAGGACGCGGATCGCGCCCTTCTCGGGGCGTTCGTAGAAGTCCCGCGCCTCCTCCGCCGGCACCTGGCTGCCGGGGCGCGCGGCGAGCTCGGCGAAGGTGGCGGGCCGCACCGCGCCCAGCAGGTGCACATGCAGATCCACCTTGGGAATGGCGTGGCAGAAGCGGTCGAGCGCATCCGGCGCTGGGGTGTCCATCGGGCGCGATGCTGCGCCGCACATGCGGGGCGCGCAAGCGCGGGAGGCTCCGCGCAAGCTGGACGGGCCCGGGGCCGCGTGCCAGGGATTTCGGCCATGCGGAAGCCCGATCGCCCCTTCTTCTCCTCCGGCCCCTGCGCCAAGCGCCCGGGTTGGTCGCTCGCGGCGCTGGAGGACGCGCTGGTCGGCCGCAGCCACCGCGCGGCGGAGCCCAAGGCCCGGCTGCGCGAGGTGATCGAGCTGTCGAAGCGCGTGCTGCGCCTGCCGGAGGGCTGGCGCCTCGGCATCGTGCCCGCTTCCGACACCGGCGCGGTCGAGATGGCGATGTGGTCGCTGCTCGGGCCGCGGGGCGTGGATGTGCTGGCCTGGGAGAGCTTTTCCACCGAATGGGCCTCGGACGCGCAGAAGGAACTGAAGCTCTCCGACCTGCGGATCATTCCCGGCGAGTATGGCCGCCTGCCCGATCTCGGCGCGGTGGACTGGGCGCGGGACTGCATCTTCGTCTGGAACGGCACGACGAGCGGCGTCCGCCTGCCCCATGGGGCGTGGATCGCACCCGACCGGCAGGGCCTCGCCATCTGCGACGCGACCAGCGCGGCCTTCGCGATGGACCTGCCCTGGGACCGCCTCGATGTCGTGACCTGGTCCTGGCAGAAGGTGCTGGGCGGCGAGGCGGCGCACGGGATGCTGGCGCTGTCGCCGCGCGCGGTGGAGCGCCTCGAAAGCCACCGCCCGGCCTGGCCGCTCCCGAAGATCTTCCGGCTGACCAAGGGCGGGAAGCTGATCGAGGGCATCTTCCAGGGCGACACGATCAACACCCCCTCGATGCTGGCGGTGGAGGACGCGCTGGACGGGCTGCGCTGGGCCGAGGGCATCGGCGGGCTGCCGGCGCTGATCGCGCGGAGCGAGGCGAACCTCGCCGCCGTCGCCGCCTGGGAGGCGCGGAGCCCCTGGGCGAGGTTCCTGGCCGAGGACCCGGCGACGCGCAGCTGCACCAGCGTCTGCCTGCGCTTCCGCGACCTCGACCCGGCCCGCCAGCCGGAGGTGGCGAAGCGCATGACCGCCTGGCTGGAGCGCGAGGGGGTGGCGCTGGATGCCGGCGGCTACCGCGACGCCCCGCCCGGCCTGCGCCTCTGGTGCGGGGCCACGGTCGAGACGGCGGATGTCGAGGCGGTGCTGCCCTGGCTGGACGCGGCCTACGCCGCCGCGACGCGGGAAGCGGCGGCCTGACGGGTCAGCGCCGGTCGTCGCGGCGGGGCGGCTCGCCCACGCGATCGAGCCCGCGGGCCGCCGTCCGCAGCGCCATGGCCGCCCCGCCGACCAGGAGCACCAGCGCGAGGCCGAGGGCGATCCAGCCGACCAGGGGATCGTAGGTCACGGGGCTCGAGTCCATGCGCCGCATCTGGCCCCGGGCGGGGGGCCGGCAAGGCCGTGCAGTGTCATCGGGCTTTCGCTTGACCGGCCACGGGTGGGTCTGAAACGCTGGCGGCATGAAGGGACACGCTTGACCCGGCCCCGTCCGGCCAGCATTTCCGCCGCTTCGGCCAGCCCCGCCGCCGGCCGGATGGAGCGTGTTTCCCCGATGACCACCCCTGCCACCGCGAAGAAGCGCCTCTTCATCCGCAGCTATGGCTGCCAGATGAACGTCTATGACAGCCACCGCATGGCGGATGTGCTGGCGCCCCTCGGCTACGAGGCGACGGACGTGCCCGAGGGCGCGGACATGGTCATCCTCAACACCTGCCACATCCGCGAGAAGGCGACCGAGAAGCTGTTCTCCGAACTGGGGCGCCTGCGCGCGCTGAAGCAGGAGAAGCCCGGGATGGTGCTGGCCGTCGCCGGCTGCGTCGCCCAGGCCGAGGGCGCCGAGGTCACGGCCCGCGCGCCCTACGTGGACATGGTCTTCGGGCCTCAGAGCTACCACAAGTTGCCGGAGATGCTGGCCCGCGCCACACGCGCCGCCGGCCGGGTGATCGAGACCGAGTTCCCGTCCGAGGAGAAATTCGACCACCTGCCCGAGACATCGGCGCCGCAGGGCATCACCGCCTTCCTGACCATCCAGGAGGGGTGCGACAAGTTCTGCTCCTTCTGCGTTGTGCCCTACACGCGGGGCGCCGAGTTCAGCCGGCCGGCCGCGAAGGTGCTGGAGGAAGCGCGCCGCCTCGCGCGCCAAGGCACGCGGGAGGTGACGCTGCTTGGGCAGAATGTGAACGCCTATCACGGGGACGCGCCCCCAGGATCCGGACACGGCGCCGGGACCTGGGGCCTCGCCCGGCTGCTGCGGGCGCTGGCGGAGATCCCGGGGATCGAGCGCCTGCGCTACACCACCTCCCACCCGCGGGACATGGATGACGAGCTGATCGCCGCGCATCGCGACGTGACGCAGGTGATGCCCTTCCTCCACCTGCCGGTGCAGAGCGGCTCGGACCGGGTGCTGCAGGCCATGAACCGCGGGCACAAGGCGGAGGACTACATCCGCCTCGTGGACCGGCTGCGCGCGGCGCGGCCCGACCTGGCGCTCTCCTCCGACTTCATCGCCGGCCATCCGGGCGAGCGCGACGCCGATCACGAGGCGACGATGGAGCTGATCCGCCGCGTCGGCTTCGCCCAGGCCTTCTCCTTCAAGTACTCCGCGCGCCCCGGCACGCCCGCCGCCGCCCAGACCGCCACCGTGCCGGAGGACGTCAAGGACGCGCGCCTGCAGGAGATCCAGGCCCTGCTGCGGAAGCAGCAGGCGGCGTTCAACGCCTCGAAGGAAGGCGCGGTGGTCGAGGTGCTGTTCACCGGCCCGGGCCGCCATCCCGGGCAGCTCGCGGGGCGCACGCCCTGGCTCCAGCCCGTGCATTGCGACGCGCCCGCATCCCTGATCGGACATTCCGCCCCGGTGAAGATCGTCCGCGCCCACCCCAACTCCCTCAGCGGGGAGCTCGTTCCAACCCCAACCCAGGAGTACGCCGCCGCTTGACCCAAGCCCTCGCCACGGCCCCGAACTGGGCCCGCGCCGCCCGGCAGTTGCCGCCCGAATCCCGCAGCGTGACGCTGCAGTTCGACGACAACGCCCTGCTGCCCCTCCTCTACGGGGAGCATGACCGGCACCTGGCGAGGATCGAGCAGAAACTGGGCGTGCGGCTCAATTCGCGCGGGAACCGGCTGACCATCTCCGGCAGCCCGGAGCGGACGGAGATCGCCGAGACGGCGCTCCGCAACCTGTGGCGCGGCCTGGAACGGGGGAATCACGTGGGATCGGCCGAAGTCGAGGCGGCGCTGCGCATGGCGGAAGGCGAGGCCGAGCAGGACCCGCGCCTGCCGGGCCTGGGCGACCTGCCGCAGATCCGCACGCGCCGCGGCGCCATCGCGCCGCGCACGCCGGCGCAATCGGCCTACATGGACGCCCTCGCGCGGAACGAGATGGTCTTCGGCATCGGCCCGGCCGGCACCGGCAAGACCTACCTGGCCGTGGCGCACGGCGTCGCCCTGCTGCTGGCCGGGCAGGTGGACCGCATCGTCCTCTCCCGCCCCGCGGTCGAGGCGGGGGAGCGGCTGGGCTTCCTGCCCGGCGACATGAAGGAGAAGGTGGATCCCTATCTCCGCCCGCTCTACGACGCGCTGCACGACATGATGCCGGCCGATCAGGTGGCGCGGCGGATCGCGGCGGGGGAGATCGAGATCGCGCCCCTCGCCTTCATGCGCGGCCGCACCCTCGCCCACTGCTTCGCCATCCTGGACGAGGCGCAGAACACGACCGCCGCCCAGATGAAGATGTTCCTGACGCGCATGGGCGAAGGCACCCGCATGGCCATCACCGGGGACCCGACGCAGGTGGACCTGCCGCCGGGGGCAACCTCCGGCCTGGTGGAAGCGTTGCGGGTCCTTCGGGAGGTCCCGGGGATCGGCTTCGCCCATTTCGACGAGCGCGACGTCGTGCGTCACCCCTTGGTGGGACGCATCGTTGCCGCGTATGGAAGGGCGGATGCGGCCCGCGGGCAGCCGGGCCGCGCGAAGGATCGGGATGGGATCGGGAAGTAGACCGCCCGGCGGGGGCTTTGCCCCGGCCGGGCTTTCAAGCGAAGTGGACGTCCTGCTGGAGGCGCCGGGCTGGCTCGCCGCCGTGCCGGACGCGCCTTCCCTGGCCCGCCGGGCCGTGGCGGCCGCCCTCGCCTTCGAGGGCATGTCGGGGCACCTGACCCTCCTCCTCTCGGACGACGCCGAGCTGAAGCGCCTCAACGGCGGGTTCCGCGGCAAGGAGAAGGCGACCAACGTCCTCTCCTTCCCGGCGCCCGAGGGGGCCGGCACGCTGGGCGACCTCGCCATCGCGCTCGGCACCCTGCGGCGCGAAGCCGCGGCGGAGGGCCGCACGATGCGCGCCCATTTCGCGCATCTCGTCGTCCACGGCACGCTGCACCTGCTGGGGCATGACCACCTCTCCGCCGGGGAGGCGCGCCGGATGGAGCAGGCGGAGGCGCGCATCCTCCATCGCCTGGGCTTCCCCAACCCGTGGAAGCACAACGCCCAGAGGACGGGCTCGAGGCGCGCGGCATGAGCGACACGGAGAACCGCCCCCAGGTGCTGCGGCGCCTGCGCGGCCTGTTCGGCCGGCGCGATCAGGAGAGCCTGCGCGACCGCGTCGAGGAGCTGATCGAGGCGACCAACCAGCCCGAGGCGTCGGAGAGCCGCCAGCTCGACCCGCACGAACGGGCCCTGCTCTCGAACGTGCTGAAGCTGCGGGGCGCCACGGCCTACGACGTGATGCTGCCGCGCGCCGACATCATCGCGCTGCCGGTGGACCTGACGCTGGAGCAGGCGATGGCCGCCATCCAGCGCGAGGGCCACAGCCGCTACCCGGTCTATCAGGGGCAGCTCGATGACGTGGTGGGGATGGTCCACATCAAGGACATCATCGCCGCCGTCGGCCGCAACACCCCGTTCTCGCTGCACGCGATCCTGCGCCGGCCGCTGCTGGTGGTGCCGTCCGTCCCGGTGCTCGACCTGCTGCTGCGCATGCGCGAGGCGCGGATGCACATGGCCCTCGTCGTGGACGAGTATGGCGGCATCGACGGCCTCATCACCATCGAGGACCTGGTCGAGACCATCGTGGGCGACATCGCCGACGAGCACGACGAGATCGGCGCGCCGCAGATCCTGGAGCGCGCGGAAGGCGTGTGGGAGATCGACGCCCGCGCGCCCATCGCCGCCTTCGAGGAGAAGCTGGGCGCGACGCTGACCGAGGAAGAGCGCGGCGCGGACATCGACACGGTGGGCGGCCTCGTCTTCACCCTGGCCGGGCGCGTGCCGGCGCGGGGCGAGATCGTCTCCCACTCCTCGGGCATCGAGTTCCGCGTGCTGGACGCCGATGCGCGCCGCATCCGGCGGCTGCGGGCGCGGCGGCCGGGGGCGCAGCCCAAGGCGGCGGCGGAGTAGAAAGGCGGAGACGCCGAAGCCGGGAATCACCTCCCGGCGACGGCAACCGCGTGATCCCGCGTTGCGGGATCGCGCGGTCGCGTCAGATCGCCAGCTCCTGCAGGGCGGCCTCCAGCTCGGCGAAGCTCGGCATGTGGTGGGACGGGGCGATCTTCCGCCCGGCCTCCACGCTCACCTGCGGGGCGTTGCCGTGGAGGTGGGCCACGATGACGGCGCGGATCACCTCGTAATAGGCGGCCTCCTCCTCGACGATGCCCTTCAGCCTCGCGGCGAGCGGGCCCATCAGACCGTAGGCCAGCAGCACGCCGAGGAAGGTGCCGACCAGCGCGCCGCCGATCATCTTGCCGAGCACGGCGGGCGGCTGGTCGATCGAGCCCATGGTCTTGATGACGCCGAGCACGGCCGCGACGATGCCGAGCGCCGGCAGGGCGTCGGCCACGTTCTGCATGGCGTGGGAGGGGTGCAGCTCCTCCTCGCGGAGCTTCTTGAGCTCCCGCGCCATGATGTCCTCGAGCTGGTGGGGGTCGTCGGCGTTCATGCCGACCATGCGCAGGTAGTCGCAGATGAGGGCGACGGCGTGGTGGTCCTTCCGGATGTTGGGGAACTTGGCGAAGGCCGGGCTCTCATCCGGCTTCTCGATATGGGGCTCGAGCGCCATGGCCCCCTTCTGCTGCGCCAGCCGCACGAAGAAGTAGAGCAGCGCCAGGAGGTCCTTGTAGTCCTGCCCCTTGAAGCGCGCGCCCTTCAGGATCTTCCCGAAGCCGCCGGCGGTGTGCTTCACCGTGTGCATGTCGTTGGCCATCAGGAAGGCGCCGATGGCCGCGCCGCCGATCATCATCATCTCGAACGGCAGGGCCCCGATGATGATGCCGAACTTCCCGCCGGCGATCAGATAGCCGCCGAACACCATCACCAGCAGGAAGACGAAGCCCAGGATGCTCGTCACGGCGTCGCCTCCCGCAGGAGGGTGATGGCGACGCGGCGGTTCCCGGCATCGGTCGGGCGGTCGGGCAGCAGGGGCTCGCGGTCGGCCATGCCGGTCACGCCGCGCAGCCGGGCGTCGGGGATGCCCGCTTCCTGCAGCAGGCGGCGCGTGGCGTTGGCGCGCTCGGCCGAGAGATCCCAGTTGGTGCGGCCGCCGGCGCGGAACGGCGTGCTGTCGGTGTGGCCGGTGACGGTGAGCGGGTTGGGCAGGCGCTGCGCGGCGTCCGACACGCGCCGGATCAGCGCCCGGGCGCGCTCCGTCGGCTGGCCGCCGCCGAGGGCGAACATGGGCTGCCCATCGGCTTCGAGGAGCTGGATGCGCAGCCCTTCCGGCACGGTCTCGATCAGGACCTGCTGCGCGACCTCGGCGAGGCGGGGATCGTTGCGCAGGGCTTCCCGCAGGGCCTCGGCGGTCTGCTCGAAGGCGGCCTGTTCGCGGCGCGCGAGCTCGGCGCGCAGCGCGGCCTCCCCCGCGCGATCGGCGGGCGGGCGTTCCGGCACCGGCCTCT
>JAIEOO010000312.1 GCA_019750475.1 Acetobacteraceae bacterium | reverse complement strand
CCATGGCGGGGGGCGCCACTGACCGGCGCCTCGCGCCGGGGCGGACTCAGCTCGGCGGCGCGCCGCGCGCCCGTTCGCTCCGCGCGGGGCCTTGCGCGGTGAGCTCCGCCACCAGCGGCAGGTGATCGGACGCGCGTCTCGCCGCCCGCGTGTCGTGGGCGACGAGGCGCGCGATCATCCCGGGCGGCGCCGTCATCACGCGGTCCAGCGCGAGGCGCGGCGCGAAGGAGGGGAAGGTCGCGATCGCGGGGGGCAGGAGGGTGAAGCGCGGCGCGAGGCGCGAGAGCGCTCCGTCGGTGACGGCCTCGTTCAGGTCGCCGAGCAGCAGCGTCGGCATCGCCGGGTCATCCGCGAGCGCCTCCAGCAGGATCGCCGCCTGGGCGGCGCGGCGCCCCGGGGTCAGGCTGAGATGCGCGGTGGCGACGCGCAGCGGCCCGAGCGGCGTGTCGAGCAGCGCCAGCAAGCCACCGCGCGGTTCCCACCCGCCGAGCAGCAACGGCTTCGGCCCGGCGCGGAGGCGGACCGTGTCGCGCGCCAGCAGCAGGTTGGCGCGCCAGCCCTGCTGGCCGGCGACGGCGCGCAGCACGCGCAGCCCCGCCTCGCGCCGCAGGGCGGCCTCGTCGAGCATGGGGCGCGCGCGGTCGAAGTGATGCTGCGCCTCCTGAAGCGCGACGAGGTCGGCGTCGAGTTCCGCCAGGACGGCGACGATCCGCTCGGGCCGGAAGGGGCCGAAGGCGGGGCGGCCGCGATGAATGTTCCAGGTCGCGACGCGCATGGCGCGGTCACTCGGCGGGATGGTCCGCCAGGCTCCAGCGCGGCGCCGCGCGCACCGCGACGGTCGCCGCGCCGAGGCCGACCCCGCCCGCCGTGATGGCGATGTCCGACGCGGTGTCGCGCCAGTCGCCCACGAGTCCGGTCGCCCACTCGAACGCCTCCCAGCCGAGCGCGAGGGTGAGGCCGGCGGCGAGGCCGATGCCCGCGATCTCGCTGACGCCGCGACGGCGCCCGTCGGCGAGCACCAGCCCGGCCAGGATGGCGCCGGCGAAGACCCCGTTCACCAGGTGGACGACCTCGTCGAAGGGATTGACGCCGTAGAACCAGCCGAGGCCGTAGCCGGGCGAGGTCAGGATGGTGCCGGCGACCGGGAGCGCGTCCGCCCAGCGCGGCAGGCGGCGGAGCCGGGGGGGCAGGACGGGCATGCGCTCGCGCGGCGGGAGGATCAGGCCGAGGCAGCCCAGCAGCGCCGCGAGCGTGCCCCAGGCGGCGGAACCCTTGCCGATCGCCCAGAGCCACAGCGCGACGCCGCCGAGCGCGCCGAGCAGCGCCCAGGTGAACCAGCGGTGGCGGGCGAGATCCTCGGCGGTGAGCAGGGCCATGCGGCGCCAACGCGGTCGTGCCGCAGCGGTTGGCGGGGCCCGCCCGCGCCGGGTGGAGACGCGCCCCGCGACGCGGGGCCGCCGCCTACTCCACCCGCCCGATGCGCTGCACGGCCCGGACGAGGCGCGCGCTGTCCTCGGCGAGGAACTGCGCGAACTCCGGGGCGTCGAGGTAGCGCGGCGGGCTGCCCGCGGCCTGGAAGGCCCGGTTCGCCTCGGCGTCCTGCATGGCCACGCGGAAGCCCTCGCGCAGGCGCGTCAGGACCGGGGCGGGCACGGCGGCCGGGGCCATGAGGCCGGCCCAGATGTAGAACTCGACCTCGGAGAAGCCGAGCTCCAGGAAGGTGGGCACCTCGGGGAAGGCGGGCGCGCGCTCCTTGCCCCAGCAGGCCAGGACGCGCAGGCGCCCGGACTGGACGTGCTGCGTCAGCGTGCCGGGCGCGGAGGCGAGGGCCTGGATGTTGCCGGACAGGAGGGCGGTGATGGCGGGGCCGGCGCCCTGGAAGGGCACGTGCAGCAGGCGGATGCCGGCCGAGGCGGCGAACATCTCCATCGCCACGTGCAGCGTGCCGTAGGCGCCGGAGGAGCCGTAGGGGATCTCGGTGGGGCGGGCGCGGGCGGCGGCCACGAACTCGGCCACGTTGCGCCAGGGCGCGTTCGCCGGGACGGCGAGCATGGTGGGGTCGGCGTTGACGAGGCCGATGGGCGCGAACTGGCTCACCTCGTAGGGCGCGGGCCGGCCGAACAGCCGCTCGGCCTCCGGGATGACCGCCAGCGAGGAGAGGGCCATCAGCAGCGTGTAGCCGTCCGGGGCGGCGCGGGCGACGAAGCCGCTGCCCAGCGCGCCGGCCGCGCCCGGGCGGTTCTGCACCACGACGGGCTGGCGGAAATGGCGCTCCATCGCCTGCGCCACCGGCCGCGCGGCGAGGTCCGCCTGGCCGCCGGGCGGGAAGCCGACCACCATGGTGACGGCGCGGCCGGGGAAGGCCTCCTGCGCGCGGGCCGGGGCCGCCGTGAGGGCGGCGCCCCCGGCCAGCAGGGCGCGGCGCTGCATGATGGGCGTGCGCATGGCTACTCGACCCTTCCGATGCGGCGGACGGCGGCCACGATGCGGGGCGTGTCGTCCGCGAGGAAGCCGGCGAAGGCGTCGGCGTTGAGGTGTGCGCCGCGGCTGCCGGCGGCCTCGTAGGCGCGGTTCAGCTCGGGCTGCGCCATGGCCTCGGCGATGGCGGCGTCGAGGCGGGCGCGGATGGGGGCGGGGGTGGCGGCAGGCGCGAAGACGCCGGCCCAGTTGTAGAACTCCGCGCTCTCCCAGCCGAGCTCGCGCAGGGTGGGAAGTTGGGGGAAGGCGGGGGAGCGGTCGCGGCCCCAGCTCGCCAGCGCGCGGAGGCGCCCGCCCTCGACATGCTGGAGGACGAGGCCCGGCGCGGCCGCGGCGGCCTGCACCTGGCCGGCGAGGACCGCGGTCACGGCCGGGCCGCCGCCCTGGAAGGGCACGTGCAGCATGGGGGCGTTCGCGGCCTGCTCCAGCATCACCATCGGCAGGTGCAGCGTCGCGTAGTTGCCGCCGGAGCCGTAGGTGATGTCGCCGGGCCGCGCGCGCGCGGCGGCGACGAACTCCTGCGCGGTGCGCCAGGGGCTGTCGGCCCGGACGACCAGGATCGGCGCGTCGGACAGGACGCGCGCGATGGGGACGAGCTGGTTCACCTCGTAGGGCGGGGCGCGGTTGAACAGGCGCTCGCTCTCCGGGATGGCGGCGAGCGTCGAGAGCGACATGAGCAGCGTGTGGCCGTCGGCGGGCGCGCGCGCGACGAAGGCGGTGGCGATGGCGCCGCCCGCGCCCGCGCGGTTCTGGACGATGACGGGCTGGCGCAGGATGCGCTCCAGCGCGCCGGCCACCGGGCGGGAGGCGAGGTCGGCCTGGCCGCCGGGCGGGAAGGGCACCACGAGGGTGATGGGGCGGGCCGGGAAATCGCCCTGCGCCATCGCCGGCGAGGCGCCGGACAGGGCGGCGACGCCCGCCATCAGGCGGCGCCGCGCGACCAGCGTGCGGGACAGGTTGCGCGTCATGCGACCGCGTTCTCCAGCACGCCGATGCCCGGCACCTCGATGCGGACGACGTCGCCGGGCTTGAGGAAGACGGGCGGGTTGTAGCCGATGCCGACGCCGGCCGGCGTGCCCGTCGCGATCACGTCGCCGGGCTCCAGCGTGATGGCGGCGCTGATCGCCTCGATCAGCGTCGGGATGTCGAAGATGAGGTCGCTGACGGGCGCGTGCTGCCGGCGCTCCCCGTTGACCCAGGTGGTGAGGGTCAGCTGCGTCGGGTCCGGCGCCGCGTCGGCCGTGAGGATGGCCGGGCCCATCGGGCAGAAGCTGTCCAGGCCCTTGCCCAGCACCCATTGCGAGTGGCGCTTCTGGAGGTGGCGCGCGGTGACGTCGTTGACGATGGTGTAGCCGAAGACGTGCTTCAGCGCGTCCGCCCTGGCGATGCCGCGGCCGCCCTTGCCGATCACCACCGCGAGTTCGCCCTCGTAGTCGAGGCCGCCCGTGGGATCCATCGCCGACAGGATGGGCTCGCCATTCGCGATGATCGCGGTGTGGGGCTTGGAGAAGACGACCGGGTAGGGCGGCACCACGTCCTTCGCGCCGCCGTCGAAGCCGGATCCGGCGAATTCCTTGGCGTGCTCGTGGTAGTTCTTGCCGACGCAGAAGACGTTCTTGGGCGTGCGGGGGATGGGGGCGAGCAGCTTCGCGCCGGTCGCGACGGGCGCTCTCGCGGCGGCGGCCCGGGCGGCCTCGGCGCCGAGGGCGATCAGGCCCAGCATGTCGCGCGGCAGGCCGGGATCGGCGGCCGCGAGGTCGAGCACCTCGTCCCGTGGCGACAGCGCGCCCACGCGCGCGCCCTTGCCGTCATCGAAGGTGACGAGCCGCATGCCGGTGCTTCTCCCGAGAGTCGTTGTCGCGCCGGACTCGGGGGGCGAGCCGGCGGCCGGCGTGAAGCACCTTTGCAGTTGCGTTACAAGGGCCTTGACGAAGCGGCGACTATGCAGGTGCCGCGGGTGCCTCCACCTGGCGCTCGATCGCCCGGGCCGCCCGGAAGGCGAGGTCGTCGCGGTAGAGCGCCGCCGCGACCTGGACGGCCCGCGGCATGCCCTCGGAATCGAGGCCCACGGGCACGGCGACGGCGGGCTGCCGCGTCAGGTTGAAGGCGAAGGTCCAGGGCGCCCAGTCGCGCCAGAGCGCCTGCTGCGGCTGCAGCGTCGGCTGGTCGGCGGCGAAGGCGGCGGTGGGGGTGGCCGCGGTCAGCACCAGGTCGTGGCGCTGGTGGAAGCGCGCCATGGCGTGCGCCGCCTCGATGCGGAGCGCGTCGGCGGTCAGCATGTCCACCGCGCTCGCGCGCGACTCGCGGGCGGCGATGTCGGCGATGCCCTCGTCGAGCAGCGCGCGCCGGTCCTCCGGGATGCCGCTGACGAGCTTCGCGAGCGCCGCGCCCCAGACGCGGCCGAAGATGGCGCGGGTGTCGGGCAGGTCCGGATTCGCCTCCTCGACCACGGCCCCCTCGGCGGCGAGCGCCCGCGCCGCCTGCTCGAGCGCCGTGCGGCCCTCCTCGTCCAGCGGCGGCTCGAACCCCATGCGCGTGACGATGGCGACGCGCAGGCCCCGCACCCCGTCCTCGATCCCGTCGCGCCAGTCGCGCGCGTCGTCCGGCAGGCAGAAGGGGTCGCGCAGGTCGAAGCGGGCCAGGGCGTTCATCATCAGCGCGGCGTCGCGCACGCTGCGCGCCATGGGGCCGGCGACGGCGACGTTGGCGAAGGCGCCGAGCGGCCATTGCGGCACCCGCCCGAAGGAGGGCTTCACGCCGACCACGCCGCAATAGGCGGCCGGGATCCGGATGGAGCCGCCCGCATCCGTCCCGATGTGGAGCGGCCCGAAGCAGGCGGCCGCCGCGGCCCCGGCGCCGGAGGAGGAGCCGCCCGGGGTGCGCCGCTGGCTCCAGGGGTTGCGGGTGATGCCGTGGAGCGGGCAGTCGCCCGGCGTCTTCCAGCCGAACTCGGTCGTCGTCGTCTTGCCGAGGATGACGGCGCCGGCCTGCTTGAGCCCCATCACGGCGGGCGCGTCCTCGGTCGCGGGCGTCGCGTCGGTGGCGCGGCTGCCGCGGCGCGTCGGGAAGCCCGCGAGGTTGAGCAGGTCCTTCACGGTGGCGGGCACGCCGTCGAGGGGCCCCAGCGGCCGCCCGGCCATCCAGCGCGCCTCGCTCTCGCCCGCCTGTTGCAGGGCGCGCGGGTTCATGGCGGCGAAGGCGTTGACCCACGGGTTCATCCGCGCCACGCGCTCCATCACGGCCTTCAGGGCCTCGACGGGGGAGAGGGCGCGGCGAGCGTAGAGGCCGAGGAGCTCCTCGGCCGTCATCAGGGCAGGGTCGGTGGTCATGCGCGGCAGGATGGACCCTGCCGCGCGGAACGTCACGTCAGCGCTGGATCAGCTCGATCTTGTAGCCGTCCGGATCCTCGACGAAGGCGATGAGCGTGGTGCCGAACTTCACCGGCCCGGGCTCCCGCGTGACCTTGCCGCCGGCGGCGCGGATCTTCTCCGCTGCGGCGTAGATGTCGGGCACGCCGAGGGCGATGTGGCCGTAGGCGTTGCCCATCTCGTACGTGTCCACGCCGTAGTTGTAGGTCAGCTCGATCACGGCCTGCTCGTTCTCCTCGGCGTAGCCGACGAAGACGAGGGTGTACTTGCCGTCCGGCACGTCGCGCCGGCGGAGCTCCTTCATGCCGAGGACATCGGTGTAGAACTTCACGCTGCGGTCGAGGTCGCCGACGCGCAGCATGGTGTGCAGGAAGCGGCTCATGGCTGGAAATTCTCCGGTTCGATGGCGGTGAGGAAGATGCCCACGGCGTCGCAGGCCGCAAGCGTGGCGGCGCGCTCGGTGATCAACGTCTCGCGCGCCTCGACGGCGATGCCGCGCAGCCCGGCGGCGGCCGCGTTCTCGGCCGTGCGCGGGCCGATCACCGGCGGGTCGAGCCGCCGGTCCTGCTGCGGCTTGATGAGCTTCACCAGGACGCCGCCCGGGCCTTCACGGCGCAGCTCGCCGGAGCGGGCGAGCAGCGCATCCGTGCCCTCGATCGCCTCGACGCCGAGGACGAGGCCCTGCTGCACCACGCAGGCCTGGCCCACATCCTGCGGCGCCAGCGCCCGCAGCACGGCGATGCCGCGCGCGATGTCGCCGCGCGCCACCTCGTCCGGCACGGGACCGGCGAGATGCCCGGGGTCGGACAGGACCTCGTCCAGCACCTGGTGCGGCGCCAGCAGGCGGAAGCCCTCCTCCTCCAGCAGCCGGGCGGCGGCGCGCAGCAAGGTGTCGTCGCCGCGGAAGGCGGCCGGGCCGATGCGCGCCAGGGCCTGCGCCGTCCAGGCATCGGGCATGAGCGAGAGCAGGGAGGGGCGCTTCGCCCGCCCGGCCATCACCACCTCCCGCACGCCGGCGGCGCGCATGTGGCGGATCATCGCCCCCCCGGCGCCCACGCGCTCGATGGCGTGGGGATAGGGGGTGTAGGGGGCGGGGTCGCAGAAGTCGCGGACGCAGACGACGAAGACCGGCCGCCCCTGCGCCCGCGCGGCCGCGGCGATCTTCAGCGGGAAGGGACCGCCCCCCGCGATCAGCCCGAGGGGGGAGGGGGCCGCGCTCACGACGCCTCCCCGTTGTCCTCCCCGCTGTCCTCCTGCTCGCCGCCGAGTTCGGCGGCCATCCGGCCGGGGCGGATCAGCTCGCGCTTGCGGTCCGCGGCCTGGAGGAAGGCCAGCACCTCCTCCACCAGCTTGTCGCCGGCGAAGCGCCCGGCGCAGAGCGCCATCCGCTCGGCGAAGGTGCCGGGGTCGCGGAAGATGAGGCGGAAGGCGGCGCGCAGCGCGTGCAGGTTCTCGCGCGAGAAGCCGCGGCGGCGCAGCCCGACGACGTTGAGCCCGACGAGGCGCGCGGGCAGGCCGAAGACGTTGCCGAAGGGCGGGATGTCGTTCGTCACGCCGGCGAGGCCGCCCACCATGGCGTGGCGGCCGATCCGCACCTGCTGGTGGATGGCCGCGCCCCCGCCCAGGAAGCATTGCTCGCCCACCTGGACATGGCCGCCCAGCATGACGTTGTTCGCGAGGATGACGCGGTCGCCCACGCGGCAGTCATGGCCGACATGGCTGCACGCCATCAGCAGGCAATCGGCGCCGACGCGCGTGACGCCGTCGCCGCCGACCGAACCGCGATGGACGGTCACGTGCTCGCGGAGCTGCGTCCTCGGGCCGATCTCGCAGCCGGTCGGCTCGCCCTTGTATTTCAGGTCCTGCGGCGGGAGGCCGACCGAGGCGAAGGGCATGAGCTTGGCCCCTTCGCCGATCCGGGTGCGGCCGTCCACGACGGCGTGGGACACGAGCTCGACGCCGGCCTCGAGCACGACGTCCGGGCCGAGGGTGCAGAAGGGTCCGATGCGGGAGCCGGCGCCGATGCGCGCGCCGGGGGCGATCACGGCGGAGGGGTGGATCTCCGCCGAGGGGTGAAGCGCGTCCAAGAGATCAGCGGTCCCGGATCATGGCGGCGTAGCTGGCCTCGGCCACGACCTGGCCGTCCACCTTGGCGACGGCGGAGAACTTCCAGACGCTCATCCGCTTCTGGAGCTTCGTCACATGGATGTGCATCTGGTCGCCCGGAACGACGGGGCGGCGGAACTTCGCGCCCTCCACCGACATGAAATAGACGAGCTTCCCCTGCGCCGAGGGCCCGAGCGTCGCGACGACGAGGACGGCCGCGGTCTGCGCCATGCTCTCGATGATCAGCACGCCCGGGAACACCGGCTCGGCCGGGAAATGCCCCTGGAAAAAGGCCTCGTTGATGGAGACGTTCTTGATGCCGGTCGCCGCCTGGTCGGGCACCACGTCCACCACCCGGTCCACGAGGAGAAACGGGTAGCGGTGCGGGATCGCCTGCATGATGCGGGCGATGTCATAGGCTTCGAGCGTGGCTGGTGTCGTCGGTGTGTCTGCGGCGGCGTCCATGGGTGGTCCTAGCGCTTCTCCCCGCGCGTCTTCTCCGCCAGCCGGCGCAGCGTTGCAATGGCCCGGAACGCCTCCTTCACCGGGAGCGAAGGGCTGCCGAACACGTCCTGCCCGGCTGGGATGTCGTTCATGACGCCGGATTGGGCACCGATGCGGGCCTTGTCGCCGACCGTCAGGTGGCCGGTCAGGCCGGCCTGGGCGGCGACCGTGACGAAGTTGCCGAGCGTCGTCGAGCCGGAGATGCCGGCCTGCGCCACGATGACGCAGCCCCGCCCGGTCTGCACGTTGTGGCCGATCTGCACGAGGTTATCGAGGCGCGTGCCCGGGCCCAGCACGGTGTCCGACTGGCTGCCGCGATCCACGCACGCGTTGGCGCCGATCTCGACATCGTCCATCAGCCGCACGATGCCGAGTTGCGGCATGGTCTCGAAGCGGCCATCGGGCGCGACGGCGAAGCCGTAGCCCTCCTGGCCGACGCGCGCCCCCGGGTGAAGCGTGACGCGGGCGCCGCAGAGGGCGTGGCTGATGCTGGCATGGGCCAGGATGCGGCAGCCCGCGCCGAGCACGACGCCGTCCCCCACCACGGCGTGGGGGCCGATCAGGCAGCCCGGCCCGATCTCCGCCCCGGCGCCGATGACGGCGAGGGGACCGATCTCCGTGCCCTCGCCGATGCGGGCATCCGCCGCGACGACGGCGGAGGGATGGATGCCCGGCCGCGGCGTGGGGTTGGGGTGGAAGAGGGCCGCGATTCGCGCGAAGGCGAGGTAGGGCGCGGCCGACAGGAGCGGCAGGCACCCTTCGGGCGCGTCGGCCGCCATCGCCTCGGAGAGCACCACGGCGCCGGCGCGGCTCGCCTTGAGGGCGGGCAGGTAGCGCCTGTTGTCGAGGAAGCTGACCTCCTCCGGGCCTGCCTCCTGCAGCGGCGCGACGCCGCGGAAGCGCCGCGCCGGGTCGCCCGTGGAGGTGGCGCCGCTCGCCGCCAGGATGGCGGCGAGGGTCTGGGGTCCGGCCTGGGGGTGAAAGCGCGGATCCGCCGCCACGGCACCCGGGCCTAGTTCCGCCGCTGCTGCTGTTGTTGCTGCGCGGGCGGCTGGGCCGGGCGCGGCGGCTGTTGCGCCGCGGGCTGGGCCGGCGCCGCCGCGCCGTCCGATTCCGGGGCGATCGTCACGGTGCGCAGCACGCGGTTGAACTGCTGCGCCACCTCTTCCGTCAGGTCGAAGCCCGGCTCGTTCATGATCACGAGGGGGCGCGGCAGGACGATGTTCACGTTGCGGCTGGCCGCCACCTGACGGACGACGGTGGCCAGGCTCTCCTCGATCTGGACGAGGGCCTGCTGCGCCGCCTGCTCGATCGCCTGGGAGCGGTTGCGGAAGATCCGCTGGCTGTCCGTGATGCGATCCTGCAGCGCGCGCTCCGCGTTGCGGATCTGATCCGGGTTCATGGACGCGCGCTGGGTGGCGAGGCCCTGCTGCGCGTCGCGCCAGGCGTTCTGCTCGCGCTGGAGGTCGTCGTTGAGGCGCGTGCGGCGGCGCTCGATCTCCTCGCGGACCTGGTTGAAGGCGGTGGAGACGCGCTGGATCTCGGGGATGTCCACGATGCCGATGACGGCCGTGGGCGGCGGCTGGCCCGGGGGCAGGGCGGCGGGGCGCTGGGCCTGCTGCGGCGGGCGTTGGGCCGGCTGCTGCTGCGCGGGCTGCTGCGGCCGGGGCTGCTGCGGCTGCTGCGCCTGCGGCGGGCGCTGCCCCTGACCCTGACCGGGAATGAACCACTCCTGGTTCTGCTGCGCCGCGGCGAGGCCGGGCGACAGCGCCAGGGCCACCACGGCCGCCAGGGAGAAACGGGTGTTCAACATGGTTTAATGCCTGTCCGTGAAGCTTGCGCCGTGGCCCGGCGTCAGAACCGCGTGCCGAAGCCGAAGCGGAACACCTGCGTCTGGTCGTAGGGCTGCTTCGCGATCGGTCGCGCGACGTCAATGTTGATGAGGCCGAAGGGGCTGCGCCAGGAGATGCCGACGCCGCCCGAGGCGCGCGCGGCC
This sequence comes from Acetobacteraceae bacterium, assembly GCA_019750475.1. Lineage (GTDB taxonomy): Bacteria > Pseudomonadota > Alphaproteobacteria > Acetobacterales > Acetobacteraceae > Roseococcus. The sequence continues at coordinate 7,712 of JAIEOO010000312.1, read as the reverse complement.
GCGCTGCTGAGCACGACCGCGCCCGGCTGGCTGCGGACGCTGTCGTAGAGCGAGCCCACGTCGATGAAGGCGCGCCCGAGCAGCCCGAGTTCCGAGGGGACGCCCGGCAGCGGGAAGCGCATCTCGGTGCTCTGCGTCCACATGAAGCGGCCGCCGAGGCTGTCGCCCGTCTGGGCGTCGCGCGGGCCGACGCCGCCGATGGCGAAGCCGCGCAGGTTCTCGCCGCCCAGGAAGAAGCGGTCCACGATGCGGTCGCGCTCGCCGGTCGGGGTGCGTTCGCCGAAGCTGTGCATGTGCCCGAGGCTCGCGCTGACGGTCAGCACGAAGTCCGGGTTGCCCAGCACCCGCTCGAACGGGAGGAACAGGGCGCCGTCGAGGCGGGTCCGGATATAGGCGACGTCGCCGCCGAGCCCGGCCAGGTCGTTGCCGAGGCGGATGAAGTAGCCGCGCCGCGGCTCGATGAAGCTGTCGCGCGTGTCGTAGATCAGCGTCTGGCTGACCTGCGACAGCAGCGTCGAGCCCCGCTGCTCCCGCACGAAGCGCGAGGCGAAGGCGCCGATGTCGTAGATCTCGCGGTTGACGAGGCTGTACGAGATCGATTGCCGCAGCCGCTCGTTGTACTCCCAGCCGGCGCGCAGCGCGAAGCCGGCGCGGCGCTCGTTGTACTGGGCGATGTTCTGCAGGTTGCGCTGGATGTAGAAGAGGTCGCCGCCGATCGCGAGGTTGCGGTCGAGGAAGGACGGCTGGGTGACCGAGATGTCCACCTGGCTGCGCCGCTGCGCGAGGGTCGCGTTGATGCGCGCGTCGATGCCGGTGCCGTTCAGGTTGCGCTCGCGCAGGCCGAAGTCGGCGAGGAACCCGGCATCGGTCGAGTAGCCGCCGCCGACGCTGACCTCGCCCGTCGCGCGTTCCTGCACCTGGGCCGTGATGACCGTGCGATCGGGCGCCGAACCCTGGGCGTTGTTGATCTGCACGTCGGAGAAGTAGCCGAGGTTGCGGATGCGCTCCCGCGAGCGGCGCACCTGGGCCGCGTTGAACGCGTCGCCCTCGGCGAGGCGGAACTCGCGCCGGATGACGCGGTCCATGGTGCGGGTGTTGCCCTGGATGTCGATGCGCTCGACGAAGACGCGCGGCGCCTCGTTGATCTCGAAGGTGATGTCGATGCGCCGGTTCTCGGTGTCGCGCACCACCCGGGGCTGGACATCCACGAAGGGGAAGCCGCGCAGATTCGCCGCGTCGGACAGGGCCTGGGCCGAGCGCTCGACCGCGTCGCCGTTGTACCAGTCGCCGGACGAGACCTCGACGAAGCGGCGGAGCTGCGCGGTGTCGAGATTCGGGAAGGCCGAGGTGATGTTCAACTCGCGCAGCGAATAGCGCGTGCCCTCGGTGATCTGGTAGGTCAGGAAGAAGCCGGAGCGGTCGGGCGCCAGCTCCGCCGTCGCGTTGCCGATCTGCACGTCGGGGTAGCCGTTGCGCAGGTAGTGCCGCCGCAGCAGCTCCCGGTCGAAGTCGAGACGGCCCGGGTCGAAGATGTCGGTGGAGGAGAAGAAGCGGTACCACGCCTGCTCCTTCGTGCCGATGATCTCGCGCAGCCGCGAGTCGGAGTAGGAGCGGTTGCCCACGAAGTTGATGCGGCTGACGAGGGCCGCGTCGCCCTCGACGATCTCGAACACCACGTCCACGCGATTCTGGTCGAGCTCGATGATCTTGGGCTCGACCCGCGCGGCGAAGCGGCCGCGGCGGGCGTAGTTGTCGAGGATGCGCTGGCGGTCCGCCTGGGCGAGCTGCGTGGTGAACACGCCGCGCGGCCGCAGCTCCAGCCCCTGGCGCAGGTTGTCGTCGGACACGCGTCGGTTGCCCTCGAAGGCGACGCGGTTGACGATCGGGTTCTCCTGCACCTCGACGATGAGGCGCGAGCCGTCGCGCCCGATCCGCACGTCCCGGAACAGGCCGGTGGCGAAGAGCGTCCGCAGGCTGCGGTCGGCGCGGTCGGCGTCGTAGGCGTCGCCGGGCTGCAGCAGCATGTAGCTGCGCACCGTGTCGGCCTCGATCCGCTGGTTGCCGCGGATCTCGACGGCGGAGATCGCCCCGGCGGGCTGCGCGGCCGCCGGCCGCGCGCGATTCTGCGCCTCCGCCGCCAGGGGCAGCATCGGGAGGGCGCAAACAGTGGCGAGCAGCAGGGCACGAAGCGAGGAAGGCAAGGAACGTCCCGTCCGTTTGGATTTTCCGGAGGCGGACCATACAGGCCGCCCGCCCGCACCGCCAGACCGGCCCCGGGCCGGGTGGGTGGCGCGGCGCCTCGGCTCCGCCCGGGGCTGAGGGGGGGTGGGCCGGCCGCTCATCCGACCAGCCCCGCGACCCAGCGCCCGATGGACCCGTGGGCGATGTCGTTCCAGGTGGCGAAAACGAAGAGCCCGATCAGCAGGGCGAAGCCGGCGCGGAACCCCATCTCCAGCGCGCGGGGGGGCAGGGGGCGGCCCCGGATCGCCTCGGCGGCGTAGAAGACGAGGTGCCCGCCATCGAGCAGCGGGATGGGAAACAGGTTCAGCAGCGCGAGGCTGATGGACAGCAACGCCATCAGGTTCACGAGCGGCACGATGCCGAGGCTCGCCGCTTCGCCAGACACCTCGGCGATCCGGATGGGGCCGCCGAGGTCGCGGGCGCTGCGGCTTCCTGTCACCATCTCCCAGATGCCGACGAGCGTCTGCCAGCTCATGTCCGCCGTCTGGACGGTGCCGGCCCAGAGCGCGGTGACGGGATCGAGCCGCTCGAACCGCGCCCCCCCGCCCTGGATGCCGAGGACCCCGACGGGCGCCGCCTCCGTGCCGGGGCGCACCGCGGGGGTGACGGTCGCCGCGACCTCGCGCCCGTCGCGCTCGACCACGATGGCCACGGGTTCCCCGGCGCGGGGCTGCACGTGGCGCTGGACCTGGTCGAAGCGGGACACCCGCCGCCCGTCGAGCGAGACGATCACGTCCCCCGGCAGCAGCCCCGCGCGCTCCGCCGCCGAGCCCGCCTGCACCTGGGAGATCGCCGTCAAGCCCCGCGGCACGCCATGCGTCGCGAACAGCGCGGCGAAGAGCAGGATCGCGAGCAGGAAGTTGGCGATGGGTCCGGCCGCCACGACGATCGCGCGGTCCCGCACGGGCTTGTCGTGGAAGGTCCGGCCGGGGCGTTCGGGCGGCGCGTTCGGGTCGGGCGGCTCGTCCGAGCCGAGCGGCGACTGGCCGTGCAGCTTCACGTAGCCGCCGAGCGGGATCCAGGCGAGGCGCCATTCCGTGCCCTGCCGGTCCCGCCAGGACGCGATGGAACGGCCGAAGCCGATCGAGAACACGTCCACATGGATCCCGCGCCAGCGGGCCGCGAGGTAGTGGCCGAGCTCGTGGAAGAAGACGAGGACGCCCAGCACCACCACGAAGGCGAGGATCGTCCGGATCGTGTCGGGCAGGAATTCGAGCACCGCTTGCGTCCCTTCAGGCGGCGGCGCGGAGGGCGGCCAGCCGGTTGGCTTCGCGCCGGGCCTCGGCATCCAGCGCCAGGACCGCGTCGAGATCGGTCACCGGCCGGTCGCCCAGCAGGGCCACGGTTTCCTCCACCACCGCCGCGATGTCGAGGAAGCCGAGGCCGCGGCCCAGGAACAGCCCCACCGCCACCTCGTTCGCGGCGTTCAGCGCGCAGGGCGCGCCGCGGCCGGCCTTCAGCGCGTCGCGGCAGAGGCGCAGCGCCGGGAAGCGCACCTCGTCCGGCGCGTGGAACTCGAGCCGCCCGAGCGCCGCGAGATCGAGCCGCGGGACCGCCGCGTGCATGCGGTCCGGCCAGGCGAGGGTGTGGGCGATGGGCGTGCGCATGTCGGGGCTGCCGAGCTGCGCCAGCACCGAGCCGTCCGCGTAATGGACCAGCCCGTGCACCGTGGATTGCGGATGCACCAGCACGCCGATGCGGGATTCGGGCACCGGGAAGAGCCGCGCGGCCTCGATCAGCTCCAGCCCCTTGTTGAACATGGTCGCCGAATCGACGCTGATCTTCGCGCCCATGGACCAGACCGGGTGCTTCACCGCCTGCTCGGGCGTGACGCCGGCCATCTGGGCCACCGACCACTCGCGGAAGGGGCCACCCGACGCCGTGAGCGTGATGCGCTCGATGAGCGCGGGATCGCGGGCGTCGAGCGCCTGGAAGATCGCGTTGTGCTCCGAGTCGACGGGCAGCAGCGTCGCGCCGCTGCGCCGCGCGAGGTCGAGCACCAGCTCCCCGGCGCAGACCAGGCTCTCCTTGTTGGCTAGCGCCAGCGTGCCGCCCCGCGCCAGGGCGGCGAGGGTGCTGCGCAGCCCGGCCGCGCCGACGATCGCCGCCATGGTCCAGTCCGCCGGACGGGACGCGGCCGCCACCACGGCGTCCTCGCCGGCGGCCGCCTCGATCCCCGTGCCGGCGAGCGCGGCCTTGAGCGCGCCGTAGGACGCGGGATCCGCCACCACGGCGAGCTTCGCGCCGAGCGCCCGCGCCTGCGCCGCCAGCGACGCGGCATCGCGCCCCGCGACCAGCGCCTCCACCGCGAAGCGGCCAGGGGGCGCGGATTCCAGCAGGTTGAGGGTGCTGCGCCCGATCGAACCCGTGCTGCCCAGTACCGTGATCCGCCGAGGCTCTACGCCTATCTCCACAAGTGAATTCCCGCGCCGAGCCACGTGCCCAGCAACGCCGCCGCCGGTGCCGCGGCCAGCACCCCGTCCAGCCGGTCGAGCAGACCGCCATGGCCCGGAATGAGCCCCGAGGAGTCCTTTACCCCGAAACGCCGCTTGATCCAGCTTTCCAGCAGGTCTCCGGCCTGGGTCGCAAGCCCGAGCGCGGCGGCGACGAGGGCCGCCCGCCCCGACGCGCTGCCAGGCTCCAGCACCCAGGCGGCGGCGGCACCGACGGCCATGGCGGCCGCCAACCCCCCCGCCGCGCCGGACCACGTCTTGTTGGGGGAAACCGCGGGCCAGAGCTTCGGCCCGCCGAAGCGCCGCCCGGCCAGATACGCCCCGATGTCGGAGGCCCAGACGACCAGGAACAGGAACAGCACGTTCTCCCGTCCCGCCGCGTCGTCATGCCGCAGCTCGACGAGCGCCACGCCGGCGACGCCGATATAGAGCACGCCGAAGCCCAGCCAGGCGGGCGGCACCGTGGCCTCGCGCCGCGTCGCCAGGCTCGCCGCCGCATAGGCGCCGAGGCCGAGCACGACGAAGCCGAGCCAGGGCCAGGACAGGAAGGCGGCGCCGACCGCGAGCAGCACCGCGGCCGGAACCGCCGCCCCGGGAAGGGCGCGCGTCCGGCCGCCGCAGATGCGCACCCATTCCCAGGTCATGCCGCCCACGGCCACGGCGACGAGCAGCGCCCACAGCGCCCCGCCGAGCCAGACCGCAGCCACGGCGACCGGCACGAGCACCGCCGCCGTCGCGGCGCGCTTGCCCAGGTCGCCCCAATTCGCGGCCATCCTACGTCGCCGCCATCTCAGCCGCGACGCGCGCCGTAGCGGCGGTCGCGCGCCGCGTAATCGGCCAGCGCCGCGGCGAACGCCTCGCCGCCGAAATCGGGCCAGAGCACGCGCGGGAAGGCGAACTCGGCATAAGCGGCCTGCCACAGCAGGAAGTTGGAGATGCGCTGCTCGCCCGACGTGCGGATGATCAGGTCCGGGTCCGGCATGCCCGCGGTGTAGAGCCGGCCGGAGAACGCGGCCTCGTCCAGCGCCGCGGGATCGAGCGTGCCGTCCCGCGCCGCCTCGGCGATGGCGCGCGCCGCGGCCAAGATCTCGGCCCGCGCGCCGTAGGACAGCGCCATGGTGAGGTTGAGCCGCGTGCCCGGCGCCGTGTCGCGCTCCGCCGCCTCGATGGCCGCGAGCGTGTCGCGCCCGAAGCGGCCGCGGTCGCCGATGACGCGCAGCCGCACCCCCTCCTTCACGAGCTGGCTCACCTCCGCCTTGAGGTAGTGGCGCAGCAGCGCCGTCAGCTCCTGCACCTCCTCCTTGGGGCGGGCCCAGTTCTCGGAGGAGAAGGCGAAGAGCGTCAGCCAGCCGACGCCGTGGCGAATCGCCGCCTCGATGGTGCGGCGCGCGGCATCGGCGCCCGCGCGATGGCCGAGCGCCACGGGCAGCCCGCGCGCCTCCGCCCAGCGGCGGTTGCCATCCATGATGACGGCGACGTGTCGCGGCGGGGGCGGACCCGGCGCCACGCCCGCCACGGGGGCCGCGGCCTCGGACATCAGACGGTCTTGATGTCCTTTTCCTTCTCGGCGACGGCGACGTCGATCTTCTTCACGTAGTCGTCGGTGAGCTTCTGGACCTCGTCGGACCAGCGCTTCGCCTCGTCCTCCCCGATCTCGCTCTTCTTCTTCCAGGCCTGCACCTGCTCCATCCCGTCGCGGCGCACGCCACGGACGGCGACCTTCGCGGCCTCGGCGTACTTCGCCGCCATCTTCGCCAGCTCGTTGCGGCGCTGCTCGGTCAGCGGGGGCAGGTTCACCCGGATCGTCTGCCCCTCCGACTGCGGATTCAGCCCGAGGCCGGAGTCCCGGATCGCGACCTCGACCTGCTTCGTGATCGAGCGGTCATAGACCTGAACGACCAGCATCGACGGCCCGCTGACGGAGACGTTCGCCACCTCCTTCAGGGCCTGGTTCGCGCCATAGGCCTCCACCCGGATCGGCTCCAGCAGCGAGGGCGACGCGCGGCCGGTCCGCAACCCCGAGAATTCCTTCTTCAGGGTGTCCATCGCCCCGTCCATGCGGCGGGTGAGATCGGCCTTGAGGGCCTTGTTGTCCGGCGGGGCGGCAGCCATGGCGCGCGTCTCCTCAGCTCAGTGGTCGGTGACGGTCGTGAACCGGCCTTCGCCCTTCATCACGGCGGTGAAGGCACCCGGCTCATGGATGTTGAACACGATGATCGGCAGCTTGTTCTCGCGCGCGACCGAGATCGCCGCGGCATCCATCACCGCGAGATCCCGCGCCAGCATCTCGAGATAGGTCAGGTTCGTGTAGCGCAGGGCGTCCGGGTTCTTCCGGGGATCGCTGTCATAGACGCCATCCACCTGCGTGCCCTTCAGCAGCGCGTGGCACCCCATCTCGGCCGCGCGCAACGCGGCCGCGGTGTCGGTGGTGAAGAAGGGATTGCCGGTGCCGGCCGCGAAGATCACCACGCGCCCCTTCTCCATGTGGCGAATGGCACGGCGGCGAATGTAGGGCTCGCAGATCGAGGACATCTCGATCGCGCTCTGCACTCGCGTCGGCACGCCCGCACGCTCCAGCGCCGACTGCATCGCGAGCGCGTTCATCACCGTGGCCAACATGCCCATGTAGTCCGCCTGGGCACGCTCCATCCCCGAAGCCGCGCCCGCCACGCCACGGAAGATGTTCCCGCCACCGATGACCAGCGCCACCTCGACGCCGAGAGCGATCACGCCCCTCACATCCTCGGCAATGGCCCGGCACACGCCGGTGTCCAGCCCATAGGCGCGCTCACCCATCAGCGCCTCACCGGAAACTTTCAGGAGGACTCGCTTATAGGTCATCTTCTCGTTCCGGTCCGAAAGGCCGCGGGACATTAGCAGCGCATCAAGGCGCGGCAAGGCGGCGACTGCGCTGCGGGTTGGTGGCGCTGGGGAGGGCTCCGCCCTCCCCAGACCCCTCCCGCCGGGGAGCCACGGGCTCCCCGGACCCCTGCGAATCCTTTGGGGATTGGGGAGGGG